>CAZRND010000042.1:0-20789 GCA_964601345.1 uncultured Acidobacteriota bacterium | reverse complement strand
CCGCTCATCTATCAAGGCTATCTCTACGCGCTGAAGAACCAGGGCATCCTGGTCTGCTACGACCTGGCCACGGGCGAAGAGAAATATCAAGGACGCATCCCGCACCAAGGCAGCGGCTTCAGCGGATCGCCGGTCGCGAGCGACGGCCGTATCTACCTGCCGTCCGAGGACGGCGACGTTTTCGTGGTGAAGGCGGGCGCGACCTTCGAGCTGCTGGGGACGAATCACCTCGGCCAGTTGCTGATGTCCACGCCGGCCATTTCCGACGGCATGATGTACATCCGCGCCGAGCACGACCTGTTTGCCGTGGGCAGCGCAAAAGAGCGATGACCAACAAGATAACCTTCCCTGCGTAACACGTTGAAAGAGCGGAACCGCCGCTGATTATTCAACTATTCATTCGGCCTTAATCCGATCTTTACGGTCCCTCCGATAGACTGGCGACGAAATCCAAAAGGGAGATTACGCAATGACCCTCAAGAGAGTCGCTCTGGCTGTCCTGACACTTTCGTTCCTCGTGACGGTCGCTTTCGCTCAGACCGACCAAGCGCGTCTTGTTGGCACAGTCACGGACACGCAAGGAGCTGTTGTGCCCGGCGCAATCATCACGGTCACCAGCCTGGGAACCAGCGGCGAGCGCACTGCCACGACCAACGAACTGGGGAACTTCGTCATCACCGGCCTGCAGCCGGGGATGTACAAAGCGGTCGCCAAGAGCAGCGGCCTGGGACCGACGGAGTATTCCGAGATTCGGTTGGGTGTGGGTCAAGAACGTAACCTCAATATCGTCCTGAAGCCCGCGGCTGTGGCCACGGAAGTGACGGTCATGGGCGGCGAGGTGGTCACCATCGACACCAGCTCCGCGCGCATCGGACTGAATGTGGCCCGGCGCGAAGTGGCTGAATTGCCTCTCAACGGCCGCCAGATTTCCCAGCTCTACCTGATGACCCCCGGCGCGACCAACGCCGGCTCCGGCTCGTTCGACGACATCCGCTTCAGCGGGCGCGCCACCGACCAGAACGCGGTGCGCTACGACGGCGTGGAGGGCGGCGGAATCGTGGACTCGAATCCCGGCAACCTGAACGGCGAGACCACGTCGCTGTTCCGCCTGGAGACCAGCCTCGAGAACGTGCAGGAATTCCGGATCGAATCGAATAACTATCCGGCCGAGTACGGTACGGGAACGGGCGGGCAGATCAGCGTCATCACCAAGAGCGGAACCAACCAGTGGCATGGAAGCCTGTTCGAGTACATTCGCAACAATGCCTTGGACGCGCGCAACTTCTTCGACGGCGCGGTGAATTCGAAATTGCGGCTGAACCAGTTCGGCGCATCGGTCGGCGGCCCTGTGATCAAGGACAAGCTGTTCTTCTACGCCGGCGTCGAAGGACTGCGCCAGCGCACCGGCGCGCCGATCGTCGAGTCCACGCTGAGCGCCGCAGCGCGGGCCCGCGCCGTGCCGGCGATACAGCCGCTGCTCAAGGCTTTCCCGGTGGGCCAGATTGCCTCTTCGAACGCGGACCTCGATATCGTCAACGTCTTTGCCCCCGGAGCGGTGAACGAGACTTCCGGCAGCATCCGCGTGGACTACGCGCCGAACGGTAGCAATCGCTTTTATGCGCGGTATTTCCGCGACCAGGGTGATTCTGACCAGGTGCAGAATTCCACGTTGAGCCGCTATCTCACCACCATGGTGCCGCAGAACGGCGTCCTAAGCTGGCAGAAGATTTATTCGGGCAACATCGTCAACGAAGCGAAGTTCGGATACAACGCCGCCAAGACGCGCGTCGCCGGCGTGCCGGGTCCGTCTCCCGACGCGAACATCAACGGAGTCACGCTCAATCTGAGCGGATCGGTCGCGCTCTCGGGGCTCGCCGGACAGGCCGGTTCCGCCGGGATCGCAATCCCGACCGGGTTGATTCGCCTCAGCAGCGCCTTCAACGGACGCGGCGCGCCTTACACGAACTGGACGTTCTCGTTCATCGATAACCTCAGCATCGTACAGGGCTCGCACACCCTCAAGTTCGGCGTGGAATATCGCCCGCTATGGATGCGCAACGACCAGCAGGGCGGAACGACCTACAGTTTCTCCAACGTGACCTCGTTCCTCGCGAACCAGCCCTCCTCGATCCAGTTCCTGGGCGACCTGAGCGGGACGAGCCCCTTCACGGGTCTCAGCGGATTCGCCCACCTGCATCAGAACTACTACATCGGTTACGCGCAGGATGAATGGAAGATCACTCCGGAACTGACCATGAACTACGGCCTGCGCTACGAGTATTACAGCCCGCTGCACGAATCCCGGAACAAGGACGTGTTCTTCGACATTTCCAAGGGCACGATCATCCCGGGCTATGCCGACGACTGGTACGCCAGCTCGAAACTCAACTTCGGGCCGCGCCTGGCCTTCAGCTATGCCCCGCAGGCCCTGCACGGCCGGACGGTGTTCCGCATCGGCTCCGGTTTCTACTACGGCCCCGGACAGACCGAAGACCAGTTGCAGCCGGAAGCCAACGATCGCCTCAGCACGACGATCTCGTCCGGCGCCCTGTTGGCCTATCCGCTCAATACGGCCGCGGTCGTCTCCGCCTACAACATCAACAGCCCGACCCTCGGCTACCAGCCGCGCGCTTACGCGCCTGGTTACCGCATCCCGGAGAGAATCCTCTCCTACACGGCGTCGATTCAGCAGCAGTTGCCGGCCGGCACGGTCTTGACGGTGGCCTACGTGGGAAGCCAGGGACGCAACCTCTTCCTGCGCAGCATCACCAACAAGATCACCGGCGTCAGCACCGACCCGACGACGAACGCGGTCACGGTGACGCGCGAGTTCGGCCCGCGCTTCGCGGAGATCGACTACAAGACCAGCGGCGGCACGTCGCACTACGATGCGCTGCAATCCACTCTGAATCGGCGCTTCGCTTCGGGCCTGACCATGGGCATGCAGTACACCTGGTCGCACGATATCGGCGATTCCGGCGGGTCCAACGAAGCGCGCACCGCAGCGAACAATTACAGCTTCGCCGCCGATCGCGGACAGAATAATTTCGATACGCGCCAGACCTTCAACTTCAGCACGCTGTATGAGCTGCCCTACGGCAAGGGACGCAAGTTCCGGAGCAACGCCGGCGCTCTCGAAGACGCGCTCTTCGGCGGATGGCAGATCGGCGGCATCGTCAACGCTCGCACCGGACTCCCGGTGGAAGTGCTGATCACGCGGCCGGACGTGGTTTGCCGCGTCACCGCTTCGGGCGCATTCGTCAACATGAGCGGATCGAACTGCCCCGCCGGTTCGCTGGCCGTTGTGAACGTGCCGGGCGGCGGCAACAGCCGCAACATTCGCCGTCCGGACTTGATCGCCGGCGTCGATCCATATCTCCACACGAGCGAGACAAGCTGGATCAATCCCGCGGCGTTCGCGATTCCTCAGCCGGGAACGTTCGGGAACCTGTCCCGCAACGCGCTGCACGGGCCGGGCATCGCGCAGTTCGACATGACGCTCGACAAGCGCTTCCACATCACGGAAAAGACGAGCATCGAGTTCCGCGCCGAGTTCTACAATTTGTTCAACAAGGCGAATTTCCAGGCGCCGAGCGGCGGGCAGCCGCGCTTCACAAACGTCCTGGGAACCGCCGCCGGAAACCTGCAGCCCGGCCAGCCTCTCACCGCGGCGGCCGCCGGAAGCGGTTTCAACCTGACCTCGACCGTGTCCAACCAAGTGGGACTCGGCACGCAGCGTCAGATCCAGTTCTCACTGCGCCTGAATTTCTGAGAGCAGGAAAGTAATATCCGCGGCGGGGGCCGAATGCGTCAGAGCGCCGACCGAGATGGCGTCCGGCCCCGCTTGCGCGAACGCGCGGACATTCTCGAGATTCACGCCGCCTGAAACTTCCACGCGCGCGCGGCCCTGCACCAGGTCCACGGCCTGGGAGACCGCGGCCGGCGTGAAATTGTCGAGCAGCAGCGATTTCGCTCCCGCCTCGAGCGCCTCCATCAATTCGTCGATGATCCGGACTTCGATTTCCACCGCTACGCCCTCCGGGGCTTTTTCGTGAACCGCCTCGAGCGCCTGGCGGATTCCTCCCGCGGCCTGCACATGATTCTCCTTGATCAGGACGGCGTCGTAGAGCCCCATGCGGTGATTCACGCCGCCGCCCGCGGCGACAGCCATCTTTTCGAGGCGCCTCTTTCCGGGCGTGGTTTTGCGCGGGTCGTGGATGGCGAGGTTGGTTCCGGCGACCGCCTCCACGAACTGGCGCGTCAAGGTGGCGATGCCGCAAAGCCGGCACAGGACGTTCAAGGTCACGCGTTCGTGGGCCAGAAGCTGGCGCGCCGGCCCGCCCACCTCCGCCAGCACATCGCCGGACTGCGCCGCGGATCCGCTCGGCGCCAGGATGTTGAAGGACGGGTACAGAATCGGAAGCAACTCGATCCCGGCGACCACCAAGTCCTGCTTGGCTTGAAAAACTCCCCGCGCTTGGGACAGCTTGGAAACGCAGGCCAGACTGGTCAGATCGCCGGCGCCGATATCTTCCTGAAGAGCGCGCGTCAGAAAGTCGCGCGTGGCTGGGTCATCCCAATTCTGGGTCACGAGATGGCCAGCATCCGCTCGATGGCGGCGCGGGCGCGTTCGCGAATGGCTGGGTCGAGCACGATCTCCACACGGTCGAGCCGCAGCGAATCGAGCAGCTTCTCGAGCGTGTTCATCTTCATGTATTCGCACACGGCCAGGTCCGAGACTGGATAGAACTTTTTCCCGGCAACCTCTTTCCGCAAGCGATACAGCATCCCCGTCTCGGTGGCGACAACGAATTCGCGCGACGCGGATGCGGCGGCGTGCGTGATCATTTGATCCGTGGAGAGGAAATAAGCCTTCTGATACGGCAGCCGGCCGCTCATGGCCTTGGCCATGCACGCCGAAGCGCATCCGCATTCCGGATGAATGAGCAGCTCGGCCTCGGGATGGCGGTCCATGGCGTCCTCGAGCGCCGTCTCGCCGATCCGCGCATGGACGTGGCAATGTCCGTCGTAGAGATCGACCAGCGCAGGATCGACCTTGGTCTGCGCCAGCACGACGGCTCCAAGATACTTGTCGGGCAGGAAGAGAATCCGGCGTCCTGGATACTCGCGGACGGCATACTCGACCACGGCGCCGGCGTTCCGCGACGTGCAGACGATGTCGCTCCTGGCTTTCGTCGCGGCGTCGGTATTGACGTAGGAGATGACGATGCCGCCTGGGTTCGCGGCCATCCAGTGATCGAGCCGCCGTGGATCGATGGAAGCGACGAGCGAGCATCCCGGAAGATCGGGCATGTAGACGCGCGCCGAGTCGCCGAGGATGATCTTCGCCGTCTCGGCCATGAACTGCACGCCGCAGAAATCGACGCGGCTGGCCTTTTGCGCGGCGACGTATTGGCTGAGTTTGAGCGAGTCGCCGACCGTCTCGGCGACCTCCTGCAGTTCGGGATACTGGTAGTTGTGCGCGACGATCAGGGATTTCTTCGCCGCGGCGAGGGCCCGCACTTCCTGCGCCATCCCGGCAAGCTGTTGTACGTACGCTCTCGTGTACCGTCCAGGAAAAAGATCGGCCGCGAACTTGTTCAGGCGCTCGTAGAGAGAATCGACTCCAAGGTCCCGGGAATCGGCGACGAGAGGCATGGCAAGAGGGACAGCATCCCTTCTAGCTTCTAATTTTATCACGCCTCGCGGGCATCGCGGCGGGGGCTTGGGAACGGTCCAGAATCTGGGCGAGAACGTCCGGAATCTCGAGCACGGCGCGGTTCTCGAACTTCCCGACACTGGCCAGGAAGGGTTCCCAGTTCGAGGGACGCAGCAATTGGAAGACTGCGGCGTGAATCTTGCGGAAGTTCGGGATCACGATTCCGTACTGGTGTTCCACGATCCACAGGGCGTTGTAGCGCTCCTGCGGAACGGTCCAGTCATTCGACTCGACAATCACCGGCAGGCCCATCTTCAAGGCTTCGCTGATGCTGCCCGGTCCCGGCTTGCCGATGAAGAAATCCGACACGTGCATGTAGTAGGGAATTTCTTCCGTGAATCCGAGGACGACCACCGGAATGCGAAAGGGATGGGCGCGCAGCTTCTGCTGGAGCCGCTCGTTGCGCCCGCAGATGAAAATGAGCTGCAACGGCGCGCCGTCGAGACTGCGGGCAATCTCCAGCATGACCGGCGATCCGACGCCTCCAAACATCACCAGGCCCGTCGGCCGGGCCGGATCGAGTCCCAGTTGCTCGCGCGCCATCCGGCGGCTGGCCTTCACCGGCTGGTAGAAGCGCGGATGCAGGATCATGCCGGAGGCGCGATGAATCTGGCGCGGCCCGAATCCGGCGGCGCGCGCCTGCTCCACGGCCTTCTCCGTTCCGCAGATGATGTGCTGGTCCTGTTTTTCCATCCAGAAGCGCGGCGGGTAGTCGGCGAGATCGGTGAGGATCGTGACGAAGGCCGCTCCCGGGCAGGCCTGCCGCAGGCTCTCGCAGAGGATGCTGTTGAAGTGCGGGATGAGCGACACCACCAGGTCCGGACGCGTCTCACTGAAATGGCGTATCAGCAGGCGGATTGCGCTCGGCCGAAAAAACGAAATGAAGCCGCGCAGCAGCGGCAGCATGTGGCGGAAGCCGAGCGTCCAGCCGCGCCGCAGCAGCAGGTTGTAGAGATCCTGCAAGCGCACGCCGGTGAGGCCGCGAAAAATGTCGAGAGAATCGAGAGCTTCCTGCAGGTTCAGCAGCGTCACGTCCCAAGGACGTTCCTGACGCCGGATGGTTTCTTCAAGGGCGCGGGCCGCGCTGCGATGTCCTCCGCCGGCGTCGAAAAAAACCAGGAAAATCTTCGGCCGCATCAGAGCCTCCCGCGAGTGTTGCACAGAAAGTGTCCAAAACATTCCGATTGACTAACGTTTCACTGAACATTCATCTTTCCCTTACGGAAACGCGGTTTGATGGAGGTATGAGGTGCGATCTCCACGTGCACACGCGGCACTCCGGCATGAGCGACCTGCCGGGGTTCGGAGCGTTCTTGCGCGAAAGCTACACCGAGCCGGAAGCTCTCTACGAGCATCTCCGGGGGCGCGGAATGGATTTGGTGACCGTGACGGATCACGATTCGATCGATGCCGCCGAGTCCCTGCGAGGGCGGCCGGGATTTTTCCTCAGCGAGGAAGCCACCTGCCGCATGCCGAGCGGGACCACGATGCACCTCGGCGTATACGGCATTTCCGAGCGCGATCACATCGAGATCCAGCGACGCCGCGACGACCTGCCGGCGCTGCTCGCTTGTCTGCGCGAACGCCGCCTGCTCTTCAGCGTGAACCACGTTTTCTCCGGCCTCACGGGACGCCGGGACATGGCCGACTTCGACTGGTTCGAGAGCGCTTTTCCGGCCATCGAGGCGCGCAACGGAATGATGCTGGCCTGCTGTAATCGCGAGGCCGCGCGCTTGGCGCGCGCCCTGCGCAAGATCATGGTCGCCGGGAGCGACGCGCACACGGTCAGCGCGGCGGGAAGCGCGTACACCGAAGTCCCTGGAGCGCGCGACGTAAACGAGTTTCTGGAAGGACTGCGCAACCGGCGCGGACGGGTTCGCGGCGGCTCGGGCGGATTTCGCCGTCAATCGGAAGCCGTGTTTGAGACCGCTGCGGCCATGATGGACGAACGTCCCTGGACGGCCCTGCTCGCGCCGCTCGCGGCGCTCGTCCCGCTGGCGATCCTCGCGCACTTCACTCGAGAAACCATCTTCGCCCGTGTTTGGGCCGCGCGACTCCGGCAGGACCGGATGCCGCTGCTGCCCGCCAATCCACGAGTATCGGAGGCTCTCATATGACCGCCCGAAACGTACTGCACTTGATCGACGGCGGCGAACGGAAGCTCATGAGCCGCATTCAACGCTGGCCCGCGCCCCGCTGGATTCGCGTCTGGGCCATCTATGCGACGCGCGGAGGCGACGGATGGCTTTGGTACAGCCTAGCCGTGGTGATCCTTCTGTTCGGAGGTTCGAATCGCTTCGTGGCCATCGGCTCCTGCGGCCTGGCTTCGGCAACGGGCAGCGCGCTCTTCCTGGCGCTGAAGAAAAAAATCCGCCGGAAGCGCCCGAACGACATCCAGCCGCATTGCTGGGCGAAGCTCATGCCCCCCGACCAGTTTTCCTTTCCGTCCGGGCACACCATCAACGCCTTTGCCATCTCCCTGCCCTTGATCCTCTATTACCCGGCGATGGCGCCCGGACTCCTGTTCTGCGCCTTCAGCATCGCCGTTTCGCGGGTCTTGCTGGGCATGCACTATTTCACCGATGTGGTGGCCGGCGGAATCCTCGGCGCGCTGGTGGGTACGGGAGCGTTTCGGCTTTTGACTCTCGTGGGCGCGACGAATTAACCAGAAATTCACTGAGCCTTAATCCAAAGGCTTACGCATTCCGGTATCCTCAGCCTGTTCCATACAACCCAGCAGAAAGGTCAATCATGAAGGCAACTGCACTCTGCTTACTGTTTCTCCTCGTTGGCGGCACGTTCGCCGGGGCGCAATCGGAGACCGGCCGCGCGGCTCTGGAAGGAACCGTCTCTGACCCGAGCGGCAAGGCCGTCGCGGGTGCGGATGTACGCATACTGGACACGCAGAGAGGGTTGCGACGGGACCTGAAGACCGGCCCGGAGGGCGTCTTTCGCGCCAGCGCGCTGCCTGTCGGGCTTTACTCGGTAGAAACCACCGCGCCGGGCTTTGCCACCGCGCGAGTGGATATTACCCTCACCGTCGGCGAAACCAAGACGATCAATGTGGCGCTGCCGATTGCCGGAGTGAACACCGAGGTAACCGTAGTGGATGGAGCGGTTGTGGTGAACGAAGCCGACGTCTCGAACGGCACAACCCTGAATGAGCGGGCCATCGAAGACCTCCCGATCCGGGGCCGGAACTTCGCGCAATTCATGCAGTTGACACCAAACTCGATGCAGGAGCAGAACCGCTTTGGCATCGTGGTCAACGGCCAGCGCTCCCATCTGGTAAACATCTCGCTCGATGGCGTGGACTTCGCTGATCCGCTGCAAGGCGGCCAGCGCGGCGGGGGCGCCAATCAATCCGAATACTTCTTCCCGCAGGTAGCGGTCCGCGAGTTCCAGGTGGTTCGCGACGGCGCTTCGGCCGAAGTGGGCCGCACCAACTCCGGCTATGTGAACGTGGTAACGAAGTCCGGCTCGAACACCTTCCATGGAGAAGCGTTCTATAACAATCGCAATGGCAGCCTGACTTCGCAGGACGCCTTTGGGAACGATTCCAGCGCTAACGCGCAGAATCAGTTCGGCGGCAGTTTCGGCGGCCCGTTCCGAAAAGACAAGCTGTTCTTCTTCGCCGCGGTGGAGAAGAACTTGGTCACGATTCCCTACACCGTCAAGTTCAATACCCCCTCTGGAAACGTACCGATTCCCGCGGACATCGTCAGCCAGCAAGGCACGTTCGCCGGGAAGAACAATCCCCTGGTGGCGTTCGGACGTCTCGACTATCAATGGACTCCAAAGCATACCGTGAACCTGCAATACACCTATGCGGCGCAGTTTGGCTTGACGTTCAACGGACCTACCGGACAGACCAATGCCGCGGTAACCAACAATCTGGCTCTCGACCGGGCTAGCCAGGGTGTCAAGAGCGCCTTGACGAGCGTCTTTTCCGCTTCCCTGATCAACGAATTGCGGGGCCAGTGGGCCTATGACAATCGCCTGTTCACGCCGCAGAGTCTGCTGCCTGAAATCGACTTCAGCGACAACTGGGCGGTTCTCGGGGGCGGCAAGGCCGGCTTTGAGATCTACAATGTCAAGAAGACGCAGGTCCTCGACAACCTAAGCTGGATGCACGGGATTCACAGTCTGAAGTTTGGCGCCGACTTCAACTGGAATCCGGAAGAGCAATTGCGCGAGGCAAACTACTCGGGACTCTATCAGTTCGCTAACCTGGGCGATTACCTTGCGGCATTGGCCGGTGACAAGTCGAAGCTCATTCGCTATCAGCAGTCGATCGCGGCCAACGGGACCCAAGGCACCTACAATGGCACCCAGCAGGACCACGCACTCTTCGTTACCGACTCGATCCGCTTGCGTAGGGATCTGACGGTCACCGCAGGACTCCGATGGGAAGCCCAACTGAATCCCCAGCCGCCCTCCCCAAACCCGAAGTACCCGATCACCATGCACATCCCGAACGACCTGGGAATGTGGCAGCCGCGACTCGGAATCGCGTGGAGCGTCTTCGGCAAGGGCACTACTGTGGTGCGCTTGTCGGGCGGCCTGTTTGATGCTCATTCGCCCGGATACCTCATGCAGAAGGTTTTCACCGACAACGGAGTGAATACCCTGGTTCTGGACACCAATGTGGATCCGACCCTGGTGAATTTCCTGACCATTCCCAAGCGTGTGGACACCCTTCCCAGCGTCAAGACCCCGCTGGTCGGCGCGATTTTCGCATTCGACAAGGACTACCGGAATCCGCGGTCCGGCCAGGTAGCTCTGGCCATCGAACAGAAAATCGACCGCAACACCTCGGTCACCTTCGGATTCGTCCGCAACTCGACGTGGGCGTTGCAACGACGGGTCGATTTGAACCTGTTTGCACCTACCGTCCTACCGAACGGCATGCCTGTCTACCCGACCTTCGATTCGACCGGCAAGCTGGTTTACGCCTCAAGTTGGGATAATGCCAAGGGTCCGGTATTCCTGGACTCGGCCGGCAAGACGCTGAAGGCAGCGGTCGCCCGCCCGGATCCCGGCGTTGGACAAATCGACATGAACCAGTCCGTGGGCCACTCGAGCTATAACGGCTTCACGGTGGCGATTCAGCGGCGCATGAGCCACCGCCTTCAATTTGCCATGAACTACACCCATGCGTTCAACCGCGACGACGATTCCAACGAACGGGACTTCAACCGACAGACGGCCCTCAACACCTACAATTTGAAACTGGATTCGGCATGGTCCAAAAACGACATCCGCAATAACGGC
Source organism: uncultured Acidobacteriota bacterium (assembly GCA_964601345.1). Lineage (GTDB taxonomy): Bacteria > Acidobacteriota > Terriglobia > JAJPHL01 > JAJPHL01 > CAZRND01. Next base: position 9,796 of record CAZRND010000042.1, on the reverse strand, counting down.
AACCTCAACGTCGTTTACGATTTAGGTCGCGGCTTTACAGTCAGCACCCTATTCCTGGCGCACAGTGGCGTTCCGGTGAAGGCGGTTCTCGGCGCGGACCTGCAGAACGACGGGAACAGTGTGAACGATGTGCCCGTCATCAACGGCAAGATCGCTTACCGCAATACCTTCCGCCAGCCCGGCTTTCTGGATTGGGATCTCAGACTGCTGAAGAGCTTCAAGTTCGGCGAGCGCACGCGCTTGGACTTCTCGGTGGAGGGCTTCAATCTGACGCGGGCATCGAACAAGTATTACAGCAGCGACGGCGAGTCGTCCTTCGGCAGTCCGCAGGCCGCTATCAATCCGAAAACCGGCCTTGCCTTTGCGAGCAACACCGCACTCATCCCAACCCAATCCCCTGGGGCGGACTATTTCGGCGGCGCTCGTCAGGTTCAATTAGGAGTGCGAGTAACGTTCTGATCGCGCCTACAGTCCAGGCAGGAAGACGCTGAAGCGCGTGCCTTTGCCGACTTCGCTCTCGACGCGCACTTCGCCGTGCATGGCCTGCACGAGGTGCTTGACGATGGAAAGTCCCAGGCCCGTGCCGCCCATCTCGCGCGAGCGGGCCTTGTCGACGCGATAGAAGCGCTCGAAGATGCGCTCCCGGTCCTTCTCCGGGATGCCGATGCCGGTATCTTCCACCTCGAGACAGACCAGCCCGTTCTCGCGCGAAAGCCCCAAGCGAATCTCGCCCGGCGAGGGCGTGTACTTGATGGCGTTGTCCAAAAGATTGTCAAGCACCTGGGTCATGGCTTCGGAATCGCCGAGCACGGTGAGGTTGGGCGTGCCGGGTTCCACCACGGACGTGCAGGTCAGCCCGTTCCGCTGAATCGCCGCCTCGTGGCGCCTTAGCACGCTGTCAAAGACCGCGCGCCAGTCGACGGGCGCGAGCGGCAGTGAGCCTTCCTGCGCCTCGATGTTCGCCAGGCTGAGCAGGTCCTGCACGAGGTTGGTGAGGCGTCCCACGTGGTCTTCGATTTTCTTCAGGAAGCGGACGTTGTTCTGCGCGTCGAAGAGCGCGCCGGTGAGCAGCGTCTCGACGTAGCCCTTGATCGAGGTCAGCGGCGTTTTGATTTCGTGCGAGACGTTGGCCACGAAGTCGCGGCGGATGCGCTCGAGACGTTTGAGGTTAGTGATGTCCTCGAGCACCACCACCACGCTGCGCGTCCCGCCGCCTTCGAAGAGGGAGGCGTGCGCTTCCAGGATCAGATCGCCCGAGCCGCGCTCGAGCATCATCTCCCGGTGGACGGCGCCGGCGCCGGCCCGCGCCGCTTCGAGGAGTTCCAGCAGGTCGCGGCGGTCGGTGAGGTCCTGCAGGCGCATGCCCGCGGCAAAGTCCTTCATCCCCAGAATCTGGCAGGCGGCGCGGTTGCAGAAGAGCACGCTGTTCTGCGTGTCGACGGCGAGCACGCCCTCCACCATGCCCGCGAGCATGGAGCGAAGCTGGGCTTGTTCGGCTGAAATGGGCGTCGTGATGCGGCGCGCCACGAGCAATCCGAGTCCCAGGGCGGCGAGGATTCCCGCGCCCGCGCCGAGCGCCAGCGTGGCGCGCAGCGCGGCGAGGCGCGATTCCACGGTTTGCAGAAGAATCGAGATGCGCACGACGCCGGTGACGCGTCCGCCCGAGCGCACGGCCCGCGCCTCATAGAGGAAGGCCTGCCCGACCGTGGCGCTGGTCCGCTGCGATTTCCCAAAGGACTTCGCCAGAGCTTCCTGTACTTCCGGCCGGCTCCAGTGGTTTTCCATCTGCGCGGGATTGCCCTGGGAATCGGCGATCACGCGGCCCAGCGGCGCGATGAGCGTGATGCGCACACCGGTCTCGCCGCCCAGGCGGGGGATTTCCTGCGCCAGCGTGGGCGCGTCGATCTGGCCGGCAAAGGCGCGCTCGGCATAGGGCTCCATCAGCAGGATCTTTTCCTGCAGCGACGTCTCGACGTCGTTGACGAGCGAACTCTCCATGCGCCGGTCGAGCACCACTCCGATGCCCGCCGTCGTCACCAGGACGAGAGCCGTAAATGTGGCGTAGAGCTTCCAGAAGAAGGGCGAGGAAAACAACCTAGTTCAGTCCTTGAACTTGTATCCGACTCCGCGGACTGTGATTATAGCATCGGCCAGGCTGTCGAGCTTCTTGCGCAGGGAGCTGATGTGCACGTCGACGTTGCGGTCGGTGACGATGCTCTCCCCGGCGGTAATCTTCTCGACGAGCTGGTCGCGCGTGAAGACGCGTCCGGCGTTGGCCACCAGCGCGCGCAGCAGGCGAAATTCCGCCAGCGTCAGCGTCAGCGGTTTCCCTTGAAGCGTCACTTCATGGCGCTCGGAATCGATGGTCAGCGGCCCTGCTTCGAGCACGCCCGCGGCCGGACCGGCCTCCTTGACCGCGCCGCGACGCAGCACCGCGCGCAGGCGCGCCACGAGCTCGCGCGGGCTGAAGGGCTTGGTCACGTAGTCGTCCGCGCCCATCTCCAGGCCCAGCACGATGTCGCTCTCTTCGCCCTTGGCGGTGAGCATCACCACGGGGATGTTGCGCGTCGCTCCGTTCTTCTTCAGCGTGCGGCAGACCTCCAGGCCCTCGATGCCGGGCAGCATCAGGTCCAGCAGGATCAGCGACGGACGCCGCGTCGAAGCTTCCACAATGCCCGCTTCGCCGTTCTTGGCGGCGTAAACTTCGAAGCCTTCGCGGTTCAAGTTGTACTGCACCAGCTCGACAATGTCGGGATCGTCTTCGATGACCAGACAGTTTTCTTTGCGCATTAAGGCGAGATTACCACAGCCGTCCGCGGCGAGATGATTAAGTGACTGTAAAGAAGCTAGGAAAGGAACCGCAACAGGGTCTTTCGAAGAATCTGCTCGTTCTTGAGACGGCACTCCCAGAGGATAAGGACCTTCCAGCCAGTTTTTCTGAGGGCCTTCGTGTGTTCTTGGTCTCGAACCCGATTCCGTCTGCGCTTGCGGTCCCAATAGGCTTTGTTCGTCGCTGGGCCTTTCTTTCCGTGGGGACACGAATGCATGTGCCAAAAGCAGCCATGTACGAAAATCACCTTGCGTCGCCTAAGGAACACAAGATCGGGCTTTCCGGGAAGCGTGCTCTTATAGAGACCGTATCTGAATCCCAGGGAGTGAACCATCCGCCGGACCGTCAGTTCCGGAGTCGTATCCCTGGCTCGAACCGCCGCCATCGTTGCGCTACGTTGCTTGCGAGTGAGGACATCAGGCATTCCCTTCTCTATCCCTTGCCGCCTTCGAGTTCAAGAAGGCGCTGGGAAGCCAAGCTCTCCAGTCGACGAGCTTGCGTGAGAAGAGTCCGGCGAAGACCCGCGGTAACCTGTCGTTCACTGATCACTCTGGCCAAGGCTGCGATGGTGCTGGCGCGACGCGCGATTCGAACGTCTGGGTGTTTTCGCTGAGGAAATAAGTCATCGGGGATGATGCGACTTCTGTGCGACGGCGGCAGCTGGATTAGCCTGGCCTTGGCTATCTCGCCTTCATTCAGGACCGCCTTAAGGCCTGACTCCTCCAAGACTCTCCGGTATAGGGTGTATTCCGCCCGGTCAAGTATGCTTCTTACTCGGGCGATATAACGCTTGCGAGCTTCTCCCTTGCGTGGTTTTTCGAGATCATAGAAAGGGAAAACCTCAATTTCAGCAACCTCAAATGGATCGAGCACGTTCATCGCCACGGCGTCGCTGCGTTGGTTCGTCAGGTGGCGACCAATCCTCTCGCGAACCCGCTCGTACGTTTGACCCACGTAGATTGGTTCCCGATCGTAGTCGTAAAAGACATACACGCCACACTTCGCGCTACAGGGCTGTTTGCCTTGGCGGTCCGTTGAATCGAAAAACTTCTTTATTGTTTTGCGGATTGCCGCAACTTCATGCGGTGCAACCAGCGTATCTTTCGTTTTCGACTTGGGCACCGGAACTCCTGCAACGATCCGCAAGAGGAGCAAGCAGGTGGCGGGCCAGCCAGCGCGTCACGGGCGCCGCCACCGCGTCACCCATTGCGCGATAGCCGTCATTGTAAGATCCGGGCAATAGATATGTGTCCGGCGCCCCCATGAGCCTTGCGCACTCTCTCACGGTCATCAATCTCGACCTCACTTCGCCACGATCGACAATCACGACAGTCTGGCGGCTACTTCCTCCATTCGGCGTTCGCAAGCAACCCGCAACGCCGTCAAACCTCAGTTCAAGCCGCTGGACGGTTTGGCCTGTCTCATCCGGCCGCATGCGTCTATAACCGGTTCCCGCCAAGAAGGTGTTCGACTGGATGGCTTTGTCGAGTTTTGCCTTGTTCCATTTGGAGAGCATCGCCCGCAGTTGGCGGGTTTTCGCTGGAACGTCGCAGGGAGCATCTCTTTCGCAGAGATCGCCAAATAGAGAAGTGCGGCCGGATGGCGATGGTAAGGACCACCAGACCCATTGCGCATCATCGATAAGAGCTGCAGTTCTGACCAGCCCGGCAGGATGGAAACCCTCTGAAGGCGCCGCCTGAGTCAGCCCCCGTAGGACCGTACCCTCTTTGACAGCGACAATAAATGCGCGCGGCCTGCTCTGCGGAACAAAGAGTTCCGCGTCAATGACTAAGGCGCCGACCCAATATCCTCGCTTCCGCAGCGCTTCGTAAGCGAGCCGGAAGTTCTTGCCTTCGTGCGCCACGAGGAACCCAAGGACATTCTCAGCGACCAGCACTGGCGGGCACTTGCCTAGCGCCTTAAGCTCGTCCAGAATGCGTATCCATTCCCAAAAGAGGCCGGAACGAGTTCCCGATTTGATGCCGTGGAGGTTGCCCGCAAGTGAAAGATCTTGACACGGGAAAGATGCCCACGCGAGATCTGCCGACGGCAATTCGGCCCCTGTTACGTCTTCCACGTCGAGTGAGCAGAATTTATCCTTGGGGTGGTTTGCGAGATAGACAGCTCGCTTCTTAGGACAGTTGTCGTTCGCCCAAGCCGTGTCAAACTCCGGCTGCAACCCTAGGCGAACTAAGCCGCTTCCAGCGAAGAAATCGAGTGCTCGAAACATTCTTCCTCCTTAATGTACTTTTTCCTCGCCGTAGGGTCAAGGGCAGCCCAGCCGCCAAGCTTATGATACACGACGGCGTGCCTGCCGATCACGTTGGCAAGGAAGGCCAACGATGGCATAAGCGATTCCATAGCACGCCTCGTTCCAAGTTTTCTCGCCGCCTAGGCAGGGCGTTAACGTTCCGCTTGGGCCACAGCGGTGGGATGCCGCTTCACCAGAAAGTCCGGCGACTTCAGGCGCTGGGGCAGGATGAGCGCGGCGGCGACGGCCATGGTGCAGAGCAAGACGTACAAGTTCGTTCGCAAAACGGTTGTGAAATAATCGACGCCTCGCGGACGCGCGGAACAAAGCCAAATCATCCACTCCTCCCAGACTGTCGTCAGCGTGACGCTGGGAAGCAGGGCCAAGAAGATCGCGCACACCTTGATCGTCCAGTAGACTCCGAGGTGGCGGGTGTCGATAGCGGCTTGCGATACGGCAAACGTGATACAGCTCACGAACAGAGCGATCACCATGAATGCCGACAGTGCGCCGGGCGATGATTTCGCCAGCCACCGGAGAGGAGCAACCTCTACCAGCCGGCGAGTCGGCAGCCAGCACACCAGGAAGATTGGCAGCAACACGAAGAGCCAACCCAAAGGCTCGAACACGACTCCCGGCTCCGACCCGATCGCCGCCGCGACGAACACGCCAATGATGCTGGTCAGCACGTTGCCCAGAAACATCGTCCACGCCGCGCGCAGGACGGAAATCCTTCGCTCAAAGAAGGGAAACAGCAGGCACTTCCCGAACACCACCAGCAGCAGCGCCACCAGGGATTCCGAAAAAGCCAACGCCGGCGCCACGGTGCGAATGAAAGGAAGGATCGGCTCACACGCCCAGGCCGGGAGGGCCGCTAGCCCTAAGAATGCCCCGAGCGCGAGAGCCTTCTTCACTTCCGGCGGATTATATACCGGCGGCGACAACGACGGCCCCCGGCTGGGCTCAATCCCCGATCTCCTGCCGCAGGCGGCGAGCTTTTTTCAGCAAAGGAAGGTCGGCATCGCCCTGTCCCCAGAAGCGCAACAGCGCATCCAACGTCTGGCGTGCCTTGGCCTGGTCCCCGCGCCTGGATTGCAAGCCGGCGAGGTCGTAGTGGGCCGAAAACCAGGCCTGTTGCGGTTCGAAATTCATGGACTGCGAGTACATCCCCATGAGCGCTTCGTAGGTTGAAATGGCCTTGGATGGATCGCCTGCAACGCGATAGGCATGAGCCAGAGCCTCCACAGTGAACGGGCTCCGGTATTCGTGGTCCGCAAGCAGCAGGAGTTCGACGGCGTGCGGCTGGCGGCCTCTGGCCAGTTCCGTTTCGCCCTCCAAGCGGTGCAGCCGGCTGCTCTCCTCTGGACTCTGGAGGTCCGCTTCTTTTCTGACACCCTCCAGAATCTGGCCGGCCCTTTCGGCCGCTCCGCTCCGGGCGTAGGAGACTCCCACAAGCGTAGCAAGCCAGACTTGCGGCCCGAGCTTCGCCTCTGCGGCCTTCAGGGAGCGTGCCGCCTTGTCGAGCTCGATGCGCTGCTGGGCCTTGTCTTCGAGCCCCTCAAACACCATCGCCAGGTAGTGATGGTCGCGACTCGCGCTGAGCGGTGTTTGATTGAGGTCATCGAAAGAAATCGCGTCTTTGAAACGCGTCCGGGCCGTTCCATACTTGCCTTCAAAGAGATCCAAGATGGCGTGGGACCGAGAACCCCTGCCTTTCAACTTCGGTTCTTCCAGGGCCAGATCGAAGACCTTCCGGGCTTTGTCCAGCTGGCCGCTCTCCGCAAAGGTAAAGCCGTACTCGTGGTTCAGGTTCCCAAGCGTGATCCACGATGGCTCCAGCTTGAAGGCTTGATCGTAATAGCTCAAGGCCTCCGCGTACTTGCCGAGATGGGAATACGAAGTTGCGATTTCCAGGTACGCATGCGCGTCGCTGGGCGCGAGGCGGACGGCCTCTTTGTATTGCGCGATCGCCTCCTCTTCCCGGTCATGCATCATCAGGAAATATCCAAACTGGGAGCGGATGGGCCAATCGTCGGGATACGTTTGCAAGTAAATGTTATAGAGGCGCGCGGCCTCGTCGAGATGCCCGAGGGTGCTCTGGTAATTGGCCTGAATCTGCTGCCGCTCGCGCTTTGTTGTGCGATCGGAAAGCTGGAGCGCCCGGTCGAAATGCTGCTTCCCTTTGCTGGAGTTGTTGAAGCGGTGGCTGTAAAAGGCGTTCCCGAGCGAAGCATGAGCCATGGCGAAATCGCCATCGGCCCTCAGGGCCGCTTCCCAGGAGTCCACGGCCTCGGGGAACTTTCCCTTGTTCCAGAGAACGGAGCCTTCGGCGTAGAGCTTCAGAGCTTCGAGCGAGGCGGTGGTTACTCTCGGCAGGGGACGATCGCTCCGCTGCAACGAGAAGAGGGACTCACCCAGGTCCCGCCGGATTTTTCCCGCCATGGAGCCGAGCGCCCGAATTACGTCGTCCTGGCCGTTGGCGGTCTCCGAGTACGAGCGCACGGCCTCGCCCGTGCGCGGGTCGAGAAGACGCGCAGAGAGCAAATACTGCTGCCCGACCTTGGCGATGGAGGGCGTGATTAGTCCGCGAATGTTCTCGCGCGCGCAGATTTCGCGGCCGAGCGCTTCGTCAATCCGTTCCGCGCCGGCCTTCTTCATGCGTTGCAGCACGTCCTGCACGCGCGCTTGTGGAAAGACGTTGGCGTGCGTGGACTGCTCGAGGCTCACGCCGAAGGCCGTAAAAAGCGAGCGGTCGAAGATGGTTTCTCGAGTTTCGTTTTCGAAATCCGTGACCAGAATCCAGTCCCGGGATACAAAGGAAAGCACCGGCCGCGGGCGGAAGAGCCACAAGGCGATGGCCGCGAACGCCACGACCAGGACCGCGCAGACAGCCGCCAGCCGCTTGCGACTCTTCTTCCGCTCGGGCAGCGCGGGAAGCGGAGCACCGGCGGTGATGCATTCGAGAGCGACCAGGACTTCGCGGGCGGACTGATAGCGGCGCGCCGGATCCTTCTCCAGACAGCGCTCGATGATGGTCTTCAGGCCCGGCGGCACATCGCCGGCAAGAGGCGGCGGAGGATCTCTCAGAATGGCAGTGCTCAGTTCGAGGCCCGTGCGGGCGCCAAAGGGCCTCCGGCCCGTGAGCATTTCATACATCACTACGCCCAGCGCCCATACGTCGCTGCGCGGATCGGCAGGTTCCCCGCGCAAAACTTCCGGAGCGATGTAAGCCAGCGTTCCGACGATCGCGCCGACCTGCGTCAGCGAAGCGTGCGAAACCGTCGCGGCGTCGAGTTCCTGGCCCGGAAGGCGCTTGGCCAGTCCGAAATCCAGCACCTTGGCGCGGCCTTCCGGCGTGACGATCGTATTCTGCGATTTCAGATCGCGATGCACCGTACCCCGCGCGTGCGCGTGGGCCACCGCGTCGGCCAAGTGCAAGGCGTAGCGCAGCGCCTCGTTCCACGGCAACGGGCCGTCTTCGAGTATGGCCGTCAGCGTCCGGCCGGGCACCAGTTCCATGGCGATGTAAGCCTGGCCCTCAGCCTCGCCGACGTCATATACGGCGCAAATGTACGGATGATTCAGGGAGGCGGCGGCGCGCGCCTCGCGCAGCAGACGCGCTCGCGCCATTTCATCGCGAAAGCCGGACGCGGGCAGTACCTTGAGCGCCACATCCCGCTGAAGCTGTTCGTCGTGCGCGCGGTAGACTTCTCCCATTCCTCCGGCGCCTATTTTTTCAACAATGCGATACCGGCCGAAGACTTGGCCGACCATGCTTGGACCCCTAAGCCGGATAGCCTAACACAAGTCTTTCCTCTTGACATAGTTCTGTAGTTCTATTATTGTGGAAATATGGAAGCAACCACTGTGGAACGCTATGCCGACCAGTTCGCGGCTATCGGCGCCGAGCCCCGCCTGCGCATCATGCGGCTGCTGCTCTCGGCGCATCCCGAAGGACTGGTCGTGGGCGACATCCAGGCCGAGCTCGACATCTCGCCCTCCACGCTCTCTCATCATCTCGACAAGCTCAAGAACGAGGACTTGGTCACCGTGCGCCGCGACCGGCAGTTCCTGTGGTACGCGGCCAACGCCGACACCTTGCGCGGCCTGCTCTCGTTCCTCTACGCCGAATGCTGCTCGCGGAACAAGGCCGTCAGCCCGAAGATCTTCACCGTTTGCAAATAGGAGACCTCATGGACATCAAAGAAACCGTCAAAGACAAATATGGAAAGCTGGCCGTCCACGCGGCGACGGGCGGCGGGTCGTGCTGCGGCGGATCGAAAGATCCGATTACCGGCAACCTCTACGGCGCGAGTGAAATCGCCGCGGTGCCGAAGGAAGCAGCGGCCGCATCGCTCGGATGCGGAAATCCGACGTTGCTCGCCAATCTCAACGCCGGCGAGACGGTGCTCGATCTCGGCTCGGGCGGCGGAATCGATGTGCTGCTCTCCGCGCGTCGCGTCGGGCCCACGGGCAAGGCCTACGGCCTGGACATGACCGACGAGATGCTGGCCCTGGCGCGGCGAAATCTCGCGCAGTCGGGCCTCACCAACGTCGAGTTCTTGAAGGGTGAAATCGAAAATGTTCCGCTGCCCGACAATTCCGTCGACGTGATCATCTCGAACTGTGTCATCAATCTCTCCGCCGATAAGGACCGCGTGCTCGCCGAGGCGTTCCGCGTGCTACGCCCGGGCGGACGCTTCGCCGTATCGGAC
>CAZRND010000041.1:0-21263 GCA_964601345.1 uncultured Acidobacteriota bacterium | reverse complement strand
GCCCGAATCCATCGAGATCCAGTTGTGGCCGACGAGCATGGTTTTTCGCCGGGGACACCGCATCCGGCTCGAAGTCTCGAGCAGCAATTTCCCCCGCTATGACGCGAACCCGAATACAGGCGAGCCCATCGCGAAGGCAGTCAACAGCGTCGCCGCAACGCAGACGGTCTATCATGGTTCTGGGGTCCCTTCACGCTTGATTCTGCCTATCGTCCCCCGTGAGCCCACGGAAAGAAGATGACGGGTTGACAAGCCCGCAAACGTGTACAATCAACCAGCTACCCCTTTGTGGGACATGAATGGTCTCGGTGGGAACAATCGCGCAGTGCAATCGGAACGTCGATGCGGTAAAACAATTTAGAACGAGAGGAGGACTTTGTGTTACTGGGATGGAATGGCGCAACGAGCATGAAGGTCGATCTGGAGACGGACATTGAGGTGGCTCGCCGCGCTGGGTATCCGCTGTTAGAGATTTGGGGCGCCAAGCTGCGCCATTATCTGAAGAATCATACGGCCGCCGATCTGGCCGCGCGCCTCAAAGAGGCGAACGTCAAGCCGCTGAGCATCAACTCCGTCGACAAGGCTACCTTCTCCGGCAAGGACTGGGAGAACGTGGAAGCGACCTGCCGCCAGTACGCCGACGTGGCCGAAGAAATCGGATGCGAGTACCTCGTCGTGGTGCCCGGCAAACGTCCGCCCGGCGTGACGGACAGCGAGGTAAAGGACGAGACCATTCAAGTGCTCGAGGTCTTCGGCGACATCGGCGCGACCCACGATGTCAAGATCGCATTCGAGTTCCTCGGCTTCCCGTGGTGCTCGGTGCGCACGCTCGAGTTCGCCTGGGAAATCGTGGCGGAAGTCGATCGCGCCGACGTAGGCCTGGTGATCGACACCTTCCATTTCCACATCGGCGGATCGCAACTGGCCGCGCTGCGCCGCATCGAATCGAGCAAGCTCTTCATCTTCCACGTGAACGATTGCGAGAACCGGCCGGTGGCGGAGCTGCAGGACGCGCATCGCCTCCTGCCCGGCGAGGGAATCCTGCCGCTCAACCGCATCGCCACCGAGCTCAAAGCCATCGGGTACGACCGCCTGGCAAGCATCGAAATTTTCCGCCCCGAATACTGGGAGCGGAATCCCTTCGATCTGGGAACGGCCGCCAAGGCCGCCGCCGAAAAAGCGTTGGGAATCACGCCGAAGAAATAATGTCCGCGGCGCTTCTCGATGTCGGCTTGATCGGCGCGGGATACATGGGGCAAGTCCACGCCGGAATTCTGAAAGCCGATCCGCGCGTCCACCTCGCCGCCATCTACGACGCCGATCCCACCCGCTCGACCGTTGCCTCCCTCGACGACCTTTGGAAGAAGTGCGAAGCCGTCTACATCGCCGCGCCGAATGTCCGCCACGGGGAGCTGGCGCTCGCGGCCATCGCGCAGGGCAAACACGTCTTCTGTGAAAAGCCGATGTCCACCGATCGCGCGACCGCGGAACGCGTCGCGACGGCCGCGGCGGGGTCGAGGCGAATCTTTCAGGTCGGCCATAACCGCCGCTTCGCGCCTGTTTATCAGGGCGCGCGGAAAGCGATGTTCGACGAGGGGCCGGTTCTCTGCGCCGAGATCAAGATGAATCGCGGCGAGCTCGAGCAGCCGCCCTGGACCGCCGACGCCGCAGTGACCGGCGGCTTTCTCTACGAGACGCCGATCCACGTGCTCGACATGGGCAACTGGCTCTTCGGCCCGCTGCAAGAGGTGTATGCGCGCGGCGGCCGGCGCGTCTATCCTCAGGAAGATACGTTCTCGGCGGTGCTCACCTATCCCAAGTGCCAGGCCACGCTGACGACCTGCGCCTACACCGGATGGTCGTTTCCCTTCGAACGGGTGGAAATTTACGGGCGCGGGTACACGATCGCGACCGCCGAGATGGAGACGCTCACCGTGAACGGCGAAGTCACCGAGTTTCGCGAGATGCCCCGCGACGCCCGCTGGGGATACATCGAAGAAGACCGCCTCTTTGTCGACGCCGTGCTCTCCGGCAGCGCACCGCCGGTCACGGCGCACGACGGCCTGCGATCCGTGCTCGCTGCCGAAGCCATCTATCAGAGCATCCATGAAGGCCACGCCGTTCGGGTGTAATCTCGAAACATGAGTAATCTTCTGATCCATCCGGACGCCGGCCGGCGAAGCGGCGAGATTCTGAACATCACGCCACAATCCGCGGGATGGGAGACCGTCTCGCTGGCCGTTATCAGGCTCTCGCAAAACGAGACCTACACTTTCGCGACGCCGGGCGAAGAATCGGTGATCGTCGTGCTCGGCGGCAAGATTGCGGTCGAGGCTGGCGACAAGAAGTGGAGCGGACTCGGCGAGCGCGCCCACGTCTTCGCGGGATTGCCCTGGTCGCTGTATTTGCCGGTGAACACGTCGGCCGTGGTCACTGCCCAAACCGCGAGCGTGGAGTTCGCCGTGTGCCGCTGCCGCGCTTCGCGAGCCTTTCCGCCGTGCGCCGTCAAGCCGGGCGATTTCGAGATCGAAACGCGCGGAGGCGAAAACGCCACGCGGCAGATCAACAACATGATCATGCCGGGCTTCGCCGCCGACCGCATTCTCGTGGTCGAGGTTTACACGCCGAGCGGCAACTGGTCGTCGTATCCGCCGCATAAGCACGATGTCCACAATCCTCCGGGCGAAGTCGATCTCGACGAAATTTATTTCTACAAAATCAGCCGGCCGGAGGGCTACGCCATCCAGCGCGTCTACACGCGCGACGGTCGCCGCAACGAGACCATCACCGTGCGCGATAACGAAGCGATCCTGATACCGGAGGGCTACCACCCGGTCGTCGCCGCGCACGGATACGACGTCTACTACCTGAACGTGCTCGGCGGCAGCGCCCGCTCGCTGGCCGCGAGCGACGATCCCGACTACGCCTGGGTTCGCGGGGCATGGAAGACGAAAGATCCGCGCGTGCCGCTGGTGGTCTAAATCCGGGTTCGCCTGTCGATTTCGGGCCGGCTCGTTCGTCATAGGACTGCACGACCCAAAACCGAAAGGAGCAAGTCCATGAGAATCACGCATCTCTTGATCGTTTGCCTGGCGTTTGCCCTGACCGCGAGCGCAGGGGACAAACCAAAGTCCGCGCAGCCGGACGCCGCCGCGGCCTTTGCCCGTTTGAAGACGCTCGCCGGCGAGTGGGAAGCCGAAACGAAGGACCTCGGCAAGTCCCGCAACCGTTACGAGCTGATTGCCAGCGGCACGGTGCTGCTCGAGCATGAGTCGTTCGATCGCGAGAAGGACCACAGCATGCTCTCCGCTTATCATCTCGACGGCAACCGCCTGATCCTGACGCACTACTGCATGGCCGGCAACCAGCCGCGTCTGCAACTGCGGCGTTACGATCCCGCAACAGGCGAAATGGAATTCGCCTTCCTCGACGCGACGAACCTCGCGAGCTCGAACGCCGGTCATATGCATCAGGTGACGCTGCGCGTGCCGGAGTCGGGCGGTCTCGCGTCAAACTGGCAATTCTTCGAGAACGGCAAGCTGAAGTTCAGCGAGCCGGCGCAGTATACTCGGGTGCGATAGGAGAATCCCATGCCTCAATACATGCTTCTTCTCTACAGCGAACCCGGAAAGTGGGAGAAAGTCAGCCCCGAGGACATGCAGAAGGCCGTCGAAAAATACATGGCCTGGACCACGAAGCCGTTCCACGTGGATGCCAAGCGGCTCGGGCCCGACGGCGGCCGCGTGATCCGCTCTCAGGGCGGCAAGCCGCGCGCCACCGACGGTCCTTACAGCGAGTCGAAGGAAGTCCTCGGCGGCTTCTACCTGATCGAGGCGGCGAACTACGACGAAGCCGTCCAGCGTTCGCTCGACCATCCGCATCTGGAGTACGGCGGCACGCTCTCGATCCGTCAGCTTCACGCGTGACCGCGCCGCTGCTCGAGCACTTCTTCCGCGAACAGGCAGGCCGCATGGTTTCACGCCTTGCGCGCCTGCTGGGTCCGGCGCACCTGGACCTGGCGGAAGACGCCGCACAAGAAGCCATGTTGCGCGCGCTCGAGACGTGGCCGTATCAGGGCCCGCCCGAGAACGCCGCGGCGTGGCTTTTTCGCGTCGCGCACAACGCGGCCATCGATTCGTTGCGGCGCAACAGGGTTCTCGGCGAGAAAACCGACGCGATCGTTGCCGAGATTTCCCGATCGGCCGCGGCTGCGCCGGCCGATCCCGACATGGAAAGCAGTTTGCGCGACGACGAGTTACGCATGATCTTCATGTGCTGCCATCCGGAGATCCCGCGCGACGGCAGCGTCGCGCTGAGCTTGAAGACGGTGGGCGGGTTCAGCATCCCGGAAATCGCCCGCGCCTTTCTGGCGGACGAGACGGCCATCGCCCAGCGCCTGGTGCGCGCCAAGCGCCAGATCCGCGACCACCGCCTGGCGCTCGAAATTCCCGCGGGGGCCGATCTCGCGAAACGTCTCGATTCCGTGCTCGAGGTGATTTATCTGATGTTCAACGAAGGATACGCCGCGCATGAGGGCGAACAACTCATCCGCAAGGACCTCTGCTTCGAAGCGCTGCGCCTCGCGCGTCTCGTCGCACAGTCGTCGATGGCGGCACCGCGCGTGCATGCCCTGGTCGCGCTGATGGCTCTGCAAGCCGCGCGCTTGCCGGCGCGCGTGGACGAAGCGGGCGACCTGATCCTGCTCGAGTCACAGGACCGCAGCCGCTGGGACGAGCAGTTGATCGCCATCGGATTTCACTATTTCGATCGCTCGATGCAAGGCGAGCACGTCTCCGAATTGCACGTGCAGGCGGCGATCGCTGCCGAGTACACGCGCGGCATCGACTGGCCCAGGATTCTGGCGTTGTACGACCAGCTCTTGGGGCTCAACCCTTCCCCTGTGGTCGCGCTGAATCGCGCGGTGGCGGTAGCCAGGGTGCACAGTCCCGCGGCGTCGATGGCCGAGATCGAGGACTTGGCGAAGGACTCGAAGATGCGCGACTATTACCTGCTGCATGCCGTGCGCGGGCACTTGCTGAAAGAACTGGGCCGCGCAGCGGAGGCCGCCGCCAGCTTCGAAGCAGCGCTCGCGTGTCCTTGCTCGGAACCGGAGCGTCGCTTTTTGAAGAGGCTGCTGCTTCACTCTTCGTCGATCTCAGGCCAGTCCGGCCAAGCGAAAGCGTAGAACCTAAAGTAGCAGTTGGCGCAACGGAAGGGCCGCACGAAGATCGCTCGAAGGACGTACTTTTCCAGGAAGCCAAATCGCCGGGACTCGTTGGCGGGCAAACGGCACTTCGGGCACAGACGCACGAGGATTGCCTCCTGCCCAGCTCGTCAGAGCCGTGGCAACCCCCGACAAGGCCATTATATCATCCGCGCTCACGGGAGCCTGAGCCTGTTAGAACAGGCGATCTACAGGGACGGGTTGTTGCAACTCAGCGATTCCGTGAGAGCTACGAGGTCTCGTCGTCGAATGTAACAGGCTGCTCTTCTCTACTCCTGATTCAATCTTACTACGCGGATGTGGGAGGAAAAGGGGTCCAGGCGGCCAAGGCGAAGAAACAAGGGAAGATAAAAAGGCAATAACATACTTGACACAGATGATTGCGACGGCTATGTTGGGGGTGATGTGTGACTGCGTTCGATCACTTCGCCCTATCTGTTTGGTTGGAGGATGACACGCCCATGGCGATGTTTTCTATTTTCCTCGACGATCGCGGCACCCACGATTCGTCAAGAATCGCGGTAGCGGCTGGTGCGTTAGCGCGTACTGAGAGGATGCGACGATTCAACAAGGAGTGGCAGAGGATTTGTACACAGGAGGACTTCGGGTTTTTCCATATGGCCGATTTCGCCAGTCGGCATTCTCAATTCCGCAATTGGGAGGAGCCTAAGAGGGCGAAGGTTATCGGGCACTTGCGTGCCGTCATCAAGAAACACTTTTTGCAGGCGTTCATAGTTGGGATTAGCAAGAGAGATTTTGACCGGGCGTTTCCTGAGGACCTTCGGAAACGGTTTGGGATGAAGCATTACACGTGGGCGGTTAGAACATGCTTGTCTCTGCTGAGCGCCTGGAGAGCCGCGCACAACGAAGATGGGCGAGTGCAGTACGTACTAGATCGCCCGAACGAAGGTAAAGGCGAACTCGCAGAGTCTTTCGAGCAGCTGCATGAATATCCCGAAGAAATCGGGGTGTTCGGCTTGTCTTCTATGGCGCGCGGCTATGCTTTTCAAGACAAGAGGGAGATTCGCGGATTGCAAGCCGCCGACATCTTTGCTTGGATGGGGCTACAACGCTCCCTCGAAATGATTTTGGGGAACCAAATGAGTGGTCTTGCAAGCGAGTGTTGGAACGATCTGCACTCGATGATAGACCACGGGGTTCAGACACATTCAGAACTAAGTAGATGGTTTGCCGACAGAATTGAACCATGGTACAAGGGAGAAGGTCAAAATGTCAGAGCAAAAGCGATTTGAGGGCCTGATGGCCAAGCTATTCACGATTCCACGCGCCAAAATCCAAGGCAAGTTAGATGCTGAGAAGCGGGCTAGGAATCGCCGCAAAGCTAAACGTGCTTCTTCGGCCCGCGAGGGCGATGCCAAGGCTTAGTTATGCGTGGTAGACACCTTGCCCGTCAATTCGGCATAAGTAAGGCGCTTGCCGAAGACTTGACCCATCGCCGTCTCAAAGCGGTCGGTGTCAGTCGCGTCTCGGCGATTGTTGTAACGGAAGGCTTGTTCGTCAACGTAGCGGAAGAGATGGAAAGGCTCGACACTCACGTAGGTTCCATGAAGGCCGCGTTTGAGCAAACTCCAGAAGTTTTCCATGCCGTTGGTGTGAATCTTTCCGTCTACGTAGCGCTCAAGGTGATTGATGACCTTGTGCTCGTAATCGTCATCCATGCGCCAAGCCTGGGCGAATTCGTCAGAGTGAACCTCCGATCCCTTCTGGACGTTCTCCCGGACGGCCTTTTGCATGGCCCACTTGTTCCGATCCGCAATCACCTTGGCGCGAACTTCTTTACCGCGCTCAAGAATGCCGAGCACAACAGTCTTTGCTCCCATGCGACCAGCCAAGGCTTGCACTTGGTTCTTTCGACGGCGGTGCATGTTACGGGCTTTTCCGCCAATGAAGGTTTCGTCAACTTCGACGGCGATGCCGCCTCCGCCGAGTTTCAACAGGGGGTCGTCCTGCATTGCAAGGCGAATCCTGTGGAGCATGAACCACGCGCTCTTTTGGGTGACGCCGATGGCGCGATGCAGCTCGTAGCTGCTGATCCCGTTCTTGCAGTTTCCAATCATCCAGACGGCGGTCATCCACTTGTCGAGCGTGATAGGGCTATCCTCGAAGATCGTCCCGACCTTGACTGTGAATTGCTTATCGCAAGGCTTGCATTGCCAAATTCGCCGAGTCGAGATGAACGAGTGTTTGTCGGTGCCGCAACGGGGGCACCGGACCTTCCCGTCTGGCCAGCGAAGAGACACGGCATAGTCAAAGGCGCGGGCAGGATCGGAAAAGTAGACGATGGCTTGCTGCAAAGTCTTGGGCTTCATGGCGTTCCCTTTCATAAGTACAAGCCTACCCCAAAACGCCGTCTGTGTCAAGTATATTATTGCCGATAAAAATATACGTCACAAAGTGTCATTTTGCCAAAATTGTGGAACTAATTAAAAACAAGCCGGTTGGATTTGCACTCCGGATTTTGGAAGAAAGGTGGGATCCGCTCAAGGGCGTCAGCGGTTGCCCCCGGCACCGCCTGAGAGCATACTCAGAAGGGTGGTTGGTTTCCCGTCGAGATGGACGGGTCGCCCTTGGACTTTCTCTTGGCCATGACCAGAAAACAACTCTTGTCAGCGGTTACCCGGCAGTATCTTCACTCCCGCGACTTCAATGGCCTTCCCGTTGGAAAGGGAATAGGAACGAGAACCATCCGCGGTTTGATCAAAGACGGAACGATTTCCTTGAACCGGGGCGACAGGCATGAGAACCCGCACATCAAGGCATTTCAAACGGAGCCGATCCTTGACCAACTCAGAAAGCTCGACGAGTCGGGTGCTACGGGTTGCTTGTACCCAGAACCGGTCCACTTGAACAAAGTTGTGGTTAAGCGCCGATATGCTGGCCGCCCTTTCACATTGCGACTTGCACTAGGAGAACCACAACTCTCATTTTTATCGTTTGACCTTGCTGTATTGGAATTGTACCGAAACGATCCGCGATACCACTTTAGTGTCAATGACATCCATGGCACGATCAACATTAGGGACAAACACTATCGGAGCGGAGTTCTGCCCGCCCGCGACCAGTCTTTCCTTCAAAGATTCGGGTTCTCCTACGATGGTCAGATGAACCGTGCGGTTGCCGTGTGCCTTCGTTACCTAAGTGGTCTTACTCCCGAACATCAGCGCATTTGGGACGCACGACTGCTTCAGGGTGACTACAGGCTTCGTCCGGACTATTACGCCAACTCGATGGGTCGTTGGACGGATCACATATCTGTCTTTACTGCCATTACTGGAGAACTTCACCTAATTAACGAGATGAGCAAGCGGATGGGGCGAAAACCGCTCTTCAAGAGAGAATTCGAAGAGGACGACCGGCCCGCTGAGTTCGCGTTCCTGCTGCGCCCGACACTCAAGGCGTTCAATGGTTTTGTACACGTTCTCGACAAAATGATTTCAGAGAATATTGATAGGGAGTTTTTCATGAACGAAGTTGCCCTGGAGCGTGAGAAAGTCCGCAAGGACGGGAAAGTTATGGTAGAGAGAAAAGGCACCCTTAAGCTCCTCGAAGAGTGGTTGAACATCAGCATTTGCTTTCCCGACCCAACACCGAAAGACTCGATGCTACAGATCTTCCGTAAGGTAAGAGAGATGAGGCAAAAACCCGCTCACGCCGTCGATGAAGACGAGTTTGATCAATCCTATTTTAAGCAGCAGAGGGCCCTCATCATAGAGGCTTACGAGGCCACTCGGACCCTCCGGCTGATTCTCTCCAACCATCCAGCGAGTAATGGCCTGATCGTTCCTGATCCTTTGCGACTCGGCAAGATTTGGACCTACTGAGACCCAGCGGGCGAAGAGGCCTGGCCCTGAATGAAATGGGCGGGGGCGGGTCGGGGCGGGGTCGGTTCGGGGCGGGGTCAGCCAAGCTGACCCCTGCCGCCCCTTTCCTCCAACGCCGACTGGGATACTTACATCGGGTTGCTCACCCTCATGCCGTCAAGGAACCAGTGACTGTATCCCTCGCGTAGCCGAGTAGGAAAGCTGGTGCATTGCTGGTCCAGATGTATTTAGCTCCATTTGCGAACGCGTGCCGCTCTCTGATCGTGAGTCACGATGGCTCCTGTTTCGAATCGACTCGCGGATTGCAGCGTCTTTGACGCGGCGAACATAGGCCTCGTGCGCCCGAACCGCGTCGCCAAGAGTAGTGCCGTTGCCATTTGCAAGGCCACGGACATTCTCAAGAGCTTGCTCCGTCATTCTCTTTACTATCTCCTCCATGAGCGTCTCTATGGTCTTCTCTTCTGCCTTCTCCACCGCGACTATTAAGATACCTTCTGGAGCAACTATTCCGACTGCTAACAACTTTGCCACCACTTCGGCGATTTCCTTAGCCTGTAAAACGCTCTTCAAGTACTCCGCGACTTCGTTTGGTCGACAATTTGAGCTTCCATTACCGTTCGCTTCGCAGATGAGGCCACGAGGTGTCTGGGGGGGGGCGCTTGGAGGCGGGTTACTTGGTGGTTTCGCCAAATCAGATCCGGGAGAACCAGATTGCTCCGCAGGTGCAGCGCTTCCACCTCCTCTAACTGTTGGGGAAATGGAGCCGCTTTGAGTACCTCCTCCTTGAGAAGGTTTGTCTACGACAGACTCGGGCAGCCTTGGATTTGGGGAGATCGCCGTCTTAGGCTCATTCGAATTGATAGCTGCGTTTGTATGATTCCCAATGGGAGTAGCGAACGAAGGAAGCAAGGTTGGCCCTGCCGGTCCAAGCTTGAGGGTTTCCATCGGCCTTGGAAGCGATTGAGCCCAGAGGCTCGACGTCGAGCCCGCTAATCCTCCAAAATAGAGCGAAGGCACCCAATAACATATCTGTCGTAAGCTTATGTGCCTAAAAACTGCCTTCCGTGCACTTCCGTTCAGGAAATACGCACCGCCTTTAGCCCCGATAATAAAGTCGCCCGCTACATCGCTCGAAAGCGACCATACATTTAACGCGCCGCCATCCGCAAACACGATTTCTCTGGATGTTTTTCCCCCGTCCTGCGTTAGGAACAGCGCCCCACTACTGTCCTTCATGAGAAACAGTTGATCATGACCTGTGACACCGGCACAAGCGGTAGCAATCGTTGGGTCGCTACGTTGCTTCCACGTCGAACCACCATCGCTTGAAGAGTACGTTCCCTTTAGGGTCGCACTAACCAAGGATTGTCCTTCACCGCCCCATAGACACCAAACACTCCTGTCCGCTGTCCCCATTGGAATACGCGTCGAATAAGAACCCCGTACCTCAAACAAACCATCACCGAAAGTCGCGACGAGTAGAGTCCGGTGGTCTTTACGCACTACAATCGATGTGACTGGGAAGGTGGAGACCTTCACACGCAACCAATGATCCCCATGATCATACGAGAAGAACACGTCGCCATTTAGCGTGCCGCCCACCACCGTTCCGTGTGAATCAGCAGAGAGTGTTATTATCGGTGCATCTGAACCCTCGAATACCTTCTCTTCCCACAAGTATCCTCCCTTGTCAGGGACGTAGATTGCTCCAGTGGACGCCGCAACAAAATTAGGAGTATTGAACTTTTCGGAACGCACAACAGTTAAGGACCAGATGATCCGGTTGTCTAGCAAGACGGACTTCGGCCACTTCCACTTGACTGTCGGAACCCGGTCAAGAAAACCACCTATGAGGGTCGCAGTCAAGCTAGTAACAAGAACAGGCACGACGTTTCGCCAAACCCAGGACGCGCTCCGTTCGAGTCTTGTTGGCCCTGCCAATGGCACCGCCTCTTGATTCCTTTCACGGCAGCCCAGCCACTACTGGCTTAGGATTATAATGTAGCTATCCGATTCAGCCGGAACTAATCCTAACGTCCTCTTCTCGTTTCATCCTCTGCCATCAAGCCGAAGCCTCACCTTGACCTCGCGATGCCGCGCATGGCAGTGTCAAAAAGGAGAATGTCCGATGAACGACACTCGGCGGCACGTTCACGACCTTATCGATCCGTTGCCACCCGCCCAACTCGCTGCGGTCGTTCATCTGCTCGAATGGCATGATCACGCCGGAAGAAGACCGGGATACGCTCAGTCCTGCCGAGCGCCAAGCCATCGCTGAAGCCGACGAGTGGCTCAAGGGCCATGAGCCGGTACCACATGAGAAGGTGCTTGCGGAGTTTGGCTTGACCACGGCCGACTGGGAGAAGATGGGTCAGGAGCCGCTACCGGAAGAGACACCCCGGCGCGATGGCTAGGCGCATCGTCTGGACGGAACAAGCCAGGGCCGATGTTCGCACCATCGAGCAGCCAATCGCCTTGCAGATCGAGCCGCCCTCATCCGGCTCCGTGCGCAGAATCATCGCGTCTTCTTCCGCGATAGCCGACTATTTGGAGATTTCCCGCGTGCTCGACCGCAAGGAAGCCTACCGCTGAGGTTGCGCACTAAACGCGCACGCGGAGTGAACCGGCGGCCCCATCTCTGGTCGAGCGCGTCAGCGCATGTGGCCGGGGGAGGCGGCACCGGACCCTGCGCGCCTGCACCTATGCCGGTCGCGCGTTTGGGAACGAAACTTTCGTCAGCGAAATAGCGAGGAGATTTAACCGCCAATGGGGAGCTAACCCTGCCGCCACGGAGTCGCTGTTCAAATCCCGCCTCTTTGACGTTGCCTCGTTTGAGGACCACACTCTCCTTCATGTTCAGCCGATGGACATCGAGGGGTGCGACTAGCGGTGGGCTCGGTGGACCTCGAACGGCCAACTGACGCCGGCCGTGAGCGCTCCGCCCGCATGCGTGTCGGAGCCGCTGACGTAGACGTTGTAGAATGCAAAGACATCCAACCGCGGGAACGCGTAAGCAAAGCCTCCTCCAGCCCGGAAATTGTTGTCCCGATGCAGGCGATCATTCTCGAGTAAACGCTCCGGGGTGTTGTACTCACCAGGGACAACAAGGGCGGCAGGCGGTAGCGATCCCAAACGCAGACCTCCGTGAGTCCGCTGCCAGGACGCGAATCCCCGCGCCGCGAACTTTCCTTTGAGTAGGAGGTACGTGCCTTCCGTGCTGACGTTGCTGCGGTTCATTGGGATGTCGAGCACACGTTCAACGAAGGCGTAGGAATAGCGACCCTGCACGGAGAGGTTCCGGGAAATCCAATCCAGTCGTTGCCCGGCGTCTATCGCGATCCGCACTTCCTTGAGATTCCGACCCAATGCGCTCTCTCCCCGAAAATCATAGTTGTGGCTGGGCATCCCCACCGATACTGACGGCGTCAAAGCAAAGGCTCGGTGATGCGCCGTCACGACGTTATATCGCGCGGTGAACCCCCAGTCCTGCCAGCCCGACTGCCAACAATGGCACTGATCCCAGGGCCAATAAGTGAAAACTGGTGGGGGAGCATTGAGCGCGGTGTACTTTCCGAAAACATAAGGCAGGCCGGCAACCAGGGACAGCCGGTTGGTGACCGCGTATTCGGCTTCGAGATATAGCCCCATGTCGAGGCTCTGCCCGGCTTCCCTCAGGAAGCCATCGCTCAACCGGTGCCCGGTGTTCGAAATCCTCTGATAGCTGAAGGTCACGGAGCCCACGCCGGCCCCTGGAACCCATGCCTGGGCGTGGGCGGAGCATGCTATTGCCAGGAAAGCGGTGATTGTAGGAATGTCGAGCGCAAAGGCCGGAAAGGGCTTGGGATGGGTGCGGTCGATGCCCATCATTCAAGCGCCCGTCTTCGTCTTCGCCTTTGGCCGGGCAGCGAGCGCG
This sequence comes from uncultured Acidobacteriota bacterium, assembly GCA_964601345.1. Lineage (GTDB taxonomy): Bacteria > Acidobacteriota > Terriglobia > JAJPHL01 > JAJPHL01 > CAZRND01. The sequence continues at coordinate 8,284 of CAZRND010000041.1, read as the reverse complement.
TCGGCAATCGTTTCGAGGAACACTTCGTTCTTGGCGGGTCCTTTGAGAACGACCGGATACAGCTTCCGGGTCTTTTTCAGATCCTCGCCCGTAAGGACTACCGGAAGCACGCCGGCGTTGTTTTTCACCCGTTGACTGACGGCTTGCGCGTCCGCCACGCCAACCAGAACCAGATCCCACCCTCCGCGGCTCAGCATAGCTTCAAACTCGGCTGCATTTCCCACCAGGGTGGGCCGATAACCCACGCGGGTGAGGGTGGCGCTCACGGATACGTTGGCAAGGGCCTTGGGCACGTCGGATGCCGGATTGGTGTAGATCAGAATTGCCGCCGGCCCATACGCAACGGGCGCGTGCTGATAACGCGTGCCGCGGCTGGCGACCAGAAACTTGTCGCCGCAACCCGGAAGGAGATCGACAAAACCGAAACCGGCCAAAAGAACGAGGCCCGCTATCGTTGCACGTGCCTTCATATTCCCCTCCAGTGCTACAGCATCGAGCCTATCACAAGATCCTCAACCCGCCTAGGGGACGCCGAGCTTCTTAACCGCTTCGCGGAATCGGTCGTCGTCGCGTATCCGGTCCCAGGCGCGATCGGCTTTCAGGTACACAAGACCTGGACTCCTGTCCGCGAAGGCGGCGTCGAGGTACCGGAACGCCTCGTCCTTGTCTCCAAGCCGGGCGTGAGCGCGCGCGTAATCGAGCGGCGACGCATACTTATTGGCGACGGCACGGTCGGCGAGCTGATCCAGCTCGAGCTGCGCCCATACTCTCTCGACTTTGCGGTAACCCTCGGCGCCGTGGGCCTCCGACAGCGCTTTCAGCACGGACTCGTCCTCGATCCCAGCTGCCTGGGCGCCTTGACGGAACAGCCCAATCGCCTCGTCAAAACGTCGTTGCGTGGTGCGCACATCCGCCAGCCCGAAATACGCGCGAGGGTCGTCGTGGGCATCCACGATGATGTCCTCGTAGAGCTTCCCTGCGGCATCCATTTGCCTAGCTCGGAGGTAAAGGTCCGCCTGTTTGACCCTCCATATCACACTCACTGGCTCCACCTCGAGGGCTTTGCCCATTACCCGAAAAGCATCTTCGTTCCGGCCCACTGCCCAGCGCTCGAGCACGTAGGGGATCCAGACGTCCGGCTCCGGCGCGCGTAAGGCAAGCTCAAATTCGCGCTCAGCCTCTGCCCAGTTCCACCTGTGACAGAGAGCTTCCGTGCCCAGCGCGGCGTGCGGTTCGGCCAAGGTGTCGTCCAGAGACAGCGCCTGCCGGGCGTAGGCCAACGCAATCGGCCACACTTCGGCCGGCCGCGTGTAACCATCTGAGGCCATCGCGAGGTAGTTCCAAGCCAGCGCCCAGTGCGCAAGCGCGAAGTTCTTGTCTTTCTCCACGGCTTGCAGAAGGAATGAGCGGCCGGCCAGATAGTCGGCCTCGGTTTCCTTCGCATGATGATAGATGGCCCGCATGAAAAGTTGCATCGCCTGCGGGTCGTTGGTGGAGTGCTGTGCCAGCCGGCGGCGGTCGCCGCCGCTCAATTCCATGCCGATGCCGTCGTCGATGATCTTGTGAACGATCTCGTCCTGCGTGCGCAGCAATTCCCCTTCATTGCGATCATACAAGGGGGAAGACCACAAAACGACGCCGGTTCTCGCATCTACGAGTTCCACGCTCACCAGAATCTTCCCAGGCCGCCGCGCGATGGAGCCGGTTACGATGGCGTCCACCTTCAATCGCCGGCCCGCCTCCTGTGGGTCGCCGGTCTTGCCCTTGGGGCCGCGCTTCACTTTGAGGGCCGGAAGCATCGTGAGCTGGCGGATCAAGCTCCTGGTCATGCCCTCGCAGAGAAACTCAGCCTCGTCGTCCTTTGCCGAGTTCTCGAAGGGATACACCGCCAAGACCCGGATTTCCGAGGCGCCGTGCCACAGCCTCCAGGCGCTGATGCCCGCAACCACGACACCGGCTGCCGAGGTCCCCAGCCAAATCGCGCGCCGGCGGGTCAACCGCGCTGGGCTGATCTTGGACGCCGTCGCCGGGGCAACTTCCAAGTCAATGTGCTTAGCGGCTGCCGCCCAGTTTTCGGCGAGATCGCGTAGTTGTACAGCCAGACCCTCGGTTGCTGGATAACGGTCCGCGGGATTCTTGGCCAGACACCTCTCCACAAACTGCTGTAACGAGGTCGGCACCGCAGGGTTAAGGCTGTGCAGGGGCGGAGGCTCCTCGCGAATAATCGCCGAGAGGGTCTCGACCGTCGTCTCCCGCTTGAAGGCTCGCTGTCCCGAAAGCATCTCGTATAGAATTGCGCCGAAAGAGAACTGGTCGGCGGTGTGCTCCACTGTCCTGGCGGCGGCCTGCTCGGGTGCCATGTAGCCGACAGTGCCGAGGACGGTTCCGACAACGGTCATGCACGTCTGCGTGGGAAGTTCATTCGCGTCTCCGACCGATATTTGGCGCTTTGCCAAACCGAAGTCGAGCACCTTGACCCGATCCTCCGCAGTCACCATGATGTTGGCGGGCTTCAGGTCTCTGTGTGTAATACCCTTGGCGTGCGCGGCCGTAAGAGCGTCGGCCACCTGTATCCCTAGGAGAAGGGTCCTGCGAACGGAAAGTGCACTCTCGGCCAACAGTGCGCGCAGTGTCCGGCCTGGCACGAATTCCATGGCTATGTACCGGACATCGCCCTCCCCACCCAAGGCATAGATCGTAACGATATTCGGGTGGTTGAGACTGGAGGCTAGCCGGGCCTCATCTGAAAATCGCCGCAGGTGGTCCGGATCGCCCGCGTCCGCCAGCACCTTGAGCGCGACCTCACGCCCGAGTGTTAAATCCTGGGCAAGATAGACCGCACCCATGCCGCCTTCGCCAATCGCCTTAAGAATTAGGTAGGGACCGATTCGCTCTCCCGAGGTCAGTGGCATTTTGCAGCAGTCAAGGAGCCAACGGAAATAGATTTCGTTCGACGTGGAATCAGCAGCTTTATAGAACATTCCCGTCGTGGAAACGTTCTGTAGCTTGTTGATTCCAACGTTTCGCGGAGTCGAATCTCCAACAGGCTCCAAGGTTACCCGAAAAGAGTTGCTCAAACAAGGTGACACGCGGACTGCACAGAACCGTTGAATAACCGTGGCTTATCTCCGACAGGCTCTCAGGCTGACCCCGCCCGAGCGGACCGTTCCCTGGATGCTAAGATGGCGCATGGATCGGGCGGCTGCTCAGTTTTCGCAGCGCGTCGTTGCCCGCGCGAACGCTGCCCTGGGTGTCATCATCGGCGTCAGTTGGTGCTTGCCGATGTTGGCTTTCTGGTATCAACATTCGGCGGCCGTTCACCACACTCTCCTACCTTCTCTTGAGCGCCCTTAGCCTTGTAGCCGTCTGGTGGCCTGCTTCCTGGTTTCAGCCAAGAGGGTTCGAGTTGAGCGGCCGTTTCTATGAAGCGATTGGGGTACGCCGGTTTCGCGCGTTTATGGTTCACGGCGATATCATGAATTCCTGGATTCGACGCTCTGTGCCAGGTTATCGTCGTATGGCCGGGCGCGAATCGATTCAGGCCTTCGCAAGGCAGACGTGCGCCAGCGAGCAAGGACATCTCTTGATGCTCTTGGCTGCCATACCGGCAACCGCATGCGCCTTCTCGAACGGCAGCTTCAAATTCGCTCTTTACTTTCTCGTCGTGAACACTGTTTTGAACGTCTACCCGATCCTGCTGGAGCGTTACACGCGTGCTCGAATCATCAGAATCCTGGGCACCAGCGAGTGAAGCGAAGTCAGTCTGTCGGAGTAGATAGTTGCGGTGTCATGGCCAGCAGAAGTACTTCCCTTCCCATGCTACAAACGCCTCGTTAGGGCTGTAGTCTGTCTTCTCAAACCCGCGAAGCGAGATTGGACCAGTGGAAATGACTGACGCGACTTTCTCATGCGTCACGCTGGCGAAAACGGGATAGGCGGCTCCTTCTCGAAAGAGGCACAGGTCTTCGACGAGCTTCTTCGGCGAGGAATTGAGCCAGTTGAAAAGCTCGTCTTCAATGGCGATCATCCGGCTCGCCAACTTCTCGTCAAACCGTGCGAGGTACACACGACCGGTGTGGCCTATGAGCATTGTTCCTGGCCAACAGCGCGCTTCGAACGTCTTAATTAAATAATCGCCGAAAACCCGACGGGCATTCTCCCGGAGACCCGGTTTGTAAGAACGCTTGTCTATTCGCCGCCACACGCCCACCCGCAGAGGGCGCCGCAAGAAGGAGCGTTCTGTCGCAAGCAGGCGATTTGCTCTGCCGTGACGCAAGGCCCATTGAAAGACCGTGCTCAACGAGACCGGTTTGTTATCGGTGTTCTCCCAAATGAACGGCATTTTTCTAGGCATGCAGTGACCTCGCCAATCTACTGAGGTTCGGTTTTCTTATCTTTACCAGGCCTGCTTGTCCGCGCTGGTCCTCATCTTGGCCATGCCATCAGACCACCGCACTCAGGCCCAGATTCATGAGCCAAATTCCCGTCAGCAAACAGGAGCTCACGAAGAGACTGTTCCTGGCTTTACTCGTCCGTAGCCCCGCGAAGACGGCTAGCGCGATGGAAACAACGATGCTACAGACGATGGTCGTGTACCTGCGGGGGCTGTAGGCTGGCCCTATCAAATCGTAGTGTAAGAATCCGAGCACCAGAAACACGAAGTCGGCGCCGATCAGGATAGCGAGCGCGACATCCCTCGACGCTTCGCCCCGAGAGGCTTGCCTCGCGATGCGCCAGATTGCGAACGCCAGAGCGATTGCGGGCGTGCAAACGAAAAGCCAGAACGCGATTGCCGCTTCGGGATTCATGGGTTGGGAACCGGGGCCAGCCTAATCTGGCCCTCTTCCGCGCAATCGTAACATGTGCGACGCGGAGGAAACGTCATTTTACATGACGGGCGAGCCGACGCTTCCGCCACCACGGGATCTCAAGTTTCGCTTGCCTTGTTGTCTCAATTCAGTGAGCTTGACAGGGGACACACCAGGCTGACCCGTCGGACCGACCCGTCGGACCCACGTCGGACCATCTATTCGCCGCCACACGTCCACCCGCAGCGGGCGCCGCAAGAAGGAGCGTTCTGTCGCAAGCAGGCGATTTGCTCTTGCCGTGACGCAAGGCCCATTGAAAGACCGTGCTCAACGAGACCGGTTGTTATCGGTGTTCTCCCAAATGAACGGCGTTTTTCCAGGCATTCAGTGACCTCGCCAATCTACTGAGGATCAGGCTTCCTACCTTTATCGGCCGCATCCCAAGTCGTTCGCTGCCGATTTCTCATCAGAGCGACAACACTTAGCACGGCGTACCACACCAGGATGTAGAAAGCTAAATTCGAGAAAACGACGAGCCGAGCCCATCCAGGTGCGCCATACCCAGTATGAATGCCTTGCGGATATACGATGTTCGCGGCAAAGGCGCCTGGAAGCAAGAGTGTGTCGAAGATCGCGGCCCCGCTGGAATCGTAGGCCAGATGGTCCTTCGCCGTAGCGAGAGCCGCCAACGTTAGTAGAGTAAGCAGTATTGCGAAAACGAGGCGTCTCTTCATCGCTTCCGTTCAGTCCTTCGCCTTTCCGGTAGGTCTGTCGCGGAACCGCGAAAGGATGATTGCGACAGGATCATCGTTTGCTTTCGGGTGTGCCTGGATGTGGGCGTCAATTTTCTCCGCATAGAAGCTGATAGAACGTGAGTACTCCTCCGTCGGTGGATTGACTCGCTCAAGCATGCACAATAGATAGCCTTCTAAGAAACCCTTGCGTTCTTCATCCGGCACCTGACGCCACCAGCCGCCGTTCAGGTACCAGTGCGGATTCTTCCAGGCGTCGCCCCCCTTGGTCGCTTTCTTCGGTTTTCTAGGTATCGCCGAGGTAAGTTTCTGCCAGACGTCCATTACCGTCGAATGTTTGTTCGACGGATGAGCCAAGTAGTACTGAGTGATCTTCTCTCTCAGTTGTTCAGGCGTACTTGAAAAGCCCTGAAGATGGGCTACCCAGGTTAAACAATCCGAGGCACCGTCGCGTTCATTGGATGGCGTTGTAAGCCACCAGCTTCCGTCAAACACAATTACCTTGCCGGCGCTTTTCGATGCCAGCGTAGCTTGCTGGGCGGTAATACTTACCACGAAGACAACCGCGGCGAGGATCGCTAGCCTGGTTCTCATCTCATCCATTTGCCGGTAGAATGCATCTCCGCTGGCTCGTCCATCGTTAATCTGCTGGTCTGCGCTTCCGTATCGTGACATGTTTTACGCGCAGGGGTGGGTACGCTGCTTCTTGCAAGCAAAGCGTCATATCCACATGGCACGTTCGGCCTGTCCCGAACTCAATCTCGTAAGATAAATTCGGGCCGCAATAGTAGGCATAGGAGTAAAGTACATACTCGCCCTCGCCCTCACTCGGGCCGCGCTTTTCAGAGGGACGTCCGAATCGTGCTTCGATGCTTTTCATTGAATCGGCATTCAAGGTCACGTCGTCGAAGGGCTTAGCTCGTAAACTTGACCGGTAGGTTACTCGAAGCGCCGTCATCTCAATATTGAACGATATCTGCCAAAATATACCGTGGATCTGCCATCTATAAGCAGTCTCGTCGTTCACTCCCGGGTTCGGTGCTCGGTAAAGGAGCGTTCCTGGTCCCAACTTCTTCTGAACTTCACGCAGAGACATCCCAAGTGCAATAGACCGCAGGCTCGGCACGTCGGCCCCACACGAGAATACTGCTCCGAACACCGGCGAAGAAAGCAGAGCGAGTAGGAAAAAGTCAAAAAAGTGCCTCGCCCGAAGTCATCAGCCGGAGCCACTTTGCCATTAAGGATGAGTAGGCCGGTAGACGGCCAAAAATCTCAAGGGCCAGCTTCTCGTTGTACGTATGCGTGGTCAGGTTGCGGTCGTCGGCCATTTTGAGGGCCAGTACAACCTCATCTTCCGCGAGAAGCCCGGCTGGACCGAGCGCGCGAACCACAGCCTTTGGAGAAGCCAGTTCCAGCCCATCCCGAGCCTTCAACCAGAGTTGTGCGGCCTTCCACAGGGTTTCGAAACTATATTCAAAGCGCTTGATCGCCGCATCGCGCGTCACCGGCGAGAGCGGCTCTTTCAGAACGTCTTGCAGAGTGGACAGCGCTTTGTCCGCCAAGCCCAATCTGCGCTTCAGTTGGTCCACAGGACACCTTCGCGTTCGACCGCTTCTCTGAATGCCGCGTCGGCGCTCGAGAGATCCACGACATCCACCGTGTAGGGAACGTGGCTCTCCTCCAGGGCTTCGCGGATGTCGCCGAGCATCCTGGGCGGCAACGGCTCGAGCGGCAGAACGGCCACATCCACGTCGGACCAGCGGCGCGCGTCCCCGCGCGCCCGCGAACCGAACAAGTACACTTTGGCCCGGCGGCCACCGAGTCCTTCCATCACAATGTCGCGGATTCGAGCGAGGTAATCCATGCCCTCTCGCCTTATACCATAGCTTGCGCGTATCCCTTTCCCTATGTTAGAAATGAAGTTCGCTTTCAATGCCAGAAGAGACCAAACCACCTGAAGCGGCACCGGCAGCGCCCGCCGCGGCGAAGCCTGCCGCGCCCGCACCGCCGCCCAAAGCTCCCGTCCCCACGCCGCAACCCTGGGAAGGCGAGATCCCCGCGCGGATGAAAGAACGCTTCGGCGCGGCCATCCAGGAAGCCCTCAGCTACCTCGGTCAGAACTACCTGGTGGTGGACGCCGCGCAAATCGTCGCCATCTGCAACTCGCTCAAGGACGACGAAAAGTTCGAGATGCTCGCCGATCTCACCGCCGCGGATTATCCCAAAAAGCCCGAGCGCTTCGAGGTCATCTACCAGCTTTACTCGTTCGCGCATAACGCCAGGCTGCGCGTGAAGGCCGCTACGGCGGAAAAAATCGCAACCGTCGTCCCCGTGTGGCCCGCGGCCAACTGGCTCGAGCGCGAAGTCTACGACATGTTCGGCGTCCAGTTCTCGGGACACCCGGACCTGCGCCGCATCCTGCTGCCCGAAGAGTGGCGCGGATTCCCGCTGCGCAAGGACTACGGCATCCTGCAGCAGGACGAACAGTGGGTGAAGGAAAACTTGCACATCGAGAGCGGCCAATAATGCCAGCCGAGACCCACCAGACCGCCGAAGCCACGTTCCTCGACGCCAACGAAATCGTCCTGAACATGGGACCGCAGCATCCCTCGACCCACGGCGTCCTGCGCGTCATCCTGCGGCTCGACGGCGAGAAGATCATCGGCTCGGAGTGCGTCATCGGCTACCTGCATCGCGGCGTCGAGAAGATCGCCGAGAACCGCA
>CAZRND010000040.1:9555-21577 GCA_964601345.1 uncultured Acidobacteriota bacterium | reverse complement strand
GCCTTGGCATCAGCTATGCGCGTGATCTCGACGATACCCATCAGATCACCCAGCATCCTCTTCGCCTCGATCCAAAACGTCATCAGTTCCGGACGCGTGCAGCCGAGGTCGTGGGCCTTCCGAAACTCAGCATCTGCTTTACGCAGATTGGGCATGCGCAATCGCAAGTAGCTTCTGCCAAGAAGGCACCGGAGATCACCGTTGCTCGGCATCGCCTTGCTCTCTGATCTGGCAACCTGCAAGGCCTCCTCGTTGTCGCCAGCCTTCCATAGAGCTGCTACTCGGTGAACGATTCGCGCAACTTCCATCCCGAGTTTGGGAGCCGCATTTCGAACACGAACACACGCTTGCTCGATCTTTCGTGGATCCCTTACCCGTGCCTTAATTAGGTTGCCCATCAATCGAATGCCACTCGGAACGACCAGCTGTACGCCACCTGGGAGTATTTCTCCCCCAGCCGCAAATAAATGATACTTGCGCAGTTCGCCGATATCGTCCATCAGCAGTGTCTCCGTGCTCCCCGTAATCTCTTTGAGCTCCACGAGCGATGTCTCCCCAAGTAGACATGCCGCATAGAGCGTGCGGACTTGAGACTCATTCAGACGCTTTAGCTCTTTGTCGAATGCAAATTGCCTGACTTCCTCACCTCTGGCTCCTTGGTAAGTGTCGAGTGCCGAATCCAGACGTGCTCCCAACTGAACCAAGCGCAGAATCGATGCTGCAAACATCGGCGATCCGTCCGTCACGCGGTGGAACTTCTTCATCGGTTTCGAGTGAGACTCGTACGGCCAAGGAATTTCCAACTCGCCCGCCGTCATTTGAACGTATAGGGCGAAATCTTCCGGAGCAAGCCCACTCACCGTCTTCAGCTGACTACTCGCCGCACCAAGGTCAAGGCGTGAAGTGAGCAACGCTCGCGACGGGATCCGCGCTGTCCCAACTGTTCGTCCCATCACTTGTAGCATCGTGTGGAAGACCGCGTGCTGCTCTTCGGGTTCCAAGGAGTCAATATCGTCCAGGACGAGAAAGGTCGGGATGATCCGAAGGGCCTCAATGACTTGCTCCTCCAGCTCCTCAGTTGTCCACTCTGGGTCGAGCATTTCCTTTGTTGATCCCAGATCTACCAAGAGCGCGCGAAGCATGTCCACAACGTTAGTAAAGTCAACGCGCGTCGCGCGGGCGCGTTCCCCCAGAAGCGCAACGTAATACTCTTTTTTGGCGCTAAGCCACACCACGGATTCAAAACCAAACGGAGAATTACGCACGATATCTTCAGCGAATTCTCTGGCGAGCGTTGTCTTGCCCACGCCGCCAGTTCCGGCCAATAGTTTGCACGGAGAGCTATACGTGTCGCAGAGCCAGCGCCAGAGTTCACGCAGATAATCTTCGCGGCCTACGAAGCGAATGAAGCCGGGATCACGTGGACCGAGATTGTTCTGCAAGACGGAAGTTGGGCCAACTTCTGTACTTGGCACAAACTGCCGGCGGCCTGGCGAACACAAGAAACTGTAGTCATCCGAGCTCGTGGCGGGTCGGCATTGATCCCCTTGTCGAAAATAAATCTCGTGCGTCTTATAGGCCCTCTTAGCGTCTTCACCGCTTGGTGCATCCCGGAGAAACTGAGCTGGCGCGGTAGAATCCGGTCGCTGCGGTATAAAGAGCAGGCCCACCATTGCCTCGCCAGATGCGCCACACGAATACTTGGTCGCCGAGTAGTGGCAATCGACCTCGTGTTTCGCCGCGGACAGAATCCGCCGGTTCAGCTCACCGCAGTCAAATGGCTTATCAAAGCCGACGACCTCTCGGGGCCTATCTCGGATGCCGATGACAAGGTACCCGCCGTAGGCGTTGTAGAAGGAAACTGCATCCTTGACGACCTCTGCCATCTGAAGATTGTAGAGAGTTTTTTCGCGGTCGGTCGGCTTCCGACCTCCAGGCAGGACTGGAAGTTCAATCTTATAGTCCCATAGCTGCTTTTCGTACAGGTGTGGCTCGCCGTCTGGAAGGACTTCCGCCAAGACGTCCGTTCCCATGTGACCTTGCTTAATGAACGCATGCAGGCGGCGCCTTCTTGGAAATGCTGCCTCATTGTCAGCCATTGGTATTCCTCTCACAGTACTGTCGCGCTGGCAGCCACGACTCCAAAAGTTCCAAGTTGACACGCTGTATCATTTGCACGAAAGGAGGGTACAATTGCGGTTGTATCCCACGTTCCCGTTCCGTCTCCTCTCTCGTCTCGCACATAATAAGTCAATTCCTTCGCCTTGGCGGATATTTTCGTCGCGATGGTGCGGATCATAGATTTCTTTTCGCGGTGAGCTTGGTGTGCACATTCACCAGCCTTTGCAATCTTAAGCCGCCTGCTAAAGTGGACAAGACCGCTTCGGCCATAGTCGTACGCCAAGGCGGCATCCAGCAACCCACGTCAAGACCTCCCCAGCAAAAAACGAAGCTCGTCCTAAGTCCTGTGTGCGCCGCGACATCCAGATAGCCCAGAAGCGAAGAGCGCTCCTTTTGTTACCGTTTCACTCGTCGCCGAGCTGACCCTTTTCTCATGAACAACCAACAGGTAACCGGGGTCGGCCCCCTCGCCTACATCGGCGGTAAGAACCGCATCGCGTCGAAGATCATCGCGCTTTTTCCGGAGCATCAGACGTACGTGGAGCCCTTCGCGGGCGGCGCACAAGTGTTCTTTCATAAGGAGCCGTCCAAGGCCGAGGTCCTCAACGATCTCGATGGCGACGTCGTGAACTTCTTTCGCGTTTGCCAGCTGCACCACGAGGAATTCCTCCGTTACGTGAAATTCATCCTCGTGAGCCGCCAGTGGTTCGATCTTCTCAAGGCGCAGCCGCCAGAGAGTCTCACGGACATCCAGCGAGCGGCGCGGTTCTACTACCTGATGAAGAACGCGTACGCGGGCTTGGTGCGCGCTCCTCGCTATGTGCACTCGGTCCAGTCGCCGCGGAGTTTCAATCCCCTCCGAATCCCCGAGGTGATCGATCGCGTCCATCGCCGCCTCGCCCGCGTGCAGATCGAGCACCTTCCGTACGAAAAGATCCTCGAGACCTTCGACGGGCCGGCCACGCTCTTCTACTGTGATCCGCCGTATTACGGATTGAAGCTCTATCGGCACAATCTCGGCGCGGCGGACTTCGAGAAGTTGGAGGAGCGTCTTCGCAGCATCAAGGGCAAGTTCGTCCTCTCCCTCAATGACCGCAAAGAGGTGCGCGATCTCTTTGGGAAATTCTACATCCGAGAGATCACTCTGGCGTACACGGCTCAAAAGGAAGCGGGCAAGCGCTACCAGGAACTCTTGATCGCGAATTTCGAATTGCCGGAAGTCAAGGAGTCCGAATGAAGCGCCGCCTCGACCAGTGGATCGCGGGCTTGTGGAACCGCTTCCGGCGTACGCCGAACGAACGGCGTGAGCAAGCGGGACTCGATCTCGGCAAGCGCGTCAATGAAGACGATGCGAGGGGTCGAGTCACGATTCCGCAGGCAAGGCGTACGCAGAGTGTTGCGATCCTTGGCCGGAGCGGAACTGGCAAGTCGAGTTGTATGCGGTACCTTGCCAAACAAGATATCGAGGCTTCGCGAGGGTTCCTGTATTTCGACATCCACGGCGACGCCACCTCATTCCTACTTGCTTCGATCGCCGAGCGAGAGCAAGAGCTCGACCGCGATCTTTCGGATCGCGTCATCGTGATCGAACCGGGTGATGCCGAGTATTCCGTCGGCATGAATCCGCTCGAACGGGAATCGGGAGCCGCGCGCTTCGTCCAGATCGCCGAGTTTGCCTCAGTACTCAAGGAGCGCTGGCACCTCGATAGTTTCGGCGCACGCACCGACGAGCTCTTGCGGAACTCTCTTTACACGCTCGCCGAGGCGAACCTCACGCTCCTCGAACTCGGTCTCCTCCTCACCCATCCGGCCTTTCGGTCCGCCTGCGTGAAGCAGGTATCGAATCCCGAGGTCCGCGAGTACTTCACGTCGCGGTATGACGGCTTGAGCGAAGCGATGCAGGCGACCATGCGGGAGCCGATCCTGAACAAGACGTCGGCGTTCACTGCCGATCCGCATTTCCGCCACATCGTGGGGCAGACGCGTTCGACGTTCTCCCTGCTTGAGGCCATGGACGCGGGGCGCTGGGTCGTTCTCAACCTCGACAAGGGCCGGTTGGGCGCGGAATCGCCGACCCTCGGCGCGCTTTTCTTTACGGGAATCACGAACGCGCTCTTCGCGCGAGCCGAACGCCGTCTCTTCACGATCTACGTGGACGAGATCCAGAACCTGGTCGAGAACGGCAACCGAGTCGACACGGTCTTGAGCGAGGCGCGCAAGTTCGGCGTCGGCATCTGCTCGGCGAACCAGTTCCTCGAACAGTATCCGCCCGCGATGCGCGCCGCGATCCTCGCCGTCGGCACTCACGTTTTCTTCCAGCTCTCAGCCGCCGACGCCGTGCAGATCGCGAATGCGCTCGACGGCGGCCACCCACTCGCGGAACGGCTGAAGAACCTTCCCGCGCGCCACATGATCGTGAAAACCGGCACTGCTCCATTCGAAGAGGCGGTCGTGCCCACGGTGCGCGCCCCGAAGGCCGACGGGGATGGCCTCTACCTCCGTTCCCGGATGAAATGGGCGCGAAAGCGCTCGGACGTCGAGCGGGACATCTCCGACCGCCAATCTGTGGCAACGCGCAACGGAAAGGAGTCACTCGATGATTGGGAGTAGCCGTCGGGCGATCATCGTCCAGGACCGGGATCGGGAACTTCTTCGGGAGCTCGCCGTCCTCCGGGTGATCGACCGAGACCAAGCGAAACAGGTCGCGGGCTTCAACTCCACGACGCGGGCGAACGCCCGTCTCCTCGCGCTCCACCGCGCCGGGCTCTTGAAGAGGTTTTTCCTCGGAACGGTGGGCGGCGCCCGGAAGGCCCTCTACGCCGCGTCTCCGAAAGGGGCCGCTCTCGTCGGCGTTCCGTGTCGAGGTCCGCGAAGGTCCGAGAATGAAACCCTCCTCACGGACTTCTTCACGACGCACCAGCTCGCGACGAACGACGTTCTTCTCGCAGCGCGACGTGGCCTGCAAAGTGAGGGCTCCGGCAAGTTCATCCGCTGGGAAACCTTCAACGAACCTCTCGTTAAGGCGATTCCCCTCATTCCGGACGGTTACGTCGAGGTACGCCACGGATCGAATACCTTCGCAGCGTTCCTCGAAGTCGACCTCGGGCATGAGACGAAAGCCGTCTGGCGCAAGAAAGTCGAGCACTACGTCCGTTATGCCCTCCTGGGCGAGTTCCCGAAGCGGTTCCGGCATCCACGGTTTCGGGTGCTCGTTGTCGCACCGTCTGATCGCCGCGTTCTGTCCCTCCGTGGCGCGACCGCCGAAGTCACCGAGAAGATCTTCTTCTTTGCGACCCTTGCGGCAATTCGCCAGAAAGGATTCTGGGCATCCGTCTGGCAACGCCCAAGGAACCCTGATTTCGTCGCCCTCATGGAGAACATATGAAGTACTGCTATTTCTGCAATCGAATTACGCCCGGTGAACCGTTCTTCTGCAATTACTGCGGGAGATCCTACGACGCCAGATTCTGCCCGAAGAAGCATCGCAATCCGCGAGGCGCCGTCGTTTGTTCCGAGTGCGGCAGCCGCGACCTCTCGCAGCCGCAACCGAAGGTCCCCGCATGGGCCTTTCTGCTTCAATGGCTCCTCTGCCTTGTCCCGGGCGGGTTGCTGGCCTTCGTCTCCATCGGGTTCATCGCGGCTTTTCTCTATGATCTGCACCAGAATCCGCAGCATGCGATCGCCTTAGCTCTCCTCGTCGGAGTTCTTTGGTGGCTCTGGTTCCAACTCCCCCGGTGGCTTAGGGAATTCGTCTATCGCCTGCTCAAGCGCAGACGGGACGGCGAAGGGAGGAATGGCTGAGGCGATGCCACACGGCACAGCCATGATCCTACGGAAGTTGGGCCTCGCCGGTCCCGCCAGGACGTTGCAACCGTTGAGGGAAACGCCGTGCGCCTGCGGGCAGAGCTACCCGAGGGGATGCCCGCAGTCCGGAACGATTCAGCAAGGCGACGTTGACGACCCCTTGGGCGAACCGCTCACGATTCAGGACGCAGCGCTCATCATTGGATGCTCGCCGTGGACGATCCGCCAGAAATACATTCCCGCGGGTCTGCCCTATCACCGGGTCGCGCCCAAAGGAAAACTGATCTTTTACCGAAAGCAAATCATCCGTTGGGTCACCCAGCGGCAGAAAGGAGGAAAGACCCCGTGAGTCTCTACAAGCGCGGCAGCATCTTTTGGAGTTACGTCTATATGGACGGGATCCGCCACTGCAAGTCCACCGGTACCGGCAATCGGAAGAAAGCCGAGATCATCGACAACCAATTCAAGGAAGAACTGAACCTCAAGCGCCACCAGGTCGTGGAACCAACGCCCGAGATGACGTTCGCCGCGCTTGCGACGAAGTTCGTCACGGTGGCCGAACCGAAGCCCTGGCACATCGACCGGCTGCGGATCCTCCTGCCGTATTGGGCGGACGTGCCGATCGGCCACATCCACAAGGGCGTCGCGGCAGTGTACCGGAAGCACCGGCACGCACAGAAGGCAGTAACCGACACGACGGTGAACCGCGACCTCGAGTTCCTGCGGCACATCCTCTTCTGGGCTGTGGACGAAGGAATTCTTCTTCGGAATCCACTCGCCAGGATGCGGATGGTGCCGGAGCGGCGGAAGCCCCGGGTAGTGCTCTCGCTCGCCGAGCAAGACAAACTCCTCGCGGCAGCCGCTCCGCATCTCCGGGTCATCGTTATCGCGGCGCTCGACACCGGAATGCGCCGGGGCGAGCTCCTGAACCAACGGTGGGAGCACGTCGACTGGGCGAGGAACCTGCTCTCAGTCACCCACTCGAAGACGGCTGGCGGTGAGGGAAGGGAAATCCCCTTCACGAGCCGCCTCGCCGCACTCCTTCACGAGATGCGGCAGGAGGAAGGCATCGTCTTCACGTATCAGTCGAATCAGATCACCCGCGTGAAGACTGCATGGAAAGCCGCGCTCCGCCGCGCCGGCATCCGTCACTACCGGTTCCATGACCTTCGGCACACGTTCAACACCCGGCTCATGGAGGCCGGGGTGATGCAGGAGGTCCGCAAGGCGTTGATGGGTCATAGCTCGGGCGAAGAAATCAACGCGATCTACACGCACGTCGAACTGCCCACCAAGCGGAGAGCGATCGCGCAACTCGAGCGGTGGTGTGTGGAACAACGCGAAATGCAAGACGAAGGAGGTGACACGAACCATGAACCAAAACAACTGCCCGCCGGAACTATTCGCCTACTGCCGTCGGGAACTTGAACGACTGGTGCGGGATCTTGCCCAGGTCCAGGCGCACTGGCTCTCGCAAGAAACACTTGCGGCGCTCGGTGCGTGGATTCCTCTGGAACACAAGATTGCTGAAATCGGTCCCGCACTACGTTTGATTGCCACAGTCTACCCGCACCGTGTGCGGCTAACCCAAAGAGTCCCTAAGGAGGACAAATCACATGGTATCCAAAAAGCAACCCGAGTCCGGCCCCACCGTTCCAGGAGCAAGCGATAAGAGTCGCAAGTCCTGGAGGAAACGAACGCCCGTCGAGATTGTCGTCGAGCAGATCGACAAGCTGCGCGATGAGGTCACGAAGGACGAAGAGGCCCTCAAGACGAAGCGCCGCCAGCTCCAGAAGATGGAAGAGGCGCGGAAACTCTTCGAAGCGCCCTAGCTCTTTACTCCGAGCCTGTCCCTTGAGGACAGGCTCTTTCTTATCTTGAGGTTTAGGCAAAGGAGATCAAGATGCTTTTTCCAGAAAATGAACTCATTGACGAAGGCGGGCGGCTCGGCACCGAAGCCGCGAACTATGTCGAGCGCACCGGCGAAAAGTTTGTGGTTCATGAGTGCGAGCGAATCGCGCTCGTGAACGAACCCCAGATCAGGGAACTCGCCGCAGAGGGCCAGGACCTCACTGAACGGCGCGCCTCTCTGCAAGAAACGTTGCGTGGCATGGCTCCACCGGAAGATCTGCAAGGCAAACGCCGTCGCAAGGCCTACTACGCCGTGGTCGGGATACTCCTCATCCTCACGGGATTCGCATTCACGGTCGTCGGGTTCGAGCCGTTTCGATTGGGTATGATTGGAGCCCTTTACTGCCTCGGGATCGCTCTCGTCGCCCCGTTTACGGTGGACGAATTCCTCGCCGCGTGGAATGGCAAGCGGCTCCTTCCAATCGTTATCACCATCGCCTTCGTCTCGGCTATCACCGGCGGCGTGCTCCTCGCCGTTGTCCGCGGCGAGCTTCTGGCGCGGAAGATCGCGGCCGCGGAAACGGAGTCCGTGGTCATCGAGGATGCCGGAACGCCGCCGCCGGCCTCCGAGCCTTCCTTCTATGCCCGGACGGAAATCCCCCTACGGGTCCTCATGGTCCTTTTTGGCTTGGCAATCGAGCTGGCCGGCGGAATCGCCGTCCATCGGGCCCGCGCCGAACGCATCGTGGGCGCGGCGGAGTACATGGCCGTCAAGACCGAGCTCGCCGCCGTGAACCGGAGGCTTTGGACAATCGTTGCCGAAATCACGACGCTCCAGAACGAACCCGCCGTTTTTGCCGCCCGCTTCTGGCGCGATTTCTATCGGTCGATGCTCGTTCAGGCGGTGAGAAACGGGATTGGGAAAATCGTGGCGTTGTCTCTTCTGGCGTGTGTTCTTTTGCCGCATCGTGCAATCGCCGAGGATCGCCTGAACCTCGTCGTCGCCTTCGATCTGTCGGGCTCGGAGGCGGTGAAAATGCCCGACGAGAAGTCGCCTTTCGAACGGAACGTTGAGAGCGTAGCGAAACTCCTCGCATCTTTGCCGCCGGGCGCGCGCGTGACGGTCGTGAAGATTTCGGAAGATAGCATCAGGAATCCCTTCACGATCCTCTCGGGGCGTCTTTCCGACGATCCGGGATACTTCGGAGAACGGCTGGCCGCCGGACGGAACGGCCTGATCCGCGCCTGGCGTGACCGGATGGCGCGTCTCTCTCCCACGGCCCGTGGTACCGACATCTTGGGAACGCTCCATCTTGCAAGCGACATTTTCAAAGCAGCCGGGGGCGGCCGGAAGACTCTTATTCTGTACTCGGACATGAGAAATCATACGCGGGTGTTGGATTTAGAGAGGCCAAAGAAGCTCGACGTGGAAGCCGCCTTGCGGGCGGTTGATGGCAAGATCGCCGACCTCGCGGGCGTGACCGTGTATGTGGTCGGCGCAAACGGCGGCGGGAGCGATCTCCGGGCTTGGCAACTCGTGAAACGCTTTTGGATGGAATACTTCACGAGAGCCGGGGCAGACTGCGCCGGGTATTCAATGCTTACGTCCGTGCCGGCCATTGTTGGCCGCTAGCCCGCCTGGCCGGCGAAACATGCCTGCTCGCTCCCGGCGACGGCGTTCATGGGTCTGACTATCCGGCCCATGCCCATCGAGCATCATGAACCCGGTGCCGAGGACAAGGGTATAATTGGAGTACGGATACTGCCCCGCCGACTACCTCACAAGCCGGTGCTTGACCAAGGGGCGGTAATACGGGTGCCGCTTCCGCGATCGGAGCGGTATGGCAAACCGACGGCTTTATGAGTTGTTCGCTTACCGTCTAGAAAGCGGACACCATGAAGCAGCGATGGCAAGTACCTCTTGCATCGAATGAGCCGAACGAGGAGTTGCGGAATGGCGGCAATGGCGAACGCCAAAGCCCAATTCGCAAGCAGGACCCGGAGGAGCGCAAACGGTACATGCGCGAGTACATGCGCGAGTATCGTAGGATCCATCCCGGTCTGAGCACTCCGTACGTGCGGAAGTTCCGATCGAGAGAACGTGCTGTCTGATCCAACCGAAAAGGGAGCCAGAACATCGGCTCCCTTTTCAATATCGTCGAGCCTCCCGTAAATAAGCCACGAAACCTCTTGTTCCGAAAGTAAAGACAAGGTGAGACTCTGCATAGGGTCCGCTAGTTCTCGGCAAGAGAAGGCCCCTGAGGATTCGGAAGATCCACAGGGGCCGCCTCGCTACTGCGAGGCACCGGACACCAAACGCAGTTGATGGGCCGGTGGTCGCCTAACCAGCGCTCGGTATGAGCGCTGCTTACCCCACCATGTAAAACCCGGCTCCGACGGTTGTCAAGGCAGCCAAAGCCATGCCATTACGACAAGGGGCTTCGTGTGCAAAGGACCGGAATTCGAGGTTGGGAGGGCATGACAAACATTCTCATCTTCGACGACAACGAAGGGCGCATTGAAGACTACAGACTCCAATGCAAAAGTCGCCGGATCAACTTCAGGGTTCGGCCAATCGAGCCAGACATCGCCCCCCTTGAAACGATCCTTGAAGATGTTGATCTTGTCATCGTTAGCGTCGAGCGCGACCGCCCGTCTGACTGGCGTCTCCTCAAGAAAGTCACTGAGTTCAAGTTAACAAGACGCAAGCATCTGCCCGTGCTGGCGCTATGCGCCGTTTCCCGCGGAGCTAAGGGTCGCCGGGTGGCGGAAGACCTCGGCGCCCGATCGACATTCGCATGGTAAGAAGCGAGATCGCCTTCGAAGAGGTCGACGTGCTCCTTGAGGAGATCGCGTCAACGGAGCATTGTGGGCCGACGTTCAATATACGACTCCACCACGAAACCCTGCGAAGCGGCACTCATATCCGAATCCGGAGCGTGAGCTTGGTTTATCGGCGGCAGTCCTACCAGTTGCCACTTGGACATAGGTTGCTCATGTTCTTTCATGACATGGCAACGCACAGGGAGGGACGCACGGCGACTGCGATCGCGCGCGATTTGCGGGTCGGGCAATACCGAATAGCTACCCAGTCGGGTAGCGAACGAAACTGGAGGATCGCAGCTTCCTCTATACGGGTTTATGTAGATCGGGTCCGGGCGGCGTTGTCGATGACACTTGCAAGCGCGCATCTCCCGCTTGACCCGTGCAGTGTTGTTTGCTCCAGGGCCACCACTTCAAATCAGGTGCTCTACTTTATTCGCGCCCGAGTTCTGTTAACGGACACTTCTCAAGACTTTATTGTAAGTTGGAGGAAGCAAAAGACTCAGTCCGACTGAAGCGCGCCAGACTCCGAAAGCCGCAGCCGCCTCAACAGTAAAGCACCCAACCACACCCGACCAGGACCTTGTCGTCCAAAAAACTAGGCAACAATCCTGTTGCCTAGTTACTTCCATTGCGTCGCGCTCTCTTCAGCCCAGTTAGTACGCTGAGCTTGGTCGGCGTAAAATCTTGATCAACTCTCAGGTCTAGACCTTGACGTTGAAGATCCTGTTCAAGTTTACGCAGTCTTAGCTGCCCCCAGCGCTTGTTGTCCCCCACAAAGAGGCCGTATAGCACCAGATCGCCATTCAGCTTGGACGCCTCAGCGACGTAGCAATTCCAGGTGGTGCCGGGCGACGAGAGCTTTAGATACATTACGGGATCGTCCGTGTCTTCCTGGGCGAACAGGGCTGGTGCTTTGGCTAGCATTGCCGCCAGAGTTTCCATGAACCCTCCCTCAATCTCTCGGTTTGCTTGTGCTGCATTCGCAACGACTTGCTCGCTTGTCAGAGTCAGCATGACCCGCTCCTTCTATACCCCTATATATAGGGGTATCATTGTGATACTCCCTATATGAAGGGTGCCAGTTTCAGGCTAGCCCTTGCCGCGACCGATGTCAAGTCGCATCCTCTCTTCAACCGCAAGTCAGAAGCCAATCTAGCTCCTGCCCCGTTTATCAATGTCTTAGCTCGTCTCATGTTGTCTCGGCCGGTAATTTCGTCCGTTTCGTTTCTTCTCGTTTCCCGTGGCGATCTCGAAGCCGGAAGTGCAGAACAGCACGGCGCAGAGCTCGTTCAGATTCCCAGTAGTACGGCGGACTAACCACTTCTGAAGAATCAGCTATCACACGTCCCGCATGAACTACTTCCTTGCCGTTCCTCCCGGCCCCCGCGACTACGCTTGGCGCAGCGATGCTCCGGCTTCC
>CAZRND010000040.1:0-9545 GCA_964601345.1 uncultured Acidobacteriota bacterium | reverse complement strand
CGTGAATTATCTCCTCTTGAATAATCAGCCATCACACTTCCCGCTTGAATTACTTCCTTGCGCTTCATCCCGGCCGCCGCAAGCAACTGATCAGTTATGCTCTCGCGCTTAATGTAATAGGGCACTTCTCTGCCAACTAACGATTCGTCTGGTAGCGCAAGAACCAACTGGCCCTCTGGCTTAAACGCGCGCACCATAACATTCACGGCTTCGTTGTACAGGTTTGCGAGTTCCGATGATTCCTCGGCCGTGTTGTGCCCGTACGGAGGATCCGTAACAATAACGTCAAACTGGGATTCCTCAAGTTCTCGGGCGTGTCTCACGGCAATCGATTTGGCTACCGTTGATGGCGTCTCTTCCCGCGTGTAACGTGGAGGCTCCACGCCGCACGATTCCGAATAGTCGCCCGCGAAAAACTGGATACCATCAATGATGCGTCCAGCGGCCTGCCTCATTCTGAGGGCCATCAACTGCCTGATCTCACTCTTGAGGATTCGCGCCTGGATCTCAAACGCCTTCTTCCAAGAGACGGCATCCCGTTCCAATGAAGGAAGGTGTCGGCGATGGGTCCTTAGCGCTACGTATAGGAAAAGACGTGAGTGAAAATCCTCCGCAGCAATCTCACTCGCGGTTTCTGTCGAGATTTCCATTTTCAGTTGATGCGGGTTGGGGCATAATGCCCGAAACATATCTAGAGCCCAGTAGAAGGACCGAACAACCTGCGCACGAGCAGAAGGTGCTCCAGGAAAGGGTCCCTGCCGTGGCGTTAGGGTAGCGTCCGCCGGAAGGGCGAGAGCTTGATCAAGGTCATCGCAGAGTCCCCGCAACTCCTCGGCGCCTAGGCCGAAGAATAGGAGGTTATCCTCGATCACTGTCTTCACAATCCGCACGATGTCTCCACCCATGAATACGGATCGGTCCTTCAGTGCCTCAAGAAACACAGTGCCCGTCCCGACGAACGGGTCTCCTATCGCGGGCGAGGAATTCGTCGGCCACCACGGTCTCGTGATGTTTATCATTGCCGACGCGAGCGTGTGAGGCAGAGTGGTGTGATCAAGCCACGCTGGCTTGTCTTCATCGAACAACGGGAGCGAGCTCTCATTCTTAAGGAGCTGCGTATAGCAAATGAAGTGCTTAGTCGTTCGATCAGGATGTTGGAGATTGGCCAGTGGTCTTCGATCCGAAATCAACCAGATCGTGGGCTTGGTTTTCGGTATCCCTTTTGACTTCCTCTGTCGTCGGACCAGATCCTTGTAGTGACTCGGATCAGGAACAACAAGCAGACCTGTGAACCGCAATTGGAAGTCCTTGAGTACAGCTACAAGGTGTTCGCCACCAAGGTAGGTCTTATTTAGAAAAACTTTGACATCGTCCAGCCCATCCCGCAGATCATGAGCGTGGTCGCGATCATACGGCGTGTAATCTTCGGCGGCATAGACGATGAGTTGAAGCGGCTCAGGGAGTGCCGGATTTCCATTGAGAAAGTCATCGAGGGCTGAGGCTAGTTCTTCCTTCTTAATCTTCCTCGCGTTCCGGTTCAGAAGCGGCCGTCCGTAAGAGTGAATATACCCGGCGCGCGCACAGACGGAGCGATGATCAAGCTGCAGATTCCATGGAAGGAATACGGCACACGAGCAGAAGAAGAGGTCAACGACAACGGTATGTCCTAGTACCGTCGCATAGTGCGATGCGACTTGTTTCAGGACCTCCTCACGCGGCCTACCCGTTGCAAGATAGGATTTCACAAAATGTTCGACAGTTTCTCGAACTTTTGTCGGGGACTTGAATTGCAAGTCATGAATGGGCGGCGTTGACGAAACTACAAACGAGCGCAGCAACGCCGTTAACTCGGCGACTTGCATGTTCGTAACGCTGAGGTTCTTCTTGAAGAGGAAGAAGTGCGCCGATCCCTCGCGTCTAAACCAGTGCTGGAAAAAAACCTTGGACCGAAACTCGTCGCCGACAAACGCTGCTTCCAGGCACTTCACAAGTGCACTGTTTGGCTCGCTCGACTCAACTGCAATTTTGGCGCTGTCCGGTTGATTCTTCTGTGCTTCTGAGTTCACGAAGGGCGCATCATATCGCCTACAAGACATGATTTCAAGGAAATCCAAGAGCGCCTGCTGCTTTTTGGTGCTGTTAAGTGTAAGAGGGGCAGTTCGAGAGAACTGATTCAGACCAGTCCCCAGGAAAACGCCCTCGGTTTTTGTAACTGGCTGGACAACGACGACGATAACAGCATTGGGATCGCACTGCAGGCTAATAAAAGCTCCTGCCAATACTGGGTCGGAACCACGCGATGGAGCCGAAGTGAAGAAGTACATTAGATTCTGTTGGGTCGCAACCTTCGTTTCTGATTACCCTTGTCGCTGTATTTCTTCGCTTGCCTTTTTGTTGGTCACTGACTACAATCCGCCACAGGGTTTGGTCCTGGAGGCAACTCAATGGCGCGTTTATCCTTACGCGGAATCATTCCTCTTGTTGTCTTTGCTGTTTTCACGGCCCCTCCTAGAGTCGCGGGCCAAGCCACGCCGTTCTCGCTCGAAGACGGAACACCGGTAAAACTAAGGCTCAGCCGGAACTTGAGTTCTGCAGACGCTAAGGTAGGCGAGAAAGCCGATTTCGAAGTCCTAGAAGAGATCAAGGTTGGCGATCGGGTTGTGATCCCCAAGGGCGGGCTTGCGTGGGGAACGGTGACCGTCGCTGAACCCAAGAAGCGAATGGGTAGGGGCGGCAAGTTGGACGTTAATATTGACTCTGTTCGACTCGTCGACGGAGAGAAAGTGGCCCTTCGTGCTGTGAAGGGCGGCTCAGGAGGAGGACATGTTGGGGCGATGACGGGGGCCATCGTCGCGACTAGCATCGTTTTTTTTCCAGCCGCTCCGTTTTTCCTTTTCATGCACGGCAAGGACATCACCATTCCCCAAGGAACCGAGATAACGGCCTACATCAACGGCAACACGAACCTGGACCCAGCAAAGTTTGCAACCAAGGCGACCGAGGCGCCTGCATCAAGTGGCGCAACGCCCGCAAACTCTGCCGTTCCGGCGACTCCCGGAACTCCGGAGGCTTCGTCAGTCATAATCAAGTCGACTCCGGAAGGAGCTGAGATCTTGGTTGATGGCAAGTTCGCCGGCAACACTCCATCAACGGTGCGTTTGGCCCCAGGAGAACACGCCATCACGATCCAGAAGTCTGGCTTTCAGGCATGGAGCCGAACGATGGTTGTGAATTCCGGGAGTTCGCTCACTATTGATGCCACTTTGGACAAGCCACCGAGTGACCAGGGGAGATTCTAGGCCAAAGGCGAGCAAACACTCCCAACGAGTTCTCTCAACAATGGTCAGCCGCACTAGGGTCCAATGGAGCAGGTTCGGTGGGGACACGGTCTACTCGAACCCGCATCCCGTTTCGCGGTCCGCACGGGCAACGCTTTTGGTCCTTCCTGCCGCAACATTCTCCAAGCGTCCCAAACTAAACGCCAACGGGAGCGCAACTAGTCAGACCAACAAAACGATCGACAATCCAAGAATCGCGGGTCCCATTGAGGGGACGTTTTCTGAATTAAAGAGTCCTATTCTTTGGTTGACAGGGTGGGGTCCACGCGCGGAGAATGGGCGCAGTGACGGAGGTTAATCGCGATGAAACGAGTGCTCACTCTGTGGCTCGCCGCTGTGTTGATCTGCCCGGCGATAGGATTCACGGCAGCGCCTGTAGCACAGAAGAAGAGTTCCACCAAGAAGGCAACTGACAAGAAAGACTCCTCCAAGAAGAACGCGACTGGCAAACGCACAGGCGCAAAGTGCAAGGACGGTACAACAAGCACAGCAACAGGAAGCGGAGCGTGCTCTCACCACGGTGGAGTTAAGGAGTGGATTACGGAGAAGCCTTAGCAGTTAGTGCTGGCGCCTGGACCAGATAGAAGTGGCGCTTTAGCACGCCAGTCTACGCCCATCTCCGGACGTAAAGATGAGATATCGTCACTTGCGACCACTACTCTTTGTTGTTTTCTCATTCCTTCTAGCGTGTTTGCCAGTCTTGGCTCAGAAGGGCCACCGCTCCAGTAGCGGACCAAAGCCAGTCCACGTCAAGAGCTATACGCGGAAAGATGGGACGGCTGTAGAGGCTCATGAACGCTAACTCTGCTGTCCCAACGCCCCCCGGAGCTCTGGAAGCTTCGTCTGTCCTCATCAAGTCGACCCCGGAAGGCGCCGAGATCTTGGTTGATGGCAAGTTTGTCGGCAACACTCCGTCAACTGTAGCGCTTAGCCCCAGGAGAACACGCCGTCACGATCCAGAAGTCTGGCTTTCAGGCATGGAGCCGAACGATGGTTGTGAACTCCCGAAGTTCGCTGACGATTGACGCAACGCTGGACAAGCCGCCGAGTGACCAGGAGAGAGGATTTCTCTTCAGGTCTGGCACTTCAGAAGGACCATCGGAGGAAAGGTACGAAGGCTTTAGATCGGAGTTTCTCAGGAAATGCGTCTCTTAGCGAGACCGGTAGTTCCTTTCGATCGGAACTTGAACGGCCTGCCAGGGCCGGACTTGCGGATTCTCAGGATAGCTCGAATCGCGCGTTCGACCATATCGCGTTCTACGAACAAGTCCCGAATGGCCTTACGGTAGTTCACGACTGGAAAAAGATATCATGATTTTGGGTGGTGGGTCAGCTGGTAAAACGAACCACGACCTGATTTGTGTCGCTGAACCCGGAAGCGGCCTCTGGCGTAAAGACGGCACCGGGGTATAAGAGAAACGTGCGGTGCAAGGGGTGAAAGTTGGAAGAGGAGAACGAGGAAATAGGCCACTTCGCGTGGCGTACTCCAGGCGATAGAGAATCTGATGGGACGCGACTAACCATATGGGTCCACTTGATTGGTTTAACGCCGTCATCCTTCTCTGCTCGTTAATCGGTGGCATTCTGGAGGCCATCCGGGAGAAGCGCCATCCTCGAGAGCGACGCAATCCTTTCCGGCAAGATCGGTAATGGGACGGTTCAAGTGACCTCTTCTGTAGAACGCCGAACGAAACTCGCCTTTGCGTCGCCGAGTTCCAGACGGTCCTCGCTGAACTCGCAGGACTTCGGCCACGACCTAACAGGTCGAACGGTACCCTACTGTCCGAACGGATAGAGACGCAGGTCAACTCGAAGGACAGCTATCCTGAGGCCAGAATCTTGCCTTTATTACTTGACGAAAGGTAAAAACAACTGGGAGCGGGTTGTCACGTGGTACTTTCTCAGGATATTCGTTACGTGAAATCGGACCGTGTGCCAACTAATTCCCATCGCTGTCGATATTTCCTTATCGGAGCAGGCCTGCAAAAGCAGACCATATATCCGCTTCTCCTGAGGAGTAAGCGCAACAGTCCCGGTCTCTCGCGAGGCGATGCGTTCCATTGGCGAGTGAGTGTAGCACACGCATCTTTTGATTACTAGACGCTTACCTAACAATGTTGCTAGTTGTTTTCGGGGGGCTTAAGCGGATAAGAATTGGCGTCCCGTTACTCTCTGGTTCCACCTACTTCTGACCGAGCCTCGGAGATGTTGCTCCCAGCCGTTCGTTTGGGCGGTGGCCACAGAGTACGAGAACGATTAACGCCGAGAGTCGAAGACAAGCGCAGGCGGTGACGATGGACTACGATGCCATTGTAATCGGAACCGGGTTTGGCGGTACCGTGGCCGCAACAAAGCTTGCGGCAAAGGGTAAGAAGGTACTCCTGTTGGAGCGGGGCACTTTCTGGGTCACGCCCGAGAAGCTGGGCAAGCCTCCCGCGAACACGCCAAACTTTCTCAAGTGGGCTGGTGACAACCACATGCCCGTGCAATACTGGCCCCGCCCCGATCATCGCAAGGGCCTTGTCGACTTCGTCGCAGCTCTGCGGAACAGTGTCAACACGGACGGCCTGTATCAGTACTCCCGTTTCGACCAGGCTGAAGTGCTAACGGCGAATGGCGTCGGCGGCGGCTCGCTCATCTATTCGAACGTAACGATTCCGCCCCGCGATGAAGTGCTCCACCAGATCGGCCTCAACCTAGCACCGGCGGACTTCGACGCCGCACGACAATGGATGCAAGGCGTACCGGGCGACCGTCGCCACTCCAATCGCGGCTGGTTGAGCCAAGTTGTTACCAAGATCCCCCTCCCAGGCCGGCCCGTGTCCGGCCTTACGAAGGACGACTACCTCTATCTTGACCGGAGTCGCGTGCTCAGGGATGCAGCGGGCCAAGTCGCAGCGACCCTCGGGATTGCCGCCAAATGGGAGCCGCTTGATCTCGCTATTACCGAATATGATGCGCATCGTGACAATCACACCGCGGACGATCTCGACAACGAGAGCGACGCTCAGCGTATGCATACCTTCTGCGAACGCCAGGGCCGGTGCATGCTTGGATGCCTGCCTGCCGCACGGCACACGCTCAACAAGACGCTGTTCAATCAAATCCTCTCCAAGCCGAACGGCTCCGGCGCCACACTCCTTCCACAAGCGAAAGTGCTTTTCATCAAACAGATTCCAGGCGGATACGAAGTAACCTACGAGGACCGCTTCCACGACGGCGGAGAACAGGCCGCTACTGCCCCGCTTGTATTTCTCGGTGCTGGTGTGTTGAGCACGACGGAGATCCTCCTAAGGTCTCTCAAGAACGGTACCTTGCCACTCAATGGCGATGTACTTGGAACGAAATTCTCGACGAACGGCGACTTCGGCGCGTTCTCGTACAAGACGAAGCGGCCGGACGGGACACCCTTACCGGTCTACAGCACTCGCGGCCCGATCAACACCAGTCATGTTCAGCTGAATTTTCAAGGCAAATTCATCAAGATCGAGGATTGTGCCATCCCCGCCATGTTTGCCGAGTTCGTAAGCAAGGGCCTCGAAGTACTGGACAATCTCGGCGGAAGCGGCTCGTTCTTTGACTTCATCAGCAGTCTGTGGAAGTCAAACCTCACCGAGAACCTCTTCGAGATTCCGGACACAGGCGATCCCAACCGCTTCAAGACCGAAGCTGAAATGATGTCCGACATCTTTTTCTTCAACGTGATGGGACAGGACGATGCGTCCGGCCGTATCCGGCTCAGTGGCATCGACCATGACCAGATCGATGTTCATTGGGACAAGCCGATTGCGGATCTGCCTCTCTGGAAGACAATCGAGATCCTCCTTCGCGAGTTCTCCGGAGCGATGGGTGGAGATTACATTGCGCTTCCGACTTGGCAAGGACTCTTAGGTCCGAAGAAGCTCGTCGTTACGCATCCTCTTGGCGGCTGCCCAATCGGCAATACTCACGAGGATGGTGTCGTGAACGAAGTCGGTCAGGTCTTCAATGCAAGCCAGACGGCGGCGAGCAAGAAGGCTCTCAGCGGATTGTACGTGGTTGATGGGTCGGTGATCCCCGGTGCCCTCGCTACCAATCCGAGCTTCACGATCACGGCCCAGGCGTTAAAGACCGTGAACGCTGCTTTACCGTAATCGAAGTACGAGGAACCATGGCCGAAGTTAAGGGTATTGACGTATCGCACCACCAGGGCGAGATCGACTGGGAAGCGGTAGCTTCCGCCGGGATCGCCTTTGCCTATGCGAAAGCAACGGACGGTACTAGTTTCAAAGATAGCCGCTTTGTCGAGAATTGGGCCAACATGCGAACGGCGGGACTCTACCGCGGCGCATATCACTTCTTTCGTCCCGCCCGAGATCCTGAGGACCAAGCAGCTGCTTTTCTCGCGACGATGGGCAGCCTCGGCCAGAACGATTTGCCGCCGATGCTCGATATCGAAGAGACGCCGGGCACAAACGAGTGGGCCGCATTCCCACAAGCCAAACGCGTGGACCTTGTGTCGTCGTGGATTGACGTGGTTCAACGGGAAACGGGTCTCATCGTCGTTCTCTATACTAGGCGCGGATTCATGCAGCAAATGCTAGGCGCGGCTGGGAGACTCGGGGATTGTCCGCTCTGGGTTGCCCACTATACGACGCAGGGTCAGCCCGCCATTCCCGTTGGTTGGGATACATGGACGTTTTGGCAGTACACAGAGAAAGGGCAGGTCAGCGGAATTGCTGGCAACGTGGACCTTGATCGGTTCAATGGGTCCCTTGATGACCTAGGTAAGCTGACGAAACAGCCGTTAAGCAACGGCGTGACAGATGAAGGTGGCACCTAGATTGACGGTAATTCCGATTGAGGAGGTAGTATGCCTCGAATGAACAAGGCATTACTCGTGGGCTTCATGCTTTTCGCGGTCTTCGTTTTTGGCCAGGTGGCCAACGGCAAGTTGCAAATCCACCACATCGATGTCGGTCAGGGAGACGGCGCGGTGCTTGTTTCTCCGCGCGGTGAAGTTGTCCTCTTCGACATGGGGCAGGACATGAAAAGGAAGGAATGCCAAACCGCCCTGGCCTATCTCGACCAAATCGGCATCCGGCAGATCGATTATCTTTTCGTAAGCCATTACCACTTCGACCACATCGGGTGCATTCCGGCAGTGCTGAAGCAGTTCCCCTTGCGGAAGGATGCGTACGACCGCGGCCACAGTTACAACGGTGCAACGTACCAAAGCTATGTCACTTCAGTCGGCAGTCACCGGAAAGAAGCAACCGTTGGCACAACCGTGCAACTCGACCAAGGATCAGCAAATCCCGTTACGCTGACCGTGGTCACGGTGAACGGCGACTCCAAAAGCGGTCACGTCGATACACAGAATGAGAATGACCTGAGTCTCTCAGTTGTCGTTTCGTTTGGCGGCTTCCGCGAAGAGATCGGTGGGGACTTAAGCGGTGACAACACAACGATGTATCAAGACGTGGAAACACCGGTTGCGAAGGATGTTGGTCCGATCGATGTCTACAAAGTGCACCACCACTGTAGCTCCCACAGCACGAATCATGCGTGGTTGGACGCAACCCGGCCCACGATTGGCGTCATCTCAACTGGAGACGGCAACAGCTATCAACATCCAACCGAAGACTGCTTGCAGCGGCTTCACGAGGCGGGACTCCAGAAATTGTACTGGACGGAGCGCGGCGCCGGTGGATCGCCCGAACCAGGAGTTGATGTTGTTGCCGGCTCGACCGTAATCGAGATCGCGCCTGGAGCATCTTCTTATGCTGTGAGCCACGAAGGCGGCCCCGCCGATACCTACCAAATCAAGGTCCCTGGCGGATCAACCGTGGGTGTCGGATCGGGTTCCACACCAACGGTCGCCGCAAAGAAGTACGCGTGGAGCGCCCGATCGCAGGTGTATCACGACGTTAACTGCCCGTTCGTGCCGAGCATTTCGAAAGCGAACTTGCAGCAAGGAGATTCGCCGCCGAGCGGCAAACGACCACACGCACTGTGTCTAGGGGGTCAGTAAGCGAGGAAGCAGCGTAGCAGCCGGAGGTTTACATGGACCGAACGGGACAACTGCGACTGAAGCTATTGAGCGTAGGGGACGAACCGCTTGGGGAGACGGTGGATGTCTCATTGCGCAACCAGACACTCAGCGACTCGCGAGTCGCGTCCATAGACGCATCAAAGACAACCACGATCAAGGACCTCGTAGGCGCT
>CAZRND010000039.1:9221-21736 GCA_964601345.1 uncultured Acidobacteriota bacterium | reverse complement strand
CGGCGCTCTTCGAAAAAATGGGCACCATCAACGAACTTCCCGCGGTGTTCGCCGGGTGGGCGCCCGCGGCTCTCTTCGGCATGAGTGGGCTATACTTGTTGCTCAAGGTTCGCACATGAAACGCGCCATCATTCTGGTCATCATTTTTCTCGCCGCTTGTTCGCAATCGCCCAAGGCATCTGAAGATGCGATCCGCAAGGCCCTGATGCAGTATCTCGGAACCAAGCAGGGACTCGCTCTCGACAAGATGGATCTCCACATCGACAAAGTGCAGATGCAGGGCGACCGGGCCGACGCCGACGTGACCTTCAACGTCAAAGGCGCGCCTACGCAGAGCATGAGCATGCGCTACACCTTGCATCGCGCCTCGGAAGGTTGGGTGGTGGACCGGAGCGACACGGTCACGGGACATCCGGATACGCGTCCCAACCAGAGCGCTCTGCCTGGTGAACTGCCGGCGGGGCATCCCCCGATCAATCCTACTCAGAAAAACTAGATGCGTTCTCATCGGCGATCTCAGGAAATCTACGCGCGCGCCCAACGGCTGATTCCGGGCGGCGTGAACTCTCCGGTGCGGGCGTTCCGTTCCGTGGGCATGGATCCGCTGATCATGGCGCGAGGCGCCGGCTCGCGCTTGTGGGACGCGGATGGAAACGAATACATCGATTACGTCGGTTCGTGGGGTCCGTTGATCCTCGGGCACGCACATCCGCAGGTCGTCGCTGCGGTGAGCGAGGCGCTCGGGAAGGGAAGCACCTTCGGCGCATCCACGGAAGCGGAAGTGGAACTCGCCAGTCTGATCACAGAAGCTCTTCCCTCGGTGGAGAAGGTGCGCCTGGTCAGCTCCGGTACCGAGGCCACGATGAGCGCGTTGCGCCTCGCGCGCGCCGCGACGGGACGCTCGATGGTGGTGAAGTTCGAGGGCTGCTATCACGGCCACGTCGATTCGCTGCTGGTGAAAGCCGGGAGCGGCGTCGCGACGCTCGGCATCCCCGGCACGCCGGGCATTCCGCAGGAAGTCGTAGCGCAAACTCTGGCCCTGCCCTATAACGATGCAACTGTCCTCGAACAGGCTTTTGAAAAGCACGGCGAGAAGATTGCCTGCGTCTTCATCGAGCCGGTAGTGGGAAATATGGGCTGCATCCCGCCACAGCCGGGATTCCTCGATCTGCTGCGGAAGGTCACCGCGAAGTACGGCGCGCTGCTGATCTTCGACGAAGTGATGACCGGCTTCCGCTTGGCGTACGGCGGAGCTCAGAAGCTCTTCGGCATCCGCCCCGATCTGACCACGCTCGGCAAGATCATCGGCGGCGGGCTGCCGGTGGGTGCGTATGGAGGAAGCTCGCGACTGATGGGCCAGATCGCTCCCGAAGGCCCTGTCTATCAGGCCGGAACGCTCTCGGGTAATCCGCTCGCTGTCGCCGCCGGAATCGCCACTCTGAAAATCCTGAAGAAAGATCCGGGCATCTACACGCGTCTGGAACACCTTGCTGCAAAATTGTGCAACAATTTGGCCGCGCAAATGCCGGTGACAGTAAACCGCGTGGGATCGATGTTCACGCTGTTTTTTACTTCGACTCCCGTGACCGATGCGGCCACGGCCCTGTCCGCCAGTACAGAGCGGTTTGGGGTCTTTTACCGGAAGGCTCTGGAGGCTGGTATTTTCCTGCCTCCTTCCCAATTTGAGGCTGCTTTTCTCTCGGCAGCCCACTCGGAAAAAGATGTGGAAGAAACTGTTGCTGCCTTGCTCTCATCGGTGTAAGCTATCAGGACTTTCATGAATGTAGGGGAAGTGGTTCGCAATTTCCGGCAGCGGCGGGGGCTCTCTCAAGGGGACCTGGAAAAGAAGAGCGGCCTCATGCGCTGCTACATCTCCCGCGTGGAGAACGGTCACACCATTCCCAGTCTCGACACGCTCTCGCGCTTGGCGCAGGCGTTCGATACCGAACTGGCGGACATGTTCCGAGAGGGGGCGACCGATCCCGGCGAGCAGGAGTTCCTGCGGGATTTGCGCGCCTACTTGCCGCAGCTCACGCCGCGTGACCGCGACCAGGTTTTGGAACTGGTCCGCAAGATGGCGGGCAG
Source organism: uncultured Acidobacteriota bacterium (assembly GCA_964601345.1). GTDB lineage: Bacteria > Acidobacteriota > Terriglobia > JAJPHL01 > JAJPHL01 > CAZRND01. Next base: position 19,651 of record CAZRND010000039.1, on the reverse strand, counting down.
TTAAGCTGTAATCCGATCCGTTCCGAGATAACTGCGCAGCGCTTCCGGCACCACTACCGTCCCATCTTCCTGCTGGTAGTTTTCGAGAATGGCCAGCCACGTGCGTCCAATGGCCAGGCCGCTGCCGTTCAGCGTATGAAGAAAGCCGCGGTCCGCGCCGTCGCGGTATCGCAGATTCGCCCGGCGCGCCTGGAAGGCCTCGAAGTTACTGCATGAGGAGATTTCGCGATAGACGCCCTGACCGGGCAGCCACACCTCAATGTCGTAAGTCTTGGCGGAGCTGAAGCCCATGTCGCCTGTGCAGAGTGCCATCACGCGGTAAGGCAATCCCAGCTTCTGCAGAACTGTTTCGGCGTTGTTCGTGAGCGATTCCAGCTCCTCGTAGCTGGTAGACGGATGCGCAAACTTCACGATCTCCACCTTTTGAAACTGATGCTGCCGGGTGAGCCCGCGCACATCCTGGCCGTAGCTGCCGGCTTCGCTGCGAAAGCACGCCGTGAAGGCGGTGAGCTTCACCGGGAGTTTCTTGGCGTCGAGGACTTCGTCGCGATAGAGATTCGTGAGCGGCACCTCGGCCGTCGGGACGAGCCAGAGATCGTGATTCTCAGTCTTGAAGAGGTCTTCCGCAAACTTGGGCAAGTTTCCGGTCCCGAAGAGGCTCGCTGAGTTCACCAGGAATGGCGGCAGCACTTCGGTATATCCATGCTCCTTGGTGTGCAGGTCGAGCATGAAGTTCTGCAGCGCGCGCTCTAGCTTGGCGCCCAGGCCCATGTAAACGGCAAATCGCGCGCCGGAGATTTTGCCGGCCCGCTCGAAGTCCAGAATGCCGAGCGCCTCGCCCAACTCCCAGTGCGACTTGGGCGTGAAAGAAAACTCGCGCGGCGTGCCCCAGCGGCGTACTTCGACGTTCTGTTCAGGGCCCCATCCTTCGGGGACGGAGGAATGCGGGAGATTGGGAATCGTCTTGAGGATTTCGCGCAGCTTGCCGTCGAGCTGTTCCACAAGCTGATCGAGCGTCTTGATCTCCGTGCCGACTTCCTTCATCGCCGCGATCTGGGAGCCGGCGTCCTGGCCGCTCTTCTTCAGCTTGGCGATGTCCTCGCTGGCCTGGTTGCGTCGCTGTTTCAGGTTTTCGACGTTCGTGATTACATGGCGTCGGTTGTGATCAAGCTCCAGGAATCCTTCCAGGCCGTTTTTCACGCCGCGCAATTCGAGCTTCTTGCGCACCAGGTCGAGGTTGTCGCGGACAAAAGCCAGATCGAGCATTGGCTATTATGGCAGCATCGCTTTGATTTTTTCCACCACCAGGTCGACGCTCACGGGATTGAAGCCTTCGGGGACGATCAGGTCGGCGTAACGCTTGTTCGCTTCGACAAACTCCAGGTGCATGGGCCGCACCGTCTCGAGCCACTGGCGCACCGCGTCGTCCACCGTGCGGCCGCGCTCGGCGATGTCGCGCTGCAGCCGGCGAATGAGCCGGATGTCGGCGTCGGTGTCGACGAAAATCTTGATGTCCATCAAATCGCGCAAGCGACGGTTCTCGAAGATCAGAATGCCTTCCAGCACGATCGCGGTCTTCGGCTCGATACGCACGGTCTCCGGACGGCGGTTATGCTTGGCGAAATCGTAGACCGGCCGTTCGATGGCTCTTCCTGCCTTGAGGCGGGCCAGGTGTTCGATCATCAGGTCGGTATCGAGAGAATCGGGATGGTCGAAGTTGACCTTTCGCCGTTCTTCGAAAGGCAGGTAAGTAAGGTCTTTGTAGTAATGGTCGTGCTGGATGAGGACGGCGCGATCGCCGGTGGCTTCGAGAATCTTTTCAGCGAGGGTTGTCTTGCCCGATCCGGTGCCGCCGCAAATCCCAATCAACATGCGCTGATCAGATCCACTCGAGCGCGCCCTTCTTCCATACCCAGATGTAGCCGATGACGAGCAGTCCGAGGAAGATCACCATCTCCGCCAACCCGAACAGGCCCAGGTGGCGGAATTGAACCGCCCAGGGAAACAGGAAGACCGTCTCCACGTCGAAGATCACGAACAGGATGGCGACGATGTAGAAGCGCACCGTGTAGCGGCCGCGCGCGTCGGAGACCGGATCGATGCCGCACTCGTAAGGCATCAGCTTTTCCTTGAACGGCGATTCCGGCCGCACCAGCTTGGCCGCCAGCAGCGTCACCACCGGAAAAGCGCAGGCTAAAGCGAGAAAGAAAAAGATGGGAATGTATTCGGCCGGCATCGAAATCCGATCATAACACAGGGAGTCGCTTGACGTAGGTCTCCTTCATCAGAAACTTGCGCACAGTTTTCTGTCCTTGCTTGTTTTCCGAAGTGACCGAGAAGCCGGGAACCTCTTCCTGCTTCCAAATCTCGATCGGATAGTAACCGCGCAGATTGTGCTCGATGAAGGAGGTCTCGTAGCGCTTCTTGCGATGTCCCCAGCGAAACAGGCGGACGCTGTCGAAATCGTAGTCGAGCCCCTGTCCGCTGGTGGTGGCCCAGAGAATCGAAGGCTTGTTCTCCTCGCCCTCGCGCGGCCCGGGTTCGAGAATGAACCAGGCGACGATGCGCTTCCCTTCCGCATATTGCAGCACTTCCTCGGGAACGGACATGTCGACGGCGCCGGCGAGGCCCCATCCGGCTTTGTCTTTCGCGCGCAGCAGGAACCAATCCTGGTAAGCCTTCTCCGTTTGTCCGGCGCGCGGCGGGCGTTCCGCCACGGCGCGGCCCACGACTTCGCAGACGTCCTCTTCCTTGAGCTGATAGAAGACCGGCGACTTGCGATCAGGATCGGCATGCAGATTCAGGTCGCCGCGCGGATGCGCCGTTCCCTGCGACGGCCGCTTGCCGGCATCGAGGCGCAACTTCTCGAACTTGGAAAGAACCGCGGGACTAAGCAGGTGCCGCTCCTCGATCCAGCCCACAGCGGAGGTCGTGGTGCGGACCCGGACCCATCCGCGCTTCTTCTGCAGGATGTCGACACGTTGCCCGTTCTTCAGCGTTGCGATGGTGATTTGTTGCGCTCCGAGGCGGTCGCGCAGGTTCACGGCATTCGGCGCGATGTAGCCGGTGCCGATGACCTGTTCGCGCGCCTCGCGCTGGCAGCCCAAACCCGCGCCGAGGAGGAGCAGTCCAGTCAGAACGAGCAGCGCTTTTCGCGGCATGACTCTCTCATATTACAATGGCCCATGCCCGCCCCCGATGTAGTGCTCTACTGTCCGCAGTGCCGGGCCGAGTGCGAGCAGCCGCTGGTCTGCGGCGACTGCCACGCCGTAATCTGCAACCGCTGCGGATCGGTGCTGGAAAACGCCGACGAGCTGGGGATCGGATAAGGAGCCGCGCTTGGAAGGACACCTCACGAGTCCGCTGCGCTGTTACTACGACCTGGAGCTTCCCTCCGAGCACCGGCGCCGGAAGGGATGGCCGCTGCTCGTCGCGCTGCACGGCTACGAGGGGAACAAAGAGTCGATGATGCGGCTCGCCGCCCGGATCGCGGCAGGGAAGATGATTGTGATTTCGCTGCAAGGGCCCAACCAGTTCTTCCTGCGCAATCCGGACGATCCACAGAGCATTCGAGTCGGCTTCGGCTGGGGAACTTCCTGGCGCGGCCTCGAGTCGGTGGCGCTGCATCATCACAACGTGCGCGAGCTGATCGGCATGGCGGTGCGCGATCACGGCGCCGATGCGAAGCGCGTCTTCCTGCTTTCGTTCTCGCAGCCGACTTCGTACAACTATCGTTTCGCCTTCACGCATCCGGGAAAGATCAGGGGCCTCGTGGCCGTGTGCGGCGGCGTTCCCGGCGATTGGGAGCAAAACCCGAACTATCGCTCGACCGGGACGCACGTGCTGCACATCGCCGCAACGGACGACCAATGGTACAAGCACAAGCACGAGCAATTCCGCCGGCAGCTTCCGCGATTCGCCGAATCGCTCGATTTCCGGTTCTACCAATCGCCGCACCGCTTCCCGCGCCGCGCCATCCCGCACATCCGCCGCTGGATCGAAAAACATGCCGCGTGAACGGTGGTTTAACAGGGCGGACCTGTTTCCTCTGGCCGCCGCCGTTGCGGGCCTCTGCTTGTCGCTGATTCGAATGGTGGCCGTAGTGCGGCACGGGCCGTACGTCATCACCAGCGGCCTGGAAGAGGAGTCGCTCTTTGCCGTCTGGAAGTGGGTCCACCGAATTCCTGTGTATCAGGATCCATTCGCTCCTCCATTCGCGATCAGCTATTTCAATTGGGTCTTCTACGCCGTCTACGGCTCTGTGGCCGGCCTTGCCGGCCAGGCCGACGAGATGCTGCCCTTGGTCACCCGGCTCGCTACCTTCGCTCTCGCCGCGGCCGGGATTGCCGTCGTCTATCGCATTCTCCGCACCGGAGCGGAAGCCCTCAGCGGCGGGAAGGCGGCCGTTTTCGCTCTCCTGATTCTGCTCAATCCTCTGACCGGATATTGGGTGCTGACAACCCGCCCGGACATCGGTGGACTTGTCTGTGAACTGCTGGTTGTTTGGATGTTCGCTCACGGAGAAGAGTCGAGACGGGAATCCTGGATTTGGGCGGCGATCCTGCCTGCGTATGCGGGCTGGGGCTTCAAGCAGACTTCCGTTTCCGCCTGGATCGCCGTGTGCGCCTGCCTGTGGATTTCGGGGCGGCGCCGCGTAGCCGGCGGCGTCTTCGCGATGGTCGCTCTACTCTTTGCGGTCACGATCGTCTTGGGCGGACCCGACTATCGCTACGCCGTCTTGCTGTCGCAAAGAAACATGGGCTGGGACGCGTTGCAGAGCGTCCGGCTGTTTCTGGCGGCTCTGGCAAAAGAACCGCTCTTCGCGGCCGGCCTTGTTTTTGTCTGGTATGAGGCAATATTCCGCCGGCCGATCCGAGACTTCTTGGTCCTGGCCTCTGTGGTCGCAGTCATTCTGGCCTTGGGTGCGGCCGGGAAGCAAGGGGCCTCCGAGAGTTACTTTTTTCCGGCCGCTACACTTACCTCGCTTGCCCTTGCGCGTAATTCCTCAGGACGTCCGAGAACACTGATCGCGCTCGGATGCGCGGCCCAATTTTGCGGCGTACTCCTGATCCTGGCGGGCGTCCAGGGCAGGTTGTTTCCGGAAGTGGAGAGCCGATTTGGCGATCTCAAGGTCTCCCTCACGCAGATCGGAAAACCGGCTCTAGTGACCATCGGCGCCGGCAACCTGCCCTGGTTTCAACCGATCCCGCCGCATTTGGTGGTGGCCACTACTTACGATCTGGACCGCCGGGCCGGACAGCAGTATCAATATGGAGGGATCGCCGGAATGCTGCGCTCGGGACGCATCGCTGTTGTCGTCTGTCCGAAGACCGCGCCCTGCGGGGAGTTCGATGGCGTCGACCTCGATCATTTTGCTGTCGTGAAAGAAGACCCTCACTGGAAGTACTTGTCCACCTGGCCATCGCCTGCGGATTGAAAAACGAGTAGCATAGAGCCTGTGACCGCGCCGCTGGAATCCCGTGTCTACGCCCTTCGCTTCAACGACCGAGACCTGGCGGCGGCTCGCAAATTCTGGAAGCCGATCGCCGCCTACCTGCAGGAATATTTTCCGGAGGCTGGGACCACGTTGGATCTAGGGGCCGGGTATTGCCATTTCATCAACAATATTGTCTCCGCCCAGCGTATCGCCGTCGATGTCGACGAGCAGACGCTCTTCCGTTGCGCGGCCCGGGAGGTGCGGAAGGTCGTCACAACGGGCGCCGATCTCTCCGCCGTTCCCAGTGCCAGTGTGGACACCGTTTTTGCCAGTAACGTTTATGAGCACTTTCCTTCCCGGGAGGAAGTTGCGGCGAGTTTTCGGGAAGTGTGGCGCGTACTTCAAAGCGACGGTCGATTTGTCATCATGCAACCCAATTTCCGGTATTGCAAGAATCAGTATTACGATTTCTTCGACCATCGGCTGGCCTTCACGCACCGGGGGATGATCGAGGGCCTGGAAATAACCGGGTTCCGGATGGAGAGAGTCGTTCCTCAGTTTTTGCCTTCCACCTCCAAAAGCCGTTTTCCCAAAGCCCCGTGGCTCGTAGCCTTATACCTACGGATGCCGCTTGCTTGGAGGATCTTCGGAGGGCAGATGCTGCTGGTGGCGCGCAAGACGCCCTAAGCTGCGCCGTTTCGCCGGGCCGCTGCCAGCAAAGCTACCGTGTTCCCCACGCCGCGGCGCAACTCTCCCCGAAATTCAAAGCCGCGAGCCTTGAGCCGATCGGCCGACACGGAATAAGAAAAGGAATTCATCACCGGCGAGTCCACGTACTCAACCGTCAGGTCCGGCACAAACTGGCTGATCGCCCCGATGATGCCCTCCACCGTGTCGTTCAACGTGACCACGTTATACACGCCGCACAGGTCGCGGGTTAGAGTGAAGATGAGAGCTTGCACGGCGTCCTCCATCTCCAGGTAGGGCCTCTTTTGGGCGAGCGCCGTCCGCCAAACGCCGAGCGGCCGGCCCGTGCACGCTTGCCACACGAAGCGGTTCACGGCTGTATCGAAACGCATGCCCGGCGACGTTCCAAAGACCGATCCAAATCGCAGGATCACGCACTTCAGTCCGTGTTCCGCTTCCATCCGAAGCAGCAGCTTCTCGGCGCGGAGCTTGGACTCCGCATAGGGACTTTGAGGGTTGAGATACTCGGGAAGGCACTCCTCCGTCAGGGCATCGGCGTTCGCCCCGTAGACGCTGGTGGTAGAGACAAAGATCAGCCGGCAGCCGCGGCGCAAGCAGGCCTCCGCGACAGAACGCGTGCCTTCGTAATTGACGCTCTCCGCCTCTTCGGGACTGTCGTGACTGTCGCGCGGTCCGGCAATCGCCGCCAGGTGCACAACGGCGTCGGTCTTCCGGAAGTGTTTATCCAGGTCCGCCGTGCGAACGTCCTGCTCGATCAGGCGGCAGGAAGGCCGCTCCTGTAACTGGAACATCGCCGCATAACGCTGAGTGCAGAGGTTGTCGATGATGTCGATCTGGCCGGTCAGCTCGGCTGGGATTCTGCGAATCAAGGCGGAGCCAATGTGTCCCAGACCGCCTGTGACCGTCAGCTTTAGCATAATAAAAATGCCTTCGCTATCATACTATCCGGATCAGGGAATGCGGTAGAGCGTTCTTGCCGCATCGCGAAAGCAGACCGGCAGATCCAAGCGCATCTGTTTCGGACAAAGCACCAGGCGAAAGTTGTATTTTCGGCCGAGTTGCTGCCAGGTCGCGGTGCTGCGCGACGTCCAGGACGTCGTCCAATTCGGCGCGCGTTCGCTGAGCGGCGCATCCAGCGTGGTGTAATCGACGCCGTAAATATCTTTCGTCATGGCGCCGATGACTCCCGCCAGCTCTGGCATGTAGGGGATCTTCCAAAGCGTATCCTCGTCCATCAGGACGGGATGGCCGGTCTCTACCTGTACGTCGGCATCCAAGTCGAGATGCGGAAGGATCATCTCGTCCCGGCGCGTTTCACGATCCAGCCAGTTTCGAAGTCCGGCATTCCTCGGGTCCGGTCCCGCGATCATAAAAGCGATGAACACGGCCGCGGCGAGAGCGGCTCCGCGCAGAGCGGGAAGAAGCTTCTCGGGCGCCAGCAGCGGAACGATGGCGATCGACAGCGGAATCAAGAGAACCGCGGAGAAGTTTGAGAAACGATAGGGCATCGAGATCTGGACGAGCTTGGGTATCGGCAGATGCGCCAGCGAGATCAGCCAGACCAGGAAGATGTACGACCAGGCCGTGCCGCCGAACATGAGAATCCCGTGCAGGGCTCCCACATCGCGGCCGCGATCGAGCAGGCATCGACGCAGGCAAAATCCCACGGTGAAGAAACAGGCGCAGTTCAACAGGTAGTGAAACACCAGGCTGCCGGTGACCGGCGGACGGTGCACGTCGGTCCATCGCGTGAAGTTCTCATACACGGTCTGGCTGTTCAACGGCTGGTCATAAGGAGGCGCGGGCGGCAACGGCGTACCCCACAGGACATACGCCGCCAGCATTGCGGAAATCGCTGCGCCGGCCGCGGCCCAGATCAGAAATGTGCGAGACCGCCGAAAGAGGATGCTCCAAGGCCAGACGATGACGGCCATCGCCAAATGAACGACGGGAACCACGCCGAGCAGAAAGCCGCCCAGACGGGGAAATCCGGCCAGCAGCAGGAGAACGGCGACCAGCGAGAACTGCAATCCAATCTGACCGTCACTGAAGAGGTTGGGCTGAATGTCGATCGGATATGTAGCCCCAAACATGGGTACGTGTCCGTAAAGGATGACGGCTGCCGCCAGGTGTCCGCCAAAGGGTTTGCCGGTGAAAAGAACAACAAACCCAAAGGCGGCAAAGGCCGCCAGCCACAACTGCTCAAAATTGCGCAGGCTGGAAAGGAAAACGGGGTCGGGCTTGATCCGCCACAAGCCGGCCAGGATGTAAGAATCAATGTTAAAGGCCCTGCGGTAAAAAGTCGCATCCGGATGGCCCGCCGGATACGAAACAGCATTGGCGATGACCATGGCCCGCGTCACGGCCTGATCGAGCACCACTCCCTTGGCCAGAAGATATGCAGCGCAGCAAAGACACCAGAAGAGGGCGCCGGCGATCAGCATGTCCCGCAGCGCCGCTTCGTTCCCTCCCGACCACAGAATCTCCGGAATGCGGACGGGCTTCGCGGACGAGGTCATCGCAGCTTCTGCCAGAAGGCTCCGTTGTGGTCAATGACCTGGATCGGTTCGGTGATGCCGCGTTGCTTGCGATAGTCGTCCGTGGCTCTCGTGGAATCGGGCAGGTTCACGTAGTCGTCCAGGATGATGTAACCTCCCACGGACAATTTCGGATACAGGTAATTCATAGCGTCCATGGTGGATTCATAGAGATCGGCGTCGATTCGCAGCACGGCCAGTCGACCGATAGGAGCCTGGGGCAGTGTGTCCTTGAAGAAGCCTTTCAGGAAATGCACCTGGCCGTCCAGCAATCCGTATCGGGCGAAGTTCCGCTGCACCTCCGGAAGGGACACCGCCATGTCGCCGGTGCTGAAAGAGTTGGTGAGGTTCAGAGCCGGATCGGCCTTGGGGAGCCCTTCGAAAGAGTCCGCCACCCAAACATTTCTGTCTTGAACTTTGTAGGCCTGGAGAATGGCGCGCATGAAGATCGTGGCGCCGCCGCGCCAAACACCCGCTTCGATAAGATCCCCGGGAACCTTCCTGCGCAGAATATCGGTGACGCAGAATTGGAGATTGTCGAGCCGTTTCAGGCCGATCATGGTTTCAGCGTCCTCGGCTTCTCGCGTTCCCCAAGTGTAGCCGTCGGTATCGGCCGGCGTCACGCGGACGAGTTCCAGACTCTTGAAGGCCAGCAGCGAATGAACGCCGTTGTACAGAACTCGCACGATCGGATTGCGGGGCTGGAGGGTGTACCGAACCTGAGCCGGAGGCGTCTGGTAGCGAGTGAGCGTCTTCTTCAACAAATCCAGGTACATCTCTTCCGGAGTCAGGCCCGCCGCATGAAAGGGCGAAAGAGACGTGCTCTGCTCCGGCAATTTTTTGGGGGATATGAGCACGAAGAAGGCCGCGACGCCGAGAACGGTCGCCAGCCCCAGGCACGCCAGGATGCCGACGCTTAGGGCAAAGACTCGACGGAGAGGAGGGGATAGGCTCAAGTGCGGCACGCCAGTTGGCGGGCCTGGAGGAATGCGCAGATCTGCGCGGCGATCTCGCGGCAGAAGCCGGGATTGTAATGCTCCGCGTCAACGTAAAAATTCGCTTTGCGATTCTCTTGCATGTCCGCCAGCCAGAGGAAGTTGCCTTCCCCCTCCAGGTCCGGCCGTTTGGCCTGAACCAGAGGGTAGAGTCGTTCGAGAAAACTGTTCTGCAGTTCCTGCTCGAATCCTGTCCCGTTGAGAAAATGATATTGCCGATCGTACTTGGAGGACGGCGCCGGCTGCCAAACAAATAGCGTGCGCGCTCCGGCGCCCTGGGCCAGCGCCGCGATCAACCTTCGGTTGGCGCGCCACCTCGTCGCGGCGCCGGCCGCGGAAGGCGGCGGCTCAACTTCCGACCGGCCGATTCCCAGTCGGATTCCCAGGCTCTGGACCGCCCGGACGACGGGCAAACCAGCCGCCGCGAGCCCGGCGCCAGACCTCCAGTCTCGCGACTCTGTAGCATGGAATAGCCTTTGGGTCTCGATGGTATAAGGCGGTTCGTGATTGACGCCCTCATTCAACCCATCAATGAAAACCGCTAGGTCGGGATGGGCGCCGGAACGGAGGAGAGTCATAAAGAGCGCGGCTTCTTGAGAGCTGGAATACCAAGCCCCGCCGAAGTTGTACACCGCGACCGTCCGCGAGCAAGAGCTCGACAGAACTTCCTGCATCGCGGCCGGTATCGTTTCGCCGTCGGCCACGCCGTAGCCGAAGGTTGTGGAACCTCCGAATACAAAAATGTTGACGGCG
>CAZRND010000039.1:0-9211 GCA_964601345.1 uncultured Acidobacteriota bacterium | reverse complement strand
GGGGCGGCTGGGCGGTCCCCGTCCGAAAGCAGTGGCGGCGGGGTTGGACAACGGCCCCATGAACATCGCCACCTTGGAACGCCACAAAGGGACGATACTCCAGAGCGAGGCCCTTCCACGTCTCCGTGAGCAGGCGTTCCATATCCTTATCGCTCCAGCCCGGATAGGCGCGCCGAAGGCGTTCCAGACCGTAGGAAAGAGAGCCGGGCCGTCCTCCGGTCAAACGGTCCTTGAGACGAAAGGCTGCTCCGGCGGCAAAATTCAGCCCAAGGAAAAGGATTGCCCCGGTGAAGAAAAAAAGAGCAAGCTGTTTGTACCAAACACCGAGGAGACGCAACCTCGACCTCCCTCAAAGGACCGACCACTTATACTATCTGAACGGAAGGGACGTACACGATGAACTTGCCTCCGCCCTTCCGGAACCGGTCTTCCTTGGCGAAGATTTCGGGAGCGTGATTCCAGGCGAAGAGCAGAGCGAAGTCCGGCGGATCCTGGACGAATCTTTCGTACGGAACGACGGGGACATGTGTACCTGGAGTGAACTTGCCCTGCTTTCCTGCCGTAGTATCGCTGATGTAATCGAGCAATCGCGGCCCGATTCCGCAGAAGTTGGTCACCGTCGTGCTCTTCGAAGTTGCGCCATATCCTGCCATGCGCCGTCCCTGGCCCTTCAAGCCGGTGAGCAACGACATCAGATCAAAGCGGGATGCGAGGACTCGTTCGGCAAACCGGTTATAGGTGGTCCTCTCCTCGAGGCCAAGGGCTTTCTCCTGGCGGAGCATTTCCGTGACGGACGGCTGGACGGCGAGCGCCCCTGTTCGCGCGACGGTGAAGCGCATCGAGCCGCCATGAACCTCCTGGCGGGAGACGTCCACGATTTCGAGGCTGTGCGCTTCGAGAGTCCGCTTGAGTGAAGTGATCGAGAAGTAAAAAACATGCTCGTCATAGATCTGGTCGTAGGCGGTTTTCTCCAGAATGTCCGCCAGGTAGGGCTCTTCAAAGATAAACACACCGCGTTCGCGCAACAGAAGACGCACGCCGCGCAACAGACCGCGAAGATCCGGAATGTGACAAATCACGTTGGCGCCGCAGACGCAGTCCGCAGGGCCGAGCGTCTCGACAATCTGAGCGGCGGTCTCTTCGTTGAAGAAGGCCTCCAGAATCGTGGCTCCCGCCCGGCGGGCCGCTTCCGCCACATTCTTGGATGGCTCGACTCCCAAGTGCCGGATTCCGTCGCGGGCAAAGTTGCGCAGCAGGATGCCGTCGTTGCATCCGATTTCGATCACTATGGGATCCTTCAGCTCCGCGCATCGGGACTGCACTTCCCGCGCGAATCCCTGGAAGTGACGGATCATGCCTTGCGAAGTGGAGGAATAGTAGGCGTAGTTCTCATGAAAGAGCTTGCCGGGATCCACGCGATCGGTGAGCTGCACCATCGAGCAGGAGGGGCAAAAGCCGACCCGAAGGTCGTAGGAGTATTCGCCGTCGAAGTCCGCTGGCGCGAGGAAGCCGTTGGCCAGAGGCATCCTTCCAAAGTCCAGGAAGGCATCGATGGGAGTGCGGCAAATCAAGCAGGCCGGCATGCGCGGTGTATGCGATTATATGCGATGCGGACTGGGACCGCGGAGGATGCAGTCGATGAGCACCGTCAAGAACGGCCGGAGCCCGGAACAATGGACCCGAGTCGGCACGGGAATCGACCCGGGCGTGGAAGTTCCGATGGTCGATCGCCAGGCCAACGGAAGGGTGATGGTTCTCGCCCTCCTCCGCAAGTTAGCGCGCCGTCTCTTTCGAAGGGAAGAGGGAATCGAACCGTCGATCAGTTATGGCGACTTGATCGTCTTTGACCGTTGGTCCGACCGAGCCGGCTGGGGTCCTTATCATGAACAGGATCTCTGGCGGATTCTTGGCCAGTTCGCGCCGGTCCATTGCGACGTGCTCTTTGAGGCTTTCGCCGGACCGGCGTATATCGGCTTCTCCCTGCTTGCCCGCGGATTCTGCAACAGGCTGATTCTGGCCGACGCCAATCCGAGGGCTCTCGAGGCCGCCCGTCGGACGGCTCAGGAGAACTCGGTTGAACATCTGGTGCGCATCTACCACTCCGATGTCCTCGATCGGATCCCGTCCGAGGAGCGATGGGACTTGGTGGTTGGGGTGCCTCCTTCCGAATGTTTCAAGGGGAATGCGGCTGACTTGAACATGATCTGTCACGATCCTAACTGGTCGGTTCACCGGCGTTTCTACGCTTCCGTCAAACGTTTCATCAAGCCTGGCGGACGCGTGATTCTGGTCGAGAGCCGCCTGGAGTCGAGCGCGGCCCTATTCCAGCCCATGGTCGAAGCCGCGGGCGGGCACGTGGTCGGTGCGCCGGTACGGGTCTCTCTCAGCGGGAAAGAGAGCGAGGTCTATTATCTGGTGACGGAGTGGTAGAGCTTCCTTTCAGCAAGTGATCCACGGTCCTTGTGACTCCTTCTCGAAGAGCGATGCGTGGCGACCAGCCGGTGAGTCTGCGCAAGCGGCTGGAGTCGCCTACGAAATTGCGGCCCTGAATGGGACTCGCTCCGGCAGGCGGGGGAATGTGCTTCATGGGAACCCTGCGGCCGGTTCGTTGCTCGACGATTTCCGCGACCAGATGGACGGCGTCCACGATCCGGCAGCCCGACCCCGTCGCGATCACGAAGGAATTGCCGTTCAGGCGCTCCATACACGCGCCCGCCGCCAGAAAGGCGCGGACTGCATCTTCCACGAAGAGATAGTCCCGCAGCTCGCAGCCGTCGCCATAAACGGTCAGAGTCTCGCCACGGATGGCCTTCCCAATGGTCTGGTTCAGAATCCCGCGGTCGGTGCCGGTTGCGGCCGGCCCTGGTCCATAAACATTCGCCAGCCTCAATGTCGCGCCCTGAACGATCCCCTGGCGGGCGTAGCAGCCCAGATAGTGTTCGGCGGCCAGCTTGTGAACGTCATAAATGGTGACCGGCTTGTCGGGAGCGTCCTCGTTGGCAGGCAGGCGATCATGGAGACCCGCTTCCGTCACGGTGCCGGCGAAAACGATGATTGGGCGGACGGTGCGCTGGCGGCAGTATTCGAGGATGCGGACGATGGGAAAGACGTTAGCTTGCCAGTCGGCTTGCGGATCCAGTTCCGCAACCTCCAGGCTGGTCTGCGCCGCCAGGTGGAAGAGGAAGTCAGCTTGATCGAGGGAACGGGTCCACGACTCCCAGCCATCTTGACGGCGTAATGGCATCACCGAGGATGCATGGCGCAGGTCGGCTTTCAGTGCAGCGCCAAGAAATCCGGTTCCACCCGTGATCGCCACACGCTTCCCGTGATAGGCGGCAGCCCAAGCTAGATCGTCCCGCATGCTGGATGGCTATTGTACAAAAAAATTGGCCAAGCTCCCTCCCCAGGAAGCCTGGCCAATGTGAAACGATACTATGTGACCTAAGCCTTAGTAGGCCCGGCGCCGCCTCAGGAATCCGAGCAGTGCCAGGGCTCCCGTGCCAAACAGCGAGAGGCTGGCAGGTTCGGGCACGGCGGCCCCGCCCGCGTTCGCGGCGGGCTTAATCTCCAGCAAAGCCTCGTAGCCCGGCGAATCCGTGTAGTCGAACGTGAAGGTGCCCGGTGTTCCAGTGCTGACGTTGAAGTGAACAATGGTGGTGTTATTGTTGATGGTGATCCCCAAGTCCACGCCATAACTGCCTGTGCCGCTCGATCCGCTCGACGGAACGAGAGATGTAATACTCCCATTCTGGCAAATCGAAAACGTCTGGTCGCAAACGTCAAAGAACAGGTCAACCTGCCCGCTGGACGGGAGCACGATCGAGGTTCCATCCCAAGTAAAGGGAAGGAATGAGCTGCTCGAATCGTCCGGCGACGCATATACCTGAACCTGGAACGTGCCGTAGTCGGCCGTCAAAACCGTGGCGCCATTCCCCGCCATCACCCAGAGTGTGTAGATGGGTGCAGCCTGTGCCGAAGCAACAAGCAACATACTAAACAGGGCGGCTAAGAAAAGCTTCCTCATTGCAATCCTCCCTAGATTAAGAACTACGGTTTCCAATTGAGCAATTCAATCGCCACGCGAAATGAGCTTCTAAGCTGTTGAAAAAAATACTGGTACTAGGAGCACTATCCCGGCAATTAACGGCAGGATTGGGTGAATATGTGCAATCTCCTGCACACAGAGTTTTTGCGAAGCTTCTTGTAGAAACCCCTGTCCAGTCAATCACCTTCGGCTGCACGTCGCCCTCACAGGCGATATAATACACGACCACGTTCGAATGGTTACTCCGGGCTTGGTCTCCATCGTCGTTGTTGCCTACAACAATTGGCCGGACCTCGAATTGGCGATTCAGAGCGCGCTCCACCAGTCCTACCGTCCCATTGAAATCGTCGTAGTGGACAATTCCTCCACCGATGAAACATCTCAGGAAGTCCCGCGGCGCTTCGGCGATCGGGTTCGCTACATCCGACAGCCGAACTTGAAAGATAGCGGAGCATACAACAGGGGCATCCGCGAGACCTCGGGGGAATTCGTGCAACTGCTCGATGGCGACGACGTGCTCACGCCGATCAAGATCGAAAAGCAGATGGAGACTTTCCAGGCCGATCCCGCGGCAGACATTGTGTTCAGCGAATCGCGCGCCTTCCTGGGAACGCATGGACTGCCCAACTGGATTGAGGAGCCGACGCCCGACGTCGAAGATGTGCTCGTCAACCTAATGGAAGGCAATTTCGATTATGGGCCCCTCTCGGCCCTCTACCGGCGTTCCGCGCTGGAGCGTGTGGGGCCCTGGGATGAGACTCTCTACGTTACCGATCTGGACTACAACTTGCGCGCGGCCTGGGCCGGCTGCTGCTTTCGCCATTGTCGCTTCTCGCCGTTAGCCTTTTGCCGGAAGCATCCAAAACAACTCACCGCCAACCTCTATGCGATGCGGCACGGATGGGAAGATGTCTTGGTCAAGGCCCTCGGATACATTACGCGCGACCCTTATCGCCGATTGATTTCAGAAAAACTGGCCCGGCAGCGCTTTGCCCTGGCTCTCACCGACGAACTACCGGCCTCGGAGGCCCTGGCTCGGATCGATTCAGCCCGCCAGGTGAATCCCGACGCGGTCTCTCCCATGGGATACGCGATCGCGCGAGCGTTGATCCTTCTTCCCGGCGGACGCAATCTCGCACGGTCCGCGCGCTTCGCATCCTTGCGACGCCGGGTCGCTAGCGCGGTTGGCTTCCGATATCGCGCCTGAGAGCCACTGTTTTCTCGTCGCGGACCTTGCGACTCATTTTGCCTTCGCTCGAATGACGGCCCATTCGGAATTCTCATAGACGATTTGAGAGCCGGGCAACAAGCGCAGAACGCTCGATGCCGCCGCGCCACGCCGGCTCACCAGATAGTCCAGCTTCCGGCGACTGAGTTCGCCGACTGGATCGAGGCTGCTCCAAATCCGGCGGGCGAGACGAACCGTGTCGGGCCCGAATTCGGGAGGTTCCAAATCCGGGGCTGACTTTTCTAGAAAATCCCAGGTCTTGCCTTCCAGCCGCGAGAGCAAGAGATAACGGGTGACGATCTCCAGGTTCGTTGCATTACTGCGAGCTTCGGCCGGGACAAAATTCCATGTGCCTGTCACCGTTGGGATGAGCGAGACCATTTCCATGTCGGTCGAGCCGATCACGGAATCCGGCTCCATTCTGCCGCGAAGCCAAAGGAGAGCGTTGTGATTCGGACGGCTGGCGCGGTGATAGATGGCGATCTGTCTTCCCACGGCTACCTGGCGGATCGCTCCCACCGCCAGCAGGGCGATGATCAACGCGCCGCTAACACTTACCCAGCGTCTGGGCCGAATTTGGATGGCCAGTAACGCGGTCCAATAGAAGGCCAGCGGCTGTAGGACCCGGTTGTAGAAGTGGCCGTGCTCGGCATCGAAGCCGGTCAGGACGTGCAAATTCAAACCGGCCGCGGCGCCGGTCGCTGTGGCCAGGATCAATAGAGGAAACCACTCTTTGGCCCTGGAATACCGCCACAGGATGACCGTCGCCAGTAGTACGACAACGAGGCCGGTCACATCCGGATTCCTCGTGAACTCCTCCGCTCTCCGGCCTATGAGATCCTGCTGTCCGAACGGCAGGCTTTGCCCTCCGACACGGACGGATTCCAGATTCCAGAAGATCTGCGGAGCGCCGAGAACACCTCCGATCGCCGTGACCAATGCAAGCGTGCGGGCGGGTTGCCATTCTCTCCGCCACGCCAGCATGATGAGCAAGGCGCCGGATCCGGCGAAAAATGCCACCCAGCAAAAGAAATAGGCGTAGAACAAGGCTCCTGCGACCACGGCGCCTGCGGCCACGTTTCCGGCCGAGGGATGTTCGATGGCGCGAGATGCCTGCCAGATTGCCAGGACCAGAAGCAAGAAAGAGAGCGCCGGATGCGGCATGCGCGTCAGCGCCAAGGGCTGGAGAGAGTTTCCCGCACCGATGAGAAGAAAGCTCCGGGGACCGAACCCGACCAGGCAGGTTAGCCAGGCCGCAGCCATCGCCCGGACGATGGAAGGTTCCACGCGATAGGCATTCCAGCAAAGGATCATCCAAAGCAGCGTCGGGAAGAGCGCGTGACCGACCATCCACCCAAGTTCCAAGGAACCGACGCCCTTCGACAGCAATCCGATGACGACGGAGTGCAGGACCGGATAGGGGTTCGATTGGCCGCGCAATTCGAAGACGTCCAGCTCCTTCTGGAGCCGACCGGTATGGTAGAAGCGGCTGGGACCAGGCGCGTAATAGTAGGTTTCCTCCGCGGAGATCAGTCCGGACAACTCAGGGGCCGCGGAAAAAGGCGTGTAATCGCCGAGGTTCGTTCTCAGCCCAACCAGATGAGGCAGAAGAAAAACAATCAGATTGACCGCCGCCCCGGTCCAGAACAAGATGCGGCTGCGGTTTCCCATGGCCTTACCGCAGGGCGAGGACGCAGGTCCTCTCGACTGCGTTTCGATACAGCTCGCGGCGCGCCGGAGCGGCGGGGCAGTATCCGTCGGCGCCGAGGAAGTAGTCCGCGCGATAGGCGAGCGGGCGATCAAAGCGCGGCGGCCAAGGATCGGTCGCGGCCTGCCGCGCGATCGCTTCTCTCTCCGAGACCAGGTGGATGCCGGCGTAAAAGCTCCAGTACACCTTGTTGTGCGTATGCAGAGCAAGGCTGGTCATCATGGCATCGCTGGACAGGATCACCGAACCGGCGGGAGTCTCGCGATTGAGCCAGCCCAACGTCTGCGGAATCCGAGTGTCCAGCGCGTAGAGGTCCGGTTCGCGCTCCGCAATTCGTTCCCAGCGAAGATAGGCCGCTTGCTGGATGTAGAGAGCCAAGCCCAGCAGGCCTGCCCCAAGAACATATAGGCCCGCCGGCCGCACCGGCGCAATCCGCGCGGCGAGGGCCGCTACCAGCGCCAGGCACCATAGCGGAATGAGCGGATCGACCCAGTGGTTCTCCGCAATCGCGCGGTTGGTCGCGATATTTTGCAGAAAGAAAAAAGCTCCCGGCGCTAAGAACGAGAGGAGAAAGGAAGCAGCGGGGAGTTTGTGCCGTTGGACCCACAACGGGACGGCAAAGAGCAGACCAAGGAGAAAGCGCTCCACGGCGCCTCGCGATGGGGCCGAGCCCGGCGCCATGAGTCCATTCCGCAAGAGCGTTTCCTGGAACTCGGGCTGATCGAACAATGTCAGCATGTGCAGCGCGTATGGAATGGCCAGAAGCGCGGCCACCAGCAAGGCGATCAGAAATGCCCGGCGCGCCGCGCCCGCCGAGAGGAAGGCCAGAATCACGGCGCCGGCGATGGCCACGCTGGAATAGAAGATCAAGTTGTAGAAGAGCGTTCCCAGCATCACGCCCGCCAGGATTCCCCGCGTCCAGACGCGCACCGGAGGCGTGTCCCGCGCCGCCAAAAGAGCGCGAATCGCGGCCAGGAAGAGGGCGACGGAAGGGCCGGGGCTGATCGCGCGGAAGTAGCGCAAGAAGCTCGGCGCATCGCTCGGTTCGGCGAAGACCTGCGTAACGGAGGGAAGGAGCGGAGGCAGCAGGCCGGCCACAAGAGCGAGGTGCGGATCGAGGCCGAGGTTGCGCGCGAGACTCTCGACCAGCAGAAAGATTACACCCGCAAAGAGAACTCGAGAAACGCCGAGAATGGCCGCCGGAGATGCACCCGTGACCCTTGCCGTGATCCCTAGCACTCGCTCCGCCATCTCGGGAAGGAGACCGGGCGCGTCCTGATGTTCGGCGAGGTAAGGATTGCCCAGGCTGCCGCCACGCGCTACGTCCTGGACCCGAATTCCGTACAGGACTTCTTCCGCGTAAGCGACCTTCAGGAGCCGGCCTTGCCGCAGGTAGGCGGCGAGGATCGGCCAGGCATGGATGGCGCAAATCAGCAACGCTCCGCCCACGACCCTCGTCTGAATTCTGCTCACGATTTGCGCTTCCTCGCACAGTCTACACGAACTGAAGAACGCGGCCCGAGACCCGAGTTGCAATCAGCAAGCGGTCTCTGTTAATCTCACAACATGGAGCGACGCAAAGTATTGCGCCGAGAAGTCAGTTTCGAAGTGTCGTATTCCGCCGAAGGCGTCAAAGGGAAGGCTCCGGCGCGGCAGTTGAGCGAGTTCGGGATCCTGATCGGCCCGCTCGATCATCCCCGGCTGTTGATGGAAAAGCACGTCCAGTTGAATTTCACGATCCCAGAGCGTCAGCCGTTTCAGATGCGCGGATATTGCGCCTACATCACGACGACGGCCGCCGGCATCCGGTTCGATAATGTGCCGCAAGATGTGAAAGCGGTCCTCTCGAAGTTCGTCAACGAAGAAGCCGCCGCGTAAGGCCGCATCCCCAGTTATTCGAGTCCTACAACCGCCACCTCCAAGGCCCGCCCCCGCTTTAGCCCCGGCAAATTGAGATCCTTTCCCCCCTCCCCCCGAGTGCGGGCAGGGCGCTAAGGCGGGGTTGGCCCGACTTTGCCCAAACCCAAACCGGTCACCTGCCACCAGTTGCTGTCCGTGCCGAAGACGTAGACCGTCCCGTTCTTCCAGTAGATGGCCGAGCCATAGCCGGCAGCCGCCTGAAGGCCGTTCCGCAGAATCACCTCTCCGCCGCCGATCGTCCAGATGGCGCCCGCGTTGTCGATGATCTGTGCTGCGGTCGGCACCATCGTCCCGTCCGCCGAAGCGCTCG
>CAZRND010000038.1:13236-21936 GCA_964601345.1 uncultured Acidobacteriota bacterium | reverse complement strand
GCATCCAGGCGCCGGAGTCGCGCACGATATCGAGTTTGCCGTTGGGATCGAGCGGCTGGCAGTGGCGGCCGGTCTTGTCGTGCGAGCCGGAGCCTTTTACCGTGCCGTCGTTCTGGGCGATGTGCAGATCGATGGTCCATGGGCGCAGCGCGCCGGCCATCTTGCGATAGGCCTCGGCGAGCTTGTCGCCCTTCGACCAGTCGAAATTCGCGGGCAGCAGCGCGTCCTCAGGCGCGTTGTAGCCCATGGTGAAGAGCATGGTATGGGCCATGTCGGCCTGGAATCCCAGCGTCTTCGGCCGGTTCACCATCTCCATCAGCTCCACGTTGCGCCGCCAGCTATGCATTCCCGCCCAGCAGATTTCGCCTTCCGCGGCCAGGCGCTCGCCGAAGCTCTCCGCGATGTTGCAGGCCTCCGTGAACGTCGCGGCGATTTTCTCCGTGTTCCCCTTGGGATCTTTGGACCAATCCGCGGGACTCGACGCCGAGTCGATTCGCACGATGCCGCTCGGCCGGATCTTCAGGTCGCGCAGCTTGCGTCCGATGCGGCAGGCCTTGCGAACTTGCGTCAGGAAGGCCTTGCGTTCTTCTTCGTTGCCCATGGCCGAGCCGCCGCCGGTGGGCGGCCACACCGGCGCGACGAGCGATCCGGCGTTGAGCTTCTTCGACGCCAGGTTGTCGGCCAGCTTCTTGAGATCGTCGTCCGAGGAGTCGATGTCGGTGTGCGGCGCTACGAGGAACAGATCGACGCCGTCGAAGCGCGCGCCGTTTACTTGCGCGGCGGCGGTCAGCTTCAGCAGGGTTTCGAGGTCGATCGGCGGCTCGGAGTCCGGACCCTTGCCGACCAGGCCGGGCCACATCGCGTTGTGCAAGGCGGGAAATTTGTAACTCATATCAGAAAGCGATCCGGTCCTTTCTTGCCTCAAGGTGCGCCGGGTCCAAGCCCGGAACTTTCTTCAGATCGGCGAGGGACTTGAAGTCTCCGTGTTTATCACGGTACTGGATGACGGCCGCGGCCTGCGAGCGCCGCAGCGACAAGCCGCTTTCGAGTTCGATCGCGGCAGCCTTGTTGACATTGACTCTGGGAATCTCGTCGCCCGGATAATTCTTCACCAGGTATTCGAAAATCGCCTGCATCTCTTTTTCCGAAGCCTTCGCGCCGAGACTGGCCATCTTGTCCATCGTTGCGCGCCAGCCGTCGCGGTCCTGCCGCTTCGAGACCGAGCGCTCGACTTCGTGGCATCCCTTGCAGACCTTTTCGGTCTCGGCCTTGCCGGGACCATCCGGAAGCTGCGCCATCGCCGCGACCGCGAAGATCAGAATGAAGAGGACCGTACGCATGTCAGTGCTCGATCGGATATCCGAAAGCGTAGAGCGTCCCGTCGGCGCCGCCGACGTAGACCTGGCTGCCGCCGCCGGAGAGCGCGCCGCTGCCGCGCACCGCGCCGGCGATAGACTTGCCGCTATTCCACAGTTCCTTGCCCGATGTGCCGTCGAGCGCGTAGAGCACCGGCGACGATCCGCCCGACAGCGCGAAGACGACGCCGTTGATAATCATCGGCGTTTGGGGAGCATTCATGTCGCGCGACACCCAGCCGGCTTGCAACGTCTGGTCCGTCAGGGTCCAGGTAGCGATGCCGTTCGCCGTGGGCGCGAGGATCGAGCGCGTGCCGTCCGATGCCTGCCAGCTCGAGAGCGCTCCAACGATCGGTTTTCCGGCGGCCGATTTCGCGACCATGTCGAGCGTTTCGCCGTCGAGCACGTGGATGCTGCCGTCCTTGGCGGCCGCCGCGACAAGAGTCTTGTCTTTGTATTGGAAAAGGACCGGCGAGGACGTGAAGTCGGTCGCGTGAGACTTCTTGACTTTCATCGTCTTGGGATCGATCGTGACCAGCTCGCGTTCGGTCGCGACATAGAGCGTTCCGTCAGGCGAGATGGCGGTTCCGGCCGAACCGACGATCGCTCCGCTCGACGAGTCCCAGTGCGTCACGTCTTTCGATGCCAGGTCCATGGCCCACACGCCGTCGGGAACGCTGCCGCATCCGCGCGATGTTGCGGCATAGGCATTCGTTCCTGCAATGATGAAGCCCTGCGCGTTGGCATTCGCCGGAAGGAATCGCACGGGCGCCGCCGGTTCCTCTCCATTCGACACGTACAAGGTGTGCAGCAACCCGTCGCTCGCAAGGGCGTGAACAACAATCGGCTGGCGTACGAAGCCTGGCCCGCCGCGTCCTTGGCCGCCGCGCCCTGGACCTGGCGTCGCGGGCGGTGCGTTCTGGTTCGCCGCCGCTGCAGCGGCCGCTGCCGCTGCCGCCGCCTCCTGCGCGGCGACAATCGTCGAACCTCCATTCGCTTCGCCGACGCCGCTCTTCCCCGGATTGCTGCGTCCGCCGCCAAAGCCGCGGCCCCCTTCGGGGGTGGCTGGGAATGCGGTCCCCACTGGACGCACGACTCCGGTGGTCATGCCGCACGCCGAGGGCTTTGTCGTAAACTTCTTCTGCCACTCGAGGCGGGCGAGATCGGTGTCCATGCCGAACGCGCCATCCGCGCTGCCGCCCGCGAATCCAAAGGACCGGAAACCGCGGTACCCGATGTATCCGGTGTAGATGCTCGGAGCGGCGAGCGCGCCCTCGAATTTCATCTTCCAAATAAACTGGAAGCCCGGCTTTTCGAGCGCGGTCTTGGAAATCTTCGGATCGTTGCGGACCCAGTTCGAGCGATGCGCGTCGCTGCCGTTCGTCGACCAGTCGCCGGATCCCCGCCCGAATTGGGCGTGCGCCATGCCGGCGCAGCAAATCAAAAGAGTGAGAATTCTTCGCATAGAGTCACCGTTCCTTGCCCAAAGCTTGTGCGATCGCTTTCTCCGCCAGCGGACCCATGACCGCGTAGCCCGCGTCGTTCGGAAGGACGCCATCCGTCGTGAGTTCCTTCTTGAAATTGCGGCCGTCGGCCAGCGCCGAGTAGTAATCGAGATAAGTCGCGCCGAAACGCGCCGCGTAATCCTTGATCCAGCCGTTGAGTCCGATGATTTTTCCTTGCGGCCGCCGCGATGTCTGGTTCGTGAAGCAGTCGCAGACGGGCGTCACAGAAGCGAGCACCACGCGGATGCCGTTGAACTTCGCCAGCTCCGCCATGGACATGAAATTCTCGCCCATGGTCCCCTCCGTCGCGGGCCCGGTGTTGCCGGCCAGGTCGTTCGTGCCCGCCAGGATCACTACGACTTTCGGTTTGAGGCCGATGACATCCTGGCGAAAGCGCACCAGCATCTGCGCCGTGGTCTGTCCGCCGATGCCGCGATTGAGATACGAGTGTCCGGGAAAGAACTTCCGGCCGCGCGACCACTGTTCGGTGATCTCATCGCCGAGGAAGACCACGCGATCTTCGTTCGGCCCCGGCGCGCGCAATTCGGCGTTCTCGCTGCCGTAGCGCGTCAGCCCGCCCCAGTCGTGCAGCAGGCGCTTTTGCGCCTCCGGAATCTGCACCACGAGAGCGAGCGCCAGTAGGATTCCCGTCATTTCGTTACGCCGAAACAGTACAGCGTGCCGTCGAAAGTGTTGATGTAGACCTTTCCGTTGGCGACCGAGAGGCCGCTCCAGTGATTCCACGACGTGATCTGGTTGCCGCTCGACCACAGTTCCTTCCCGGTGATGGCATCGAGCGCGTAGAGCGTCGCGTGCGTCGAGCCGGGGATGCGGATGTCGCTGCTGTTGGTGAGCCCCAGCGCGGGATCGGCCTGGTCGGTGTCTTCCCCGCTCCCATGGGCCAAGATCACTCCGTTTGCGACCACCGGCCGCCCGCCGCGGTTCATGTCGCGCGAGATCCAGGCCGGCGCTAGCTGAAACTTGCCGCCCTTCTCTTCCACTTTGAATGCGGCGATCGCGCCGTCCTTCACCGTGCCGTTCTCGATGGGCGCGTGGAAGGCGGAATGCTTCGGGCCCCAGAAAGGCGTCAACACCCAGCGCGTGCCGGACGATTCTTCCCAACTGGCCATCGATCCCCAGATGCCAGCGCCCGCGAAATTCACCTCTTCATTGCAGATCAGCGGACTCCGGTACATCGGCGTGCGGTGATCGTCGCCGCCGATCGACTCGGTGTCCATCATGTAGACGCGGCACTCCTTGCCCGCATCGACCATCAGCTCCTTGCCCTTGTAGCGAAAGATCGCCGGAGTCACTTGCATGTCAAGATCGCGCTTCACGAGCCACTCAGCGTTTGACGGCCCGTAGTAGTCGACCAGTTGCATGGCCTTGGTCTTCGCATCCTGCTTCACGCCGATAATGCCGTTGCCGTAGATGCCGTTCTCCGGGTCCCAGCGGCCATCGCCGGTGCCGGTGTACATGGTGCCGTTGGCGCTGATCGGGGTTCCGGTGCGTCCCCACATGCCGCCCCCCGCCGGTCCCCAGGATCCGACTTTGTTCGTCGCCAGGTCGTACGAATACACGATGTTGGGATTGCCGCCGCAGCCTTGCGCCGTGTGCGTGTAGATCACGTTGTTGAAGAGATTCAGCGCGTATGGCTTTCCGTTGGGAGGCATGAACTTGGCGGGCGGCGCCAAGTCTTCACTGTCGGCGGCATTCAGCTTGTGAAGGCGTCCGTCCCACGATGCCGCATAGATGATGTATTTTCCGGGTGTGTCCGTGGGCCCGACGACCGGAGTCGCGGTGATTCCGCCGGGACAGAGCACTCCGCCGCCTCGCCCGCCCGTAGCCGGGGGCTTCCAGGCGCTTTCAAAATGCTTCTTCCAGATCAGCTCGCCGGTCTCGGCGTCGAGGGCGTAAATGTTGTCCGACACGCCGGTCTCGATGACCATCTGCTTCGGACCCTTGCTGGTGTTGACGCGATCGATAATCAGCACAGGCAGCAGCGAGTGCATCTGGCGAGGCTCGTTGTCGAGCTTGGTCTTCCAGAGCAGCTTCATGCCCTTTACAGTGGTGGGCGAGATGAGCTTTTCGTTCTGCTGCCAGGCAGTGCGCTGGGAATTAGCGCCGTCCGTTAGCCAGTCGGCGCCGCCGGCCATGCCGGCCCAAAAGGCAATGGTAAGAGAAGAAATGAAGACCGTTCGCCGCATTCAGAACCTCCCCAAGAGCGCAGTTGAAACGTATCAACGCCTCGCGGTTGGAGCATACTCCCATCCAGAATCGGAAGTCAACTCACGTATGCTAGACTCAACCGCCGTGAAGCGCTTTCTGCCTTTCCTGCTCGCTGTCCTTTTCTGCGCCGCGGATTGGCCGCAGTTCCGAGGTCCGAACGCCAGCGGCGTTTCGGAGGACACCGGCATCCCCGCCGAGTTTGGACCTGCGAAGAGCCTCGTCTGGAAGACGCCGGTTCCGCCGGGCCATTCCTCGCCCTCGGTCGCGGGTGACAAGATCTTCCTGACCGCGTTCGAAAGCGACAAGCTCTTCACGATCGCCCTCGATCGCGCCACGGGACGCGTCCTGTGGCGGCGCGAGTGTCCGCGTCCACGCAAGCAGCCGCTGCACAACAACAATAGTCCGACGTCGCCGACGCCGGTGAGCGACGGCAAGAATGTTTACGCATTCTTTGCGGACTTTGGATTGCTCGCCTACGGACCGGACGGCAACGAACTCTGGCGGATGCCGCTCGGCCCGTTCGAAAATCAATACGGACCTGCCAGTTCGCCCGTGCTCTCGGGCGACACGCTGCTCTTGAATTGCGATCAGGACACCGGGTCGTTTTTGCTGGCGATCGACAAGGCGACCGGACGAGTGCGCTGGCGCACCGAACGTCCGAACGCACAGCGCGGTTACGCTACGCCGGTCCTCTATGGTCCCGCGGGCGCCAAGCCGCAGGCGCTTATCGTCGGGTCATACAAGCTGTCGGGATATGACATCGCGACCGGCAAAGAACTTTGGTGGCTGAACGGACTCCCGTGGCAGATCAAGCCAACGCCGATTGTTGCAGGCGACTTCGTCTACTTCGTGACGTTTTCAGGCGATGCCACCGGCGAGCAGATCACTTTTGCGGAAGCCCTGGCCAAGTGGGACATAGACAAGGACGGAAAGCTATCCGTCGCGGAAGTCCCGGAATTGAAGAAACAGTGGGAGGCGCTCGATCTCGACCACTCCGGGTATCTCGAAGAGCGTGATTGGAAGCTCTTCCAATCGCGGTTGTCGGGAGAAAGCTCTCTGCGCGCCTACCGGATCGGAGGCGAGGGCGATATCACCGAGCGAAATCTGGTGTGGAAGAATCCGCGCTCGCTGCCGAACGTCCCTTCCCCGCTTTATTACCGCGGCGTGCTGTACACGCTGAAGGAAGGCGGGATCCTGACTTCCTATGACGTCAAGACGGGCGAGATTCTGAAACAGGCGCGGCTTCCGGGCGCGCCGGGCGCTTACTACGCTTCTCCCGTTGCCGCGGACGGAAAGCTATACTTGATCAGCGAAGAAGGCAAGGCATCCGTCGTGGAAGCCGGCGCTCAATGGCAGCTCATCACCGTGAACGACCTCGGCGACGGCTGCCACGCGACGCCCGCCATTACCGGCGGGCGTCTCTACATCCGCACCACGAACGCGCTCTACTGTTTCGCAGCGCCCGAAGCTCCGATTCCCGCGCGCGCACCCTTGTTGTCGCGCGACGGGAAGTGATCGAGCACGGCGACGCGCCGTCCGGTCTGGTAGACCAGCTCCCCAATCCGCGCCATCTTCTCGAAGTTGATCTTCTCCACGCTGTCGGTGTTGAAGTGATAGTCCGGGTGCAATCCGGTGGTGAAAAACGCGATGGGGATGCCTTGGGCCGCGTAGCTGTAATGATCGGAGCGCGTATAGATCCGCTCGGGATCGGTTGGGTCGTTGAACTCGAAATCCAGCTTCATCGGCTTGGGCATGTTGTCGTTTGCGGCTTGCAGGATTTCATGCAGCTCGCTGCTGATGCGGTCTGATCCGACCACGTATACGGTGTTCTCTTCCTCCGGTTTGTCGTCGCGGTTGCGGCCGACCATATCCATATTGAGGTTCGCGGCGGTCTTCTCAATGGGGATGGCCGGATAGTCGGCGTTGTAACGAGAACCGTACAGGCCGCGCTCCTCGCCGCTATGCCAGAAGAAAGCGAGGGACCGCTTCATCCGCGGACCCTTGGCAAAAGCCTTGGCGACACCCAGGAGCGTTGCGGTTCCCGATCCGTCGTCGTCCGCGCCATTCCAAATGCGGTCCTCGATCGCTCCCGGCTTCACGCGGCCCGGGCTGGGTCCCGTGCGAGCGGGACCGTTCGCGCCTTGAACGATCTCGCCCTCCGCGTATCCGACGTGATCGTAGTGCGCGCCGAAAGTGACATAGGTGTCCTTGAGCTTCGCGTCGGATCCTTCGATAACGCCCACGACGTTGCGCGTGAACTGCGTCCGCACGATCCGATAATCGGCTTCCATGTGAAAGGTCACTTTGACGCCGCTCAGCGAAAAGCCGGGCAGAACCTCCTGCTTGGCGGCCTTGTCCTTCAGTTCGGCATACTTCATGGGCGCGTTGCTGAAGAGAAACTCAAACAACGCGTCTTGGGCAGTCACGCTCGGAGGAAATTTCCGGTCGAGCCGCTGGACAGTGGTGAAATCCGGCGCTTCGAGGGGAGTTCCGCGTCCGCCAAACCCACCCCCACCCCCGCCCCCGCCTTGCGCTGCGGGCGCGGCACCGGGTGCGCCTGTCGTCGGCGCTCCTGCTGCTTGCGCTCCGCGTCCGCCGCCGCCAAATCCGAATCCCGAAACACCGATCGTCGCCGCGGCGCCGCCGTCCTCAATCGCCGAGCTGCCCCGAGCGGCAAGATTCCGGCGCAAGGCGGCGGGAAAATCCTTGGGACCCAGCGTGCCCAGATAGACCACGGCCTTGCCCTTCACGTCCTTGCCGGCGTAGTCGTTGATGTGCGCTTGCGGCGCGTTCAAGCCGTAGCCAAGGAATTCCACATTGTCGACGACCACGTCGCGCTTGCCGCCGGCATTCGCCGGGAAAGTCACGCCTTCGCCGTCCTTAAACGTCTTAGTCTGGCCGTTCACTTCCACAGTCAGGTACGAGTGCCGCGTGGCCTTCACCCCCAGCACGGCCACGCGCTGGAAGTAGGATCCATGATCGCCGCCGGGCTTGATGCCCCACTCCTGCAAGCGGCCGGCGATGTAGCCCGCGGCGATGCCGAGACCTTCGCTGAAGGTGGCGCGTCCTTCGAGTTCGTCCGAAGAGAGATAAGTGAGGTAGGTCTTCAGATCGTCCGGATTAACGGCTGCTTTTCCGGTCTTCCCGTTCTGCGCGGCGAAGCCGGCAATCGTGATAAAGAAAAGGACAAACGTCAGACGTTGGGTCAGCTTTGACAAGGAATTCCTCCTGAGATCGAGCATGCTATGATACCAATCCGCGAACGGGGAGGCCACCATGTTTTGCTCGACATGCGGCGCGCAGGCTGCCGCCGCCGACCGTTTTTGTCCGAACTGCGGAGCCGCGATGACCGCGACCGCGGGCGCCGCTGCCCCGCCGCCTCCCGTAGCCAGAGGGGTCGAGACCATGGAGCCGCCCAGAAATGCGCTCCAGTATGCGGGCTTCTGGCTGCGATTTGCCGCGTCGGTCATCGACTGGTGTGCCGTCACTGCGCTCAACGTCCTGATCTCGATCTTTCTAACGCCGGTCGTCGGCTTCGTTGGCGTCCTCGTCGCCGGCTGGCTTTACCACGCCCTGCTCGAATCCTCGGAGCGCCAAGCGACGCTCGGGAA
>CAZRND010000038.1:11957-13226 GCA_964601345.1 uncultured Acidobacteriota bacterium | reverse complement strand
AGCCGGAAAGCCGGGCACGACGCAGGCCCATCGCAACTTGCAGCGGCGCTATGCGCGGATGCTCGGGAAGATGGCGATGAAGATCTACGTCACGGACCTCGACGGCGGCCGCATCAGCTTCGGCACGGCCACGATCCGGCACCTTTGCAAGATCGTCTCCGCGTTCGTTCTGATGATCGGCTTCATCATGGCCGGCTTCACGGCCCGCAAGCAGGCCCTGCACGACATGCTGGCGAATACGCTGGTGGTGCGGCGTTAGAGGAAGTCGTGCTACAATGTTTACGGGAGTTACATTGTAGCGGATGAGCGCCAATTCCATCGTGGTCAGCATGCGTTTGCCGGCGAAGAGCAGCAAGCGGCTCAAGCAATTGGCGCACCGCCACGGGTGGACGCCGAGCGACACCAGCGCTCGCCTGGTCGAGGAGGGTCTCCGGCGCTCGGAATTTGCCTTCATCGATTTCCGCGACTCTCCGGCAGGCCGGCAGGCGTACGTCCAAGGCAGTTCCCTGGCCGTCTG
The DNA here is from genome assembly GCA_964601345.1 of uncultured Acidobacteriota bacterium. Taxonomy (GTDB): domain Bacteria; phylum Acidobacteriota; class Terriglobia; order JAJPHL01; family JAJPHL01; genus CAZRND01. The sequence goes on along the minus strand of CAZRND010000038.1, from coordinate 12,709 downwards.
GGAAGTGGCGCTCCTGCTCCGCAGCTACCGAGGCAAGGCCGGGGCCGTTGCCAGGCACTTAGAATGGCCGGAAGCGAAGGTTAGTGCCGCGGCGAGCTACGCTCAAGCCTTCCCGGATGAGATCAGAGCTGCCCTCTCCGAAAATTCCGCGACCAGCGTCGAAGTGTTGAAGCGTATGCTTCCGCAAACGACGGACTTCGCCGTTCGAACCCACCGAAAGCGTTAGATGCTCCAGCTTTTGCTCGATGAGCACATCTCTCCTGCTGTTGGCGATGGTCTCCGGAGACGGTATCGGTCTCTGACGGTTCACTCCCTTCGAGATTGGGAAGGCGGCGCCTACCTGGGTCAAACGGACGCTGCATGTCTCGAGAACGCGGCCCGGCAGGGACTGACCCTGGTAACGTACGACCGTCGGACCATCCCCCCGCTGCTCAAGGCCTGGGCCGAGCGGGAACAGCATCATGGCGGGGTCATCTTCGTGGACGAAAAGACGATTTCACCAGCCGATGTCGGCGCGCTGGTCCGCGCCCTGGCGGGCCTAGTCCGCGAATCCGGCAAATGGAATTGGACGGACCGGGTTTGCTTCCTGCATCGCTAGGCGCCTTGACTTTAGGTCCGTTGCGAAACTATCCTGGTAAGGCCCCGGTGAAGAGGGGACCGAAGCACTTTAGAGCAGATGTATCTGTAGAACCGTGATGGTTGTTCCCCGACGAAGAGGGCTACCGGTTTCTGCTCGTCGATGTACCCGGACC
>CAZRND010000038.1:0-11947 GCA_964601345.1 uncultured Acidobacteriota bacterium | reverse complement strand
TTCAGGAAGCTCTCCGAAATCTGCGTAAACCGCCCGGTTTTTGCGGTGATGCTGATCGCCTTCCTGGTGACGCTGGGCGTGTTTTCGTTTCGGGACCTGGGCGTCGATCTGTTCCCGAAGTCCGACCAGCCGGCAGCGTCGGTGATGGTCCGCCTGCCCGGCGCGACGCCTGAGGAAGTGAACTCGCAAGTGGTGATGCCTCTCGAGGACGCCATCAGCACCGTCGCCGGCATCGATGAGCTACGCGTCTACGCGATGGAGGGCAGCGCCCGCTTCTTCATCCAGTTCGTGCTCGACCGCAACGTCGATAGCGCCGTTCAAGACGTCCGCGAAAAGGTCGCCGGAGCGGTGCGCGATCTTCCCCCGAACATCTACCCGCCGGTGATCACGAAGTCCGATCCGGACTCGCAGCCGGTGATCAGCTTTCTCGTCGCCGGGGACCGCAGCCTGCGAGAGCTGACCGAGATCGCCGACCGGCAGGTGCGCCGCGCGCTCGAGACAGTCGACGGCGTGGGCGAAGTCTCGCTCAACGGCGGGCGGCGTCGGCAAATCCGCGTCTTCGTGGACGCCGACAAGCTCGCGGCTTACGACCTGACCGCCCAGCACGTCGGGCGCGCGCTGCTTAACGAAAACATCGAGACGCCCGGCGGGCACATGGTGCGCGGCCTCACCGAATTCGGCGTGCGCACGCTCGGACGCGTCGACGCCTCCGAGCAGTTCAACGACGTGATCGTCGCCAACATCAAAGGCGCGCCCATACGAATCCGCGACGTCGGACGCGTGGACGACACCTACGAGGAGCCGCGCGCCTACGCCGCCCTTTTCCGGAGCGGGACGCGCGATGAGGAGGACGGGCGCGACGCCATCGTGCTCGACGTACGCCGCCAGATCGGCACCAACACCGTGAAGGTCGTCGACGACGTAAAGCAGAAGCTCGCCGGCATCCGCAAGTCGCTGCCGAGCGGCGTGCGGGTCGAAACGCTGCGCGACGACAGCCTGTTCATCAAGGCGTCGGTGTCGGCGCTCGAGGAGCACCTGCTGATCGGCAGCCTGCTGGCGAGCCTCGTGGTGATGCTCTTCATCCGCAACCTGCGGACGGTGATCATCGCCTCGCTGGCCATCCCCACCTCCATCGTGGCGACCTTCACGCTGATGCGCTTCATGGACTTCACGCTGAACAACATGAGCCTGCTGGCGCTGACTCTGGCCGTGGGAATCGTGATCGACGACGCCATCATCGTGCTCGAAAACATCTTCCGCTACATCGAGGAGAAGGGCGCTGAACCGAAGCTTGCGGCGGTGCAGGCGACTCGGGAAATCGGCCTCGCGGTGATGGCTACGACGCTGTCGCTGGTGATCATCTTTCTTCCCATCGCCTTCATGACCGGCTTCGCCAAGCGTTTCGTCAACCAGTTCGGATGGACCATGGCCTTCGCCATTATGGTTTCGCTGCTGGTGAGCTTCACGCTGACGCCGATGATGAGCTCGCTGATGCTCAAGCGGAGCGCGAACGGCGGAAAGAAGGAACACCACAAGTCCCGCGAAAGCGGATTCTTCCACTGGCAGGACAAGATCTACGGCTGGCTGCTCAACTGGTCGCTCGATCACCGTGGCCTGGTCCTGGCCGGCTGCACGCTAGTCTTCGCCTCGACGTTCTGGTTCTCGAAGCACGTGGGGCGCGAATGGATTCCCGACGACGACATGAGCGAGTTCCAGGTGATCGTCAACCTTCCGGAAGGCGTCTCGATGGAAGGCACGATCCAGCCGGTGGTGAGAATCGCCCGGCAGTTGAAGAAAATTCCCGGCGTGGACTTCGTCTATCCGTTCACGCACCAGGGTACGCTGGGGCATTCCCACATCGTGGTGCGGCTGGTGGATCCGTCGCTGCGGAAGAAGAACGCCACGGCCATTGCCGCCGACGCCCGCAAGGTGATGGCCGGATTCACCAACACCCGGGCGCGCATCTTGATGGCCAACGCACTCGGCCTGGGCGAGGGAAACTTCCCCATCCGCCTGAATGTGACCGGGCCGGATCTTTATTCGCTCGCCGCGGTCGGCAAGAAAGTCGCGATGGAGATGAAGAAGAGCTCCGATCTGACCGACGTTGACGTGGGCCTGAACCTGAACAATCCCGAGGTGCAGGTGAAGATCGACCGGCAGCGCGCCTCCGAGCTGGGTGTGCGCGTCGCGGACGTGGCCGGAGCGGTGCGGCTGATGATGTCGGGCGAGGACCAGGTCTCGACGTACAAGGAAGGCTCCGAGCAGTACGACGTCACCGTGCAGTTGCTTCCCGAACAGCGCGACAACCCGGACATGCTCTCGCGCCTGATCGTGCCCTCGACAAAAGTGGGGCACGTGCGCCTCGACTCGATTGCCTCGCTGGCGCGCGGCGACGGGCCGGCGCGCATCGAGCGCTATAACCGGCAGTTCTCGACTTCCGTCACGGCGTCGCCGGCGGGCGGCGCGGCGCTCGATGCCGCCGCGAAAGCGACTCTCGCGGCCGTCTCGAAAGTGAATCTTCCGCCGGGATTCGGCGCGAAGTTCTCCGGACAGGTGAAGATCATGGATGAGACCAGCCTGAACCTGATCATGGCGCTGTTGCTGGCGTCCATCTTCATGTACATGGTGCTGGCCGCGCAGTTCGAGAGCCTGATGCATCCCTTCATCATCATGCTGACGCTGCCGCTGAGCTTGCCCTTCGCGCTCTTCTCGCTCTGGATCTGCGGGCTGACGCTGAATCTATGGAGCGCGCTTGGAATCCTGCTGCTGCTCGGAATCGTGAAGAAGAACGGCATTCTGCAAATCGACTACACCAACCGCCTGCGCGAGCAAGGCATGCCATTGCGCGACGCCATCGTGGAAGCGAATCACGTGCGGCTGCGCGGGGCACCGGGACAGGTGCCCCGGTGCCCAAAACCATCAACGGCGGTCAGATTCCTGGCCGCCTGTTGACGATGCTGCTGGTCCCGGTGGGATACTCGTTGATGGAAGAAGCTCGCCAGAGCATCCTGGTTCGACGAGCGCGAGCCCTGCCTTCCCTGCCCTAACGACGACTCAGCCGAGCTGGATTTCGGTCGGAACTTCCGGATTCATCAACGATGCACCGCCATCGGCATAGATCACCTGTCCGGTGACCCAGGCGGCGTCGTCAGAACAAAAGAGCGCGACCACGTTGGCGGCATCCTCGGGAGTTCCGAGGCGGCCCATCGGCGTCCAGCCGCGCTGGTGCCAGTTGCGGATCAAATCCTGCACTTGCGGCGGGAGGCTGTTGAGCACGCTGTCCTCGGTCCATCCGGGACTGATGGCATTCACGGTGATTCCGCGCTTGGCCAGCGAGACACCGAAATAGCGGACCATCGACTCGAGCGCGGCTTTGGCCGAGCCCATGCCAACCCATGGCTGCAATCCGCCGGTGCGGCTTCCTTCGGCGTAGGTGAGCGCGATAATGCGTCCGCCTTTTCCCATGAGCGCAGCGGCTTCGCGCGCGCCAACCAAAAATGCTTTAGCCTGCGAGTTGAAGGCGTTGTCCCACTGCTCGAGGGTGATATCCATTGGACCCTGGAAGAAACGGTCGGCCTCCGGCCGCGCGTTGGCGACAAAGATGTCGAGCTTGCCGAATTTGGCATGGACCTCGCGGAACATGCGCGTGATCTGGTCGGTGTGGAGCACGTCGGCCTGGATCACAAAGCCGTCCGAGCCGCGCTTACGCACCTCGGCCAGAGTCTCCTTTGCCGCGGCTTCGTTTGCGTAGTAGTGAATCGCGATTTTGACGCCGCTCGAGGCGAGCTTCAGGGCGATCCCGCGCCCGATGCCGCGGGAGGCGCCCGTGATCAGCGCGTGTTTTCCATTCAGAGGCATCGCATTTCTCCTTCTAAGCGCCGAATTGGCGCAGATGATGATCGACGTGGGCCCAAGCGAGACGTTTCCAATCCCGCTCGGAGAGCGGACCGAACATGGCATGAGGGGGCCGTTCCGCTTGTGGCTGAGCCAGAAATCGCTTCAACAGCTTGAGGAGCGCGGCCGTGTCGTCTGGAAATTTTCCCGGTGGCGTGCCTCCTCCCGCCACCTGATCCACTTGCGGGCTGGTCGGAACGTGCTTCGGCATCGAAAGAGGCAGCCGGACGAAGAGCCATTTAGCGACTGTGCGTGAGAACAGGGTATCCCTCGGGTCGGACGGCTTCCGGTCTCTCAAGATTCCTCGAAACGAATCGGAGAGATGGCAGATCATCTGCGGGCACGACATGCGACTCCAGAGTGCGCGCGACTCGGGCAATAACGTACGGATGCGCGCTTCGAGCTCCGCCAGGTCCTTCTCGGTCGTGAGGCGCTTCATATGCGGGCTAGGATAACCAAACCGATGCCCGAGAGGAAACCGAGAAACATCAACGCGATCAAAGAATTCGTGCCGGGCGGCGCGTCCTTGAATTCACGCCACACGAACACTCCCCAGATCGCGGCCACCATGGTCGCGCCCTGCCCTAGCCCGTAGGAAATCGCGAAGCCCGCTTGTCCGGAAGCGATCACGTTGAAGATCATCGCCGCTCCCCAGATGATTCCGCCGAGCACGCCGCTCCCGTGAATCCCCACTCCGCCCTGGAAGTACGCGGCGACCGGCACCGGATCGCCGACGAACGGCTTGTACATCACGAAGGTATTGAAGACGAAGTTGCTCGCCAGCACGCCGAGCGAAAAAATGAACACGGCGGAGTAAGGACCCATCTTGCCCGCTTCCAGGTTGACGAAATCCGCGGACATGCCGGCCGCGACGAAGCGGTAGAAGAAGCCCATCAGGACGCCGCACGCGAGCGAGAGCATCAACCCCTTCGTGCTGACGCCGCGCGCCTGACGCGGCAGCCGCCGGTAAATGACAGCATCGACGACAATGGCCGCTGTCACCAGAGCCACGCCGGTGAAGAGCAGCAGTGGATTGCCGACCGGCGCGGCAAGGTAGTTGACCACCACGCCGAGCACCAGCGCCAGTCCAATCCCGACGGGGAAGGCCACGGCCATCCCGGCAATGTTGATCCCGGCGACGAGGAGAAGGTTGGCGGCGTTGAACACGATCCCGCCGATGAAGGCCGAGATCAGGTTTCCGGTTTCGGCTTGGGAAAGATCGGCGAGAAAACTTCGGCCTTCCGATCCCATGCTGCCGAGCGTCAATGCGAACAGCAGCGAAACGATGACCACCCCGATCGCGTAGTCCCAATAGAAGAGCTCGAAGCGCCAGTGTTTGGGAGCGAGCTTCTGCGTGTTCGCCCAGGAGCCCCAGCAGAGCATGGTGACGAAGCAGAAGACCACCGCCAGCGGATAGCTATGGAGAAGGAACATGGTTATCCCGCCTTCTTCGAGGACCAGGCTTCTTCAAACGCGGCTCGATCGAAGAAGGATTTTTGCGTGCCGAACCTGGTTGTGGAGAGTGCGGCATACAGGTTGGCGCGCGCCAGGGCCTCACGCTCCTCGAACCCTTCGCCGAGGAAAACGGCGAAGCTCCCGACAAAAGCGTCGCCCGCGCCCGTGGTGTCCACGGTCTTCACGGGAGCTGCCGGGATCACTTCCATCGTCTCGGGCCCGGCGAGCAGGGCCCCTTTTTCGCCGAGCGTGATGATCACCCGGCGCAGTCCTTGATACAGGAGAGCCGCGGCGCAGCGTTTGGCCTCCTCGACATTGCGAACGGGCATGCCGGCGATCGTCTCGGCTTCACTCTCGTTGGGAATGAAATAATCCGCTGCTGACACTTCCTTCAAGTCGACCGGCTGTCCGGGCGCGGGATTGACGATCGAGCGGATGCCGCGGGACTTCGCAAATCGGATGGTGTGATACACCGTCGCCAGCGGCACCTCAAATTGCATCACGATGCAGGCCGCCGTGCCCAGGAGCGGCGCGGCGCGATCGACGTCCGATTCTTTCAGCTCGTCATTGGCGCCCTTCACCACGAGGATGCGGTTCTGGCCGTTGGACTCGACGAAGATCGGCGCCACACCGCTCGAAACTCCGTCGACGATTCCGACGTGCGAGGCGTCGATTCCCTGCGATTCGAAATTGCGGACCGTGGCCGGGCCGAACAAATCGTTCCCCACCTTCGCCACCATCGAGACGCGCGCGCCGCACAGCCGGGCGGCCACCGCCTGGTTCGCTCCCTTCCCTCCGAATCCCAGATCGAAGCGCCGGCCGAAGATCGTCTCTCCGGGCCGCGGAAAAGTGTCGGTGAATGTGGTGAGGTCGACGTTCGCGCTTCCGACGATGGCGATATGAGGCGGTTGAGGCATCGGTTAGCGCGAAGTTTCCTTTTTCAAGATCGGCGAGGCCACCGGGCTTCGCCCGTCGAGCACGACCTTGCCGTCCGAGATCTGATACTGGTAACCGGCCGGATCGACCGGGAATCCCGGCAGCAGGCCGCTGCGAACCAACTCCGCCATGGACGCCGGTGGGCGCGCGAAGCGCCGGCGGAACTTTTCGATCATCGGCGCAATCAGCTCGGCGTCCTGCTCGGCGCGCAGGCCCATCATGTGGTCCTCGGCGTTTTTGCGGATGTTGAGGTCCTGCGTGGAGTTGTAGATCTGTTCCCACAGGAAGAAGGAGGTGCTGCGCGTCTGTCCTTCCTGCGCGATGCGCGCCGCCATCACCTTCATCCACTCGCGCGCGCCCGGGTTCTTGCTGCCCTCGAAGAACGCTTCGGAGGCCCGTTTGTAGTCCTTCAGTTCCTGGTAGTAGATGAAGCCCAGATCGCCCCACAGCCTCCAGTCGTCGGGAAAGGCGAGAATCCCGCGGCGGATGAGCGCAACGGCGCGGTCGGGGCGTCCCGCGCCGCGCGGCGCCGGTTCCGCCAGAAAGACGGCGCCGAACTTGTACGCCACCAGCAACTGCGGGTCGAGCGTCACGGTGATGTTCAACAGCGTGTCGAGCAGCTTGTAGTTCTGATCGCGCTCCAGGCGCTTGCTGCCGTAGTACTGCACGACGCGCGTCCAATAGACGTCGGCCAGCAGCGCGTCGTACCCCAGGCTCATCTTTTTCAGCAGCTCGGGCGAGCTGATGTTCAGGACGTCGCGACCCGGCTGCACGCTCTCGTTGATGGAGTCGATCCTGCGAGCGACGGGATAAAGCAACCCGAGGAGCAGCGGGATGCCGAGAGCGGCGAGCCAGACAGCGTTTTGGCGCGACAAGGTCATTTGAAGTTGCGGTTCGAGAAAATGGCGACCGCGCCCAGCAGGACAGCGCCCGTGTAGACCAGCGCGTAGAAGACGACGTACGCGACAAGCCCCGCCGGGACAGAATTCTCGTGGGCCACCACGGAGATGATGTTGAAGGCGTTGAAATTCGGCAGCACGTAGTAGAGCACCGTGGTCATTCCTTCGAGCGCAGGGCTCTTGCTCAGCACGCCGAAGGTGCGGATGTCCGCCGAGAACACGCCCATGACGTAAAGGCCCAGCGTGAAGATGGTCGAAAGCAGCGGGCTCGAATAACAGGAGAAGAGCAGGGCCAGCGCGGTGAGCAGGGTCAACTGCAGAAGGATGAAGAGCACCGCCAGCAGGACTTTGGCATCCGCGAGGCGTAGCGTCCCCTGCACGTAGTACAACGCAATGCCCAGGCCCAAGGTCATGAAGAACGTGTTAACCAGCAGCGTCAAACCCAGGCCGGCGAACTTTCCGGCGATGAACTCCCAGCGGTGAATGGGCTTCGAGAGCAGGCTGTAGAGCGTTCGGCGCTCCATTTCCTTGTGCACCAGCCCGACGCCGATGAAGACCGCCATGACCACGCCGAAGATGGAGATCGCCGTCAGCCCCAAGTTGACGATAATCAGCCGCTCGATGCCGATCGAAATCTGGCCCACCAGCACGGCCGCCGCGATCATCACGAGGACGAAGAAGACCAGGTTGTAGAGGACGCGGTCACGCACCGCTTCGCGGAACGTGTTCCAGGCGATGATGCGGACCGGGTTCATACCGAGGCGTCCTTGGCCTTCTCAACCAGACGCAAGAAATAATCTTCCAGCGTCGGGCGGACCTCGGAGAGTCCGATGACCTTCGCCCGCAGGCCGCGCAGTCGTTCGATCGCGGTGTACACATCGCCTTGCGGAACTTCCCAGCGATAGTAATCGCCGGTCTTCGTCACCGTAGCGAAGCCGTCGGGAGGCGCGGCGTGTCCGGGCAATTCAAAGACAATCTCGACGCCGTGTACCTCGATCGGAACCAGATCGCTGACGCGGCCCATCCCCATGAGGCGGCCGCCGGCGAGCACGGCAAGCCGGTCGCAAAGCGTTTCGGCATCGGGAAGGATGTGCGTCGAGAAGAAGACCGTGCGGCCTTCCTTCTTCAATTCCAGGATTAGATCGCGCACTTCTCGGCGCCCGATCGGGTCCAGGCCCGACATCGGCTCGTCGAGAATCACGAGCTCCGGATCGTGCAGGATAGCCTGCGCCAGTCCGATGCGCTGCAGCATGCCCTTCGAGAACTTGCGGAGCTGCACGTCGCGCGATGAGGCGATGCCGACGCGCTCGAGGAAGCGGTCCACGCGACGGCGGCGCTCCGCGGCATCGTATCCGAAGAAGCAAGCGAAGTAGTCGAGCAACTCGCCGGCCGTCAAGTAGTCGTAGAAATAAGGTTGCTCGGGCAGGTAGCCGATTTGACGGTGCATGCCCGGGTCGTCCGTCGAGCGCCCCATGATCCGGGCGCTGCCGGATGTGGGGAAGATCAGGTTCATGAGGAGCTTCAGGGTCGTGGTCTTCCCTGCTCCGTTCGGACCGAGGAATCCGAAGACTTCATTCTGCTGGATCTCGATGGACAAGGAGTCGAGCGACCTGCGCGGCGACTTCCGCCAGAAGCCGACCAGGTAGTCTTTCGTCAGTCTGTCCGTTTCGATTACGCCCATGCGCGATGCCCTATTTTACCAACTCCCGGCTCGAGCCGTCGATCTGCTTGATGGCAAGTCCACGCAGAGCAAGGACGCGCGACGTGAAGCCTCTCCCCAAGACTTCGGCCGGACCCACAAAGGGATTGCGGGCGAGCGCGCGATCTGCCGCGTCGAGCGCCTCGCGCGGACGGCCCATCGCCAGGTAGCTCTCCGCGAGGGCGCGATAGGCTTCATGCGGCAGAGGATTGCGCGCCGCCGATTGCAGAAAGCATTCCGCGGCCTCGGCGTGCCGGTTTTGACCCGCCAACAGATCGCCGAGCGCGAACCATGACGTAGCGGTGGGCCGCATCGAGATGGCCATGCGGAATTGCCGCTCGGCAATCTCGAGTTGTCCCCGCGCGTGCGCAAGCTGGCCCAGATCGAGATGCAGCGATGGATCGTCGTTGAAAATCTCGCCCGCCTGCTTCCACGCCGCGGCGGCTTCGTCGTCGCGTTCCAAAGCGTAGTAGAGCTTGCCGGCGTTAGCCAGGGCGTCGTATCCGGTCGATAGAGGAAGCTTCGCGGTGCGGCAATCGAGCCGCGCGAGCGAGGTCTCCCCCGCTTTGACAAAAACCGCGGCCGTCTCGTCGATGTAGACAAGGTCAAAGTCCGGCGACGCGCAAAAGCTCTTGAGCGGCAGCGCGCCGTAGCCGCCAAAGCGGGCAGTCGAGACCAGCAGTGTGCGGATCTTCCAGCGATCGAGCGCCTGCCGCCAGTCCGCGGAGTCTGGACCCAGCCGGGCCAATCTCTGCTGCGCGAAGAACAGGCCAGGGCCGTAGGGCAAGGCGCGTCCGTCGATGAACACCGGATACTTTGGATGCAGCCTCCAGGTCAGGTATCCGCCGAGGTTGTAATCGTGGTAGATCTCGCGCGGAAGATGGTTCTGCTCGACGAACTGCACGGCGCGTTCCGGGAACCACGCGGAGACGCCGATTCCAGAAGACGAGATCTCGCCGTGCGAGAGGTAGTAGCTGTTCGTGACCAGCCCGGGAATGGAGAGCACCACAAATAGGCCCAGGACGGCGATCACACCGGCCCTTACATAAGGACGATCTTCGAATTCCAGCGGCCCAAGGAGATCGGCCGCGATCACTGTCGCCGCGATCCCGAACAGCCCGTGGAGCCGGTAGGAGTTGAGCGAAACGGCCATAGCCCCCGCGAGCAGGATCGCGCCCCATGCCTTTCCCATGCGCAAGCCAACGGCTACTGCGATGAGGGAGACGGCCATCACGCGCCAATAAGCGCCATCTGGATCGGTCAGCCGAAGAGCGTCGGAGATCGACGGCCACGATATCGGCACTCCCAGCCATTCGCCGATGAAGCTCTTCTGGTAGGCGAGGGCCGCGGCCTGGTTCCACACCGCCTGATAAATCCGCCAGCCCCAGGGATTGACGAGCGACGCTAGGAATGTCGCCAGGGCGAGGCGGGCTAACTTCTTTGGGGATCGTAGCCAGAACAGCGTGACGAGCCCGATTCCGATAACGAATCCCGGATGCAGATTGACCCAGGCAAGCATCAGAGCCGGCAGGCTCCAGACGGCCGGTTGCACATCATCCCAGAGAAGAACAAGAAAGACGGTGGCCAGCACCGCGGTGAACATCTCGGCGCGAACCATGGTGCGTCCGGCGATCAGGGGAATGGCCAGCACCAAGACAAAGGACCGCGCGATGCCGCCGCGCCACAGCAGAATACCCGCAATGGAGAGCATCGCGAGAGGCGCCAGCAGCGAGAGAATTGCGTAGCCGCCCATGCGGAAGACAGCGTAAAAGACGACGCCCGCTCCGGCAGGATAAGTCCACGGGGCGCCGGCGGCGGTATAGGAGAATACGTCGACTCGCGGCAAATGTCCGGTCGCGAGGAATTCTCTGCCGGACGCGAGCTGCCACCAGACGTCGAAGTCGGAGATCGTTCTGAGGCCTGCTAGGGCGGCGTATACGAGCAAAAAAAAGAGGGCGCTCGAAGCGCCCTCCTTTTTAGCAAAGCCATTCTCCAACAGGGGAAATCCTTAGATCGGATTGTCTCCCGAGGTGGCCACGGCCGTCGCGTTCGCGTGAATCACCGCCGACTGGTCGGCGAAGAATGAGCGCTGACCGCTCGATCCGCGCGAATTGGGCTCGGCGTTGACCGCGTAGGTCGCGATGGAGCCGAAAGCGCCCGCTCCGGTGTAGGTGATTGTGTAACCGTTCTTCGTGAAGCTGTTCGTCGTTCCGGCGATCTTCCCGGACAGCACGGGATCCACCAGGTCGGAGTTGGCGGCACTGGGCTGTGTTCCAGCAGCCGGCGCGCCGAGCCTGTTCAGGTTGTCGGTGAAGCCCGAGTTATACGTGGAGGCATACGTAATCTCAGCCGTGCCGAGCGTCCTGAGCGTGGCGGTGGCAGACGCTTCGTTCGCAGCGATTCTGGAACGAAGCAGGTTCGGAATCGCGATCGCGGCGATGATCAAAATGATCGCCACCACGATCAGCAACTCAATTAGTGAGAATCCCTTTTTCCCCATTTTCTACATCTCCTTTTTCAGTTTTCAGGTTTGAGGAACTTCCTTTCCAAAAACCCCTCAGCCCGTCCTGTTTGGTGCAATCGAGTAGCCAAAGGAGTACTTTTTCCTATTATCAGCAAGATACGCCGTCGCAGGTGGTCCGGCCGACCTCCGAAAGTGACAAATTGCGTCCGTCAGCTTAGCAAATGTTGTCAAACCCACAAAAAAAGAGGACGCTGCGTGAGCAGCGCCCTCTTCTAACTCCTTGGAGGTAAATATCTTAGATCGGATTATCGCCGGACGTCGCCACCGCCGTTGCGTTGGCATGGATCACAGCCGACTGGTCGGCGAAGAACGAGCGCTGTCCGCTGGATCCACGCGAATTGGGCTCGGCATTGACCGCATAGATCAGGCCCAAATCCACGACATTCAGCGGAATCTCGGGGTCATAGCATTCCTTCAAGACCTCGTAGACCAAATCCTCTTGGGACATGGAAGCCAGGTGCGGATCTCTGGCCTTGGCAGCCAAGGCCTCAGCAACTGTTGCCTCCATGGCTTTTGTGGATTCCGCATAGACCTTGGCAT
>CAZRND010000037.1:0-22036 GCA_964601345.1 uncultured Acidobacteriota bacterium | reverse complement strand
TGCCCCTGGACGTTGTTGCTCCAGGTCGGCGCGTTCGAGTCCTCAAAGTCCGCCATGAAGACGTTCGCGCCGGAGTTGAGCGCGTTGATCACCATCTTGCGCTCGACCGGACCGGTGATTTCGACGCGCCGGTCTTGCAGATCAGCGGGGATCGGGGCCACGCGCCAATCCGACTGCCTGACAGACGCGGTCTCGGCGAGGAAGTCCGGCATCGCGCCTGCGTCGATGGCGGCCTGGCGCGTCACCCGCGCCTCGAGCAGCGTTCGGCGGCGCGATTCAAAACGGTTGTGCAGCTCGGAGAGGAATTGCAAGGCTTCAGTCGTGAGCACTTGCTCGAAGCCCGGCTCCATCTTTGCTCTAACGGATGTTCCCATAGGTCCAACAATTGTAGCCCCATCTTGCGGTGAGAGCGTCCGTTTTCGGACATGGTTGTCCGTTTGCGGACCGCGCGCCCCTTGGAAGGTCTTGTATTTTCAGGCAAGTTCCCTTGGAAGGCCGCGTGCACATCATCGCTGCCTATGGGCACGCTCTTACAGGACCTTCGGTACGCCTTCCGCATGTTCCAACGCAGCCCCGGCTTCACGATCCTGGTGATCGCGGCGCTGGCGGGCGGTATCGGCGTGAACACCGCCGTGTTCACCGTGCTCAACGGCGTCTTGTTGCGGCCGCTGCCCTTCCCGGAACCGGAGCGCCTCAGCCTGCTCTCCTACATCCCCAAGAAATCGCCGTTCATCACCCAGCCGCGCCTCGAAGATCGCTTCTTCCTGGAGTTTCGCCGGAAGCAGCGGTCGTTCGAGGACATCACCGCGTTCACCGCGGGCCCCGTCAATCTCGCCGGATCGGGCGACGCCGTGCAGGTGCCGGCGGCGCAAGTGAATCCGCAATTCTTCTCGGTGCTGCAAGTGCATCCGGCGAAAGGGCGCCCGTTCTCCGCCGATGAGGGCCAGGCCGGTCGCGACAATGTGGTTCTGCTCAGTGACAAATTGTGGAAGAGCCGCTTCGGCGGCAGCCCGAACATCATCGGGCAGCACATCAATCTCGACGGCGTCGACCGTACGGTCATCGGCATCCTCGGCGAGGGCTTTTCTTTTCCTTATGACACGGAACTCTGGATCCCGTGGGAAGTCCGCTTGCAGCGCGGCAACTCGTTTGTGTTTCCCGTGGCCGGACGCCTGAAGCCCGGCGTGTCCCGTGAACAGGCGCGGGCGGAGCTCGAAAGTTTTGGACTCGGCTTCGCAGGCAATCGGCCCGCCGAGATGAAAACGGAGGTTCTTCCCCTGAAGGAGCTGCTGGTGGGGGACATCCGCGAGTCGCTGCAGATCTTCGCCGAGGCGGTGGCGTTCGTGCTGCTCATTGCTTGCGCCAACGTGGCGAACCTGCTCCTGATTCGCGCCGCCCGCCGGCAGCAGGAGATCGCCGTGCGGTCCGCGCTCGGCGCGGGACGCTGGCGAATCGTGCGGCAACTGCTCACCGAGAGCACGCTGATTTCGCTCGCCGGAGCGGCCGCGGGCCTTCTGGTAGCCGTGTGGGCTGTGCCGGCTCTGCTGGCCATGGCGCCGACCGGAAAGATCCCGCGGATCGACGAGATCCGCATCGACGGCTGGGTGCTGGCGTTCACGGTAGGCATCGCCATGCTCACCGGGATTCTCGCGGGCCTCGCGCCCGCGTTTCAAGCGACGCGCCGCGAGCTTCGTCCGTCGCTCGCGAGCGACGGACGCACTTCGTTCAGGCGAGGCCGTTTGCGCGGAGCGCTGGTTGTCGCGGAGATCGCGCTCACGCTCATCCTGTTGACCGCCGCTGGACTAATGATGAAGAGCTTTCTGAAAATGCGATCCGTCAACCCGGGATTCCGCAGCGAGAACCTGCTCACCATGACCGTGGATCTCCCCCCAGCGATCTACCGCACGCCGGAACAAGTGAGGGATTTTCACCGGCGCACTCTGGAGAAGCTCTCCGCCTTGCCGGGCGCGACTTCCGTCGTCGCCGTCAATTGGAGACCGCTCGGTCAGGCGTTGATCCGCGGCGACTTTCAGGTGGAAAGCCGCGCCAAGTGGCCGTCCGGCTTTCCCACCGTAGTCAAGCCAAGCGTCAACCCAGGTTACTTCCGGGCGATGGGGATCCCCGTATCGCGCGGCCGCGAGTTCACCGAGCATGACGACTCGTCCGCGCCCCGCGTCGTCGTGATCACCGAATTAGTGGCCCGGCGCTTCTGGCCCGGAGAGGATCCCATCGGAAAGCGCCTGTCGATGGCCGACAAACCCACGCCCTCCGACTGGTTGACTATCGTCGGCGTGGTTGCGGACATTCATCAGCGGGACCTGACTAAGGAACCGATCGGCGCCGTTTACCTGCCGTATCTGCAGGGGGGCTGGCTTGCACATATGACCTTCGGTGTGCGGACGTCGAGGAATCCCGCGGCGCTCGCATCGGCGATGCGCGGCGTGCTACGGGACGTGGATCGCGACCAGCCGGTGCAATCGTTGGCCACGATGGACGATCTTGTCGCCGCCACGATCGCCGAGCCGCTGTTTCAAGCGAGATTGCTGGGCGTGTTCTCGATTCTGGCCCTGGCGCTCTCGGCCCTCGGAATCTACGGCGTGCTCTCCTACTCGGTGGAGGAACGGACGCGAGAAATCGGCATCCGCATGGCGCTCGGCGCGGAGTCCACGGACGTGATCGCGATGGTGCTCCGCGGAACTCTGCTTCTGGCCATCTGCGGTCTGACGCTCGGCGCGGCCGGCGCGTTTGCCCTGACGCGCGGCATCAAGAGCTTGCTATTCGACGTGCAGCCCACCGATCCCGCGACGTTTGTGGCCGTGGCGATTCTGCTCGCGCTGGTTGCGACGCTCGCCAGCCTGGTTCCCGCGCGGCGCGCCAGCCGCGTCGATCCGCTAGTGGCGCTGCGTTACGAATAGAATATAATCCGCTACAGAATGCATGTGGATTGGTTTCCGCTGTGGCTCTCGTTACGCGTCGCGGCGCTGGCGACGGCCATCTCCGTGGTCCTCGGACTCGGGCTCGCCTACCTGCTCGCCAACTACGAGTTTCGCGGCAAGGAAATTCTCGATGCGCTGACCACGCTGCCCATCGTCCTGCCGCCCACGGTTCTCGGATACTACCTGCTGGTGCTGCTCGGACGGGAATCGATCCTCGGCAAAATCTACGAAAGCGTTTTCGGCGGGCCCCTGGTGTTCACCTGGCAGGCGGCGGTGGTGGCCGCGACGATTCACAGTGTTCCATTGCTCGTAAAAGCGGCGCGGGCGGCTCTCGAGAGTGTCGACCGGACGCTCGAGAACGCCGCGCGCACGCTCGGCGCGACCGAGTGGCGCGTCTTTGCCGGCATCACGCTGCCGCTCGCCCGGCGCTCGATCCTCGCCGCGACGATCTTCGCCTTCGCCCGGTCACTTGGCGATTTCGGCATCACGATCATGATCGCCGGCAACATGCCCGGCCGCACGCAGACCGTCGCCGTCGCGATTTACGACGCGGTGCAGGCGGGTGACGCGCAACTGGCTCGCATTCTGGTCGTGGTGATCTCAGTCGTCGCGATCTCGGTCCTGTACCTGATGAACCGCATTCAAAAGATGGCCGGCGGATGAAAGAGTCGCTGACCGCCTCGATCGGCACGCATTTCCCCGGCGGATTTTCGCTCGACGTCGAGCTCGATTGCCAGGCCGGCGTCACTTGCCTGTTCGGAGCGAGCGGCGCGGGCAAAACGCTTACGCTGAACGCGCTCGCAGGCTTGGTTCGTCCCGACCGCGGACGGATTCTGCTCGGCGACGAGATCCTGTTCGACGCGCAGCGCGGCGTCCACCTGCCGCCGCGCGAGCGCGGCATCGGGTACCTCTTTCAGACCGAGGCGCTCTTCCCGCATCGCACAGTGGAGCAGAATTTGCTTTTTCCGCTGGCGCACGCAGGCGCGCTCGAAGGACGTCGCCGCGCCCGCCAGATGATGGAGACCTTTCGCATCGCGGGACTCGCCGCCCGATATCCTCGCGAGCTCTCTGGAGGCGAGAAGCAACGCGTCTCCATCGCCCGCGCTCTGGTGAACGAGCCGCGGCTGCTGCTGCTCGACGAACCGGCTCGCGGACTCGACTACGAACTGCGCATGGACCTTTACCGCGTGGTGCGCGACGTGCGCTCGCGATATCCCATCCCTATTCTGCTGGTGACGCACGATCTCGCGGAGAGCTACATGCTCGCCGATCGGATGATCGTCTATCACCAGGGGGCGATCGTGCAGCAGGGCGCGCCCGAGGAAGTTTTCACCGCGCCGCGCGACCGCCGCGTCGCCGCGTTGCTGGGAATGACCAACATCTTTGAAGCCGCCATCGAGCGGCTCGATCCGGCCGCCGGCACATCGCGCCTGCGCACGCCGGATTTCGCAATTACCGTGGGATACCTGCCGGGCCGCCTGCTCGGCGACCGCGTCACAATCTGCATACCGGCGCAAAGAATCGCGCTCGGGGCGGGCGAGAATCCCATCGACGCGGACCTGGTCCAGCAGCTCTTCACGCCATCGACAGTGCGGCTCTTCTTTCGCGCCGGCGAGGCCGAGTTCGAGTGCGAAGTGCCGCGCGCGAGTTTTGCGCCGCAGGAGAGCGATCGCTGGACGCTTTCGGTCCCGCGGAGTGGAGTGCATGTATTTGCATGAAGACCATCGACCAATATCTGGCTGACGCGGAACAGGCGCACGGGCACATCTGCGCGGGGCAGGTGCTCGGCGTCCGTCTGGCGATGTACGCGCTCCGGCAACTCGGCGTCGACGATCCGCAGGGGCAGGATCGCAAACGCCTGGTGACCTTCGTCGAGATCGACCGCTGCGCGACCGACGCCGTCGGTGTGGTGACAGGATGCCGGCTCGGCAAGCGTGCTCTGAAGTTCCGCGACTTCGGCAAGATGGCGGCGACTTTTGTCGATCTCTCGACGGGCCGAGCCGTCCGGGTCGCCGCAAAGGAAAGTTCAAAGGAACTGGCGCGGGCCATGTTTCCCGAAATGGGAAGCAAGAACCAGCAGCAGATGGCTGCTTATAAGGTGATCCCCGATGACGATCTGTTCACACTTGAGTGGGTGAAGGTCGATCTGCCGCCCGAGGAGTTCCCCGGGTATAAAGGTGAGCGCGTAGTCTGCTCGAAATGCAAAGAGGGGATTAACTTCCGCCGCGAGGTGCATCGTGAGGGAGTGGTGCTCTGCCGGTCGTGCGCCGGGGAGAGCTACTATAAGGTTGCAGAATAATGCACCAGTCCAGTCAACCCCCTGTGCACAAAAGAGTTGTTGACTCCCTGATCCAGTGAGGGGTACACTTTCGAACGTAATACTATTGTAGTGGACAACTTGCACGGGACATAGTAAAGACTGTGGGACCAACTTATTGAATTGGTGAGTGAAGAAGCAGTAACGGCCTAACCGTCTCCCCCTGCCGGTTGTCCTCGAAAGGGCATATATGTCTGGTGTCGCCCTGTTCGTGGACCATGAAAATGTTTTCATAAGCCTGAAGGAGCTTTTAGGGATCCGCCCACCGGACCGCGCGGATACCGCGGCCAAGGCTGCCTATCAGGCCCACAACCAGATGCTCGCGGCAACCCTCGCCGCCGGCCTGCGCCGGGAAGCCGAGAAGCTGGGGTCTTTGCGCGCGGCCTTCGCGATCGCCAATTTCCAGCAGTTTGACTTCTTCCATCATCCGGGCATATATGCCCAATGCGGCTTCGAGCCTCGATACAACGTAGCCGGGCGGAATAGCGCCGACACCTTCATCACCAACCTGGTGAACGAAGTGATGGGAGACCAGCGCTTCAACGACGTGGACACTTACGTCCTGGTCTCGGGGGACGGCGGATATTTCTACGTAGTGAAGAAGCTGCTCGACCAACAGCGGCACGTGCAGGTGTGGGGAATTACCGGACACACCAGCCACTTGATGAAAGGGATGGGCGCCGAGGCGCTGTCCGTGAACTACCTGGACCAGATGCTCGACTTCAGCGCGGTGCAGATCGCCGCGAGTCTCGCGGCGCGGCCGGCGCGCGTCGTGGCGCCCGCGCCTGCGCCTCTTCCACCGCCGCCGGTGGCGGCGGCCGCACATGCGGCGCATGAAACGGCGGAGAAGAACGCCGCAGCGGCGTCATCTGCTCCGGCCCGTGTTCCGCACGGCTTGAGCGACCTGCAGGTGCTCACCGCGCTCCTGGACGAAAATCTCGCCGCGTTGCGCCTCGATTTCCTTTCTCCGCGCTTGTTCCTCGATTTTCTGGAGCGCTTCAAGCTCGGCGCGCCCGACGAAGTGACTCGCTCGCGCTACTTGCACGAAGCTTTGCAAATCGGCGTGGTGAAGGAAGAGAAGGTCTGGCTGGGAGACCGGCACGGCATCCGCATTTTGCCCAATCCCGCGAGCGAGATCGTGTCGCGCTACCGCCAGGTGCGGAACGCGCTCTTCAGCCCGGCGCTGATCAAGCCCATGCATCCGACCGACGGATTCCGTCCCAAGCGCAGTTTCGTGGTCTCGACCATCGCGCGCGCCGTCACGGGGATCGATTCCGAAGAGATTCATCGCTGGCTCGATTGGTTCGTGCAACGCAACTTGCTCCTCTCGACTTACGAGCGCTTGCCGAAGGATACACAAGCGGCCAATATCCTCAAGATGAATCCGGAGCACTCCATGGTGCAGTCGCTGCTGGCGGGCGCGGTGTGGGAGCGCATCGCCATGCAACTGCTGGTGCTCACCGTGGACTCGCAACTGCGCGTGCCGCACCGGCCGTGGGTGTCGCTCTCGCTGCTGCTGCGGCATATCGGCGATCAGATGCCGGTGTCCCGCGAAGACTTGCGCGTGGCCGTCGGCAAGGCACTGCAACAGGGCCTGCTCGTGAAGATGGAGTATCCGAATCCGCGCCGGCCCGAACCGACGAGCGGAGTGCATCTGGGCGATTCCGACAGCGTCCGCGACATCATCGCGCTCGGACGCGAGTTTGTATCGCGCGCCACGGAAATGGCGCGTCCCACCGGACAGGTTCCGATTTCCTATTTGATCCAACAGTGCGCCGCGGCGGGACTGTGCGGCGGCGACTTCGACCGCATCAAGGATGAAATCACCGCGCTCGAGAAGGCCGGACTGTTACTGCTGCGTGCCGTGCCGCATCCCGTGCTGCACGGACAGACGATGACGGTGGTGAGTCCGGACGGCGTGCGCTGCGCGGCAATGCTGGGAGACACGCAGCAAGCAGCCTCGCCGCCGCACAACGGCGACTTGCACAGCGACTTGCACAATGTTGCAGCAACTCACGAAATCGAAGAGAGCGCTTTGACTCCAGCGCCGATTCCCGTACAATCGGAAGTTGAACCGCGCGCGGAGTCGCAGGAGTCGATTTCCCTCGAAGGACCGAGCCGGCCTCCTGCCGCTTAAAAAAATTGCGCCGCGGTTTCGAGAGAAAAAGTGGCGCTGCACAATTTCCAGGTTAGTATAGGCAGCGTGACTAACGGCGAAAGGCTCGAGGAACTCGAGCCGCTCGACCTGGGGCGCTGTCGAACCGTATCTGAGATTGTTGAGGGCATGAGCCGCTGCTCTTTTGGCGCGCGCATGCTCGGGGAAGTTTCCGCGACGCTATGCCAGTGGGCGCGCGCGACGCGCCGTCCCGAAATCGTCTACGACGGGCGTTCCGACTCTCCGCTCGGTACTCTGCTCTGCGGCATGGTGGAGCGCGGATGGTTTTCGCGTGTCTCGACGCCGCATGAATTCGCGGCGCGCTCCGATCGCCGCTGCAACGTTCTTGTAGTCGGCGGTTTCTCCGAACGCTATGAAGAATTTCTCTGGCCGGGCGGCGATCACGGTCCGGAGCGCTGCGTCTTCGTCAATCCCTGGGATTTGTCGGCTCCCAATCTCGTGCAGGACGGATATTATCCCGACGTCCTGTTCGCCGATCCCCGCTACATTCTTCCACTGCTCTCCCGCACGATGGACGAGCGGCTCAACGGACGCGCCTGCACGGCTTCGGAATTTCTCGACGGGCTCGAGCCGTACGGCGGCGTCGCCGCAGAAGTTTTCCACGGCGCGCGCGCCTTCCATGCCATGGTGAGCGACCGCGACTGCACCGTCTTCTTCACGGTGAGCGGCGCGATGACCATCGCCAAGATGGGGCTGGTGATTTGCGACATGATCGACCACGGCATGGTGCATGGGATGTCGACAACCGGCGCGCTCATGGCCCACGGCCTCGTCGAGAGCCTTGGGTTGAAGCACTACAAACACAATCCCGAACATAGCGACGCGCTGCTGGCCTCGAAGCGCATCAACCGCGTCACCGACACTCTCGAGCCGGAAGAGAATCTCGACCACGTCGAGCAGGTGCTAGGGAGCATTCTGCAGGGTCACGACGGGTCGAAGGTGATCAGCCCGCGGATTCTGAATCGCATGATCGGCGAGCACCTCCATCGCCACTATCCGCGCGACCGCGGGATTCTGAAGTCCGCTTACGAGCGAGACGTTCCGGTTTTCGTGCCGGCCTTCGTCGACTCCGAGATCGGCAACGACGTCTACGTGCAGAATCGCAAGCGCCGCTGCAAAAACCTGGCGCCGATCCAGATGGATCTGGAGCTCGACACGCAACACCTGATCGATATGGCCACGAACGCCAAGCGCGCCGGGATCTTCACGATCGGCGGAGGCGTGCCGCGCAACAACATCCAGAACGTCGCGCCGCTGATCGAGATCACGAATGAACGCCTGGGCCTGAAACTCCCGGCCAGCATGTTCTTCTACGGCTGCCGGATCTGTCCCGACCGGCCGCACTACGGTCATCTATCGGGATGCACCTATTCGGAAGGCATGTCGTGGCGAAAGTTCGATCCCGCGGGGCTGATGGCCGAAGTCCACGCCGATGCGACGCAGGTCTGGCCTTTCCTCGTTAAGTACGTGCTCGAGAAGGGCGCCGTGAAAAGTGCTCCCAGCCTCCCGGCTTGAGCGGTGTGCGCCGTCCGTCGGGATGCTCCAAAACAATTTTGCGGGCTTTCGTGATGCGGCCGATCTGTCGCACTCGAACGCTTCCGATTCGAGCAGGCATATGCATGCTCGGCCGCGCGGTGAAGAGCAGCTCGTAATCCTCACCCCAGTTGAGCGCCCTATCTAAGGATACCGCCCCGCGCGGAATCCGGCCGGCCTCGACTACGGCTCCGCAGCCACTCTCGCGACAGATGTGTCCCAGGTCGGTCGAGAGTCCATCGCTCAAGTCGATCATCGAAGTCGCCAGCTTGCGGCGGCGCAGGAGTTGGCCGACGGCAATTCGCGGCGTAACTTTGATCCGGCCCTGACCCAACACTCCGGTGACGTAGAGTCGGTCACCGGGGCGAGCTCCGGAGCGCAGAATCGCAGTTCCGCGGGGGATTTCGCCAACAACAGTGATCGACGCAACTGCAGGGCCGCGTGTACCACTTAGGTCACCCCCCGCCCAAATCACGCCGAAATGCCGCGCTTCGGCGCCAAATCCGGCTAGAAAAGCGCGTTCCCACCCTTTCCGCATGCCGGCCGGAAGCGCCAAAGACAGGAAAACCAACTTGGGAACGCCGCCCATCGCGGCAATGTCGCTGAGGCCGCGCCCGACCAAGCGCGAACCGGCGAGCCGGCCGGAAAGGCGGTCCTTTATATAATGGATGCCTTCGATCAACTGGTCGGTGGTGAAGAGAAGGTCCTTGCCAGCGCTGGAACCGGGCCACACGGCGCAATCGTCGCCGATCATGTCGCCACCGAGGCGGCGGACGAGGGCGATGAGTGAACTCTCTTTCATGCGTCGTAAGTTATAACAAAATAAGGCGTCTGTTGTAAATCTTTTGTGTTTTCAATAGGTTAGAATGGCCCCCGAACCGCTTTTTCTAGTTGACACGACTTTTACAGGTTTGGTACAGTTCACCGCGTAGTCGTTAGCGCCATCCCGATAGTCATAGCCGGTAGTTTGAAGTGAGCTATTAATTCTAAAAACCGGAGAGTGGGTTGCGGAAGAGCTACTTCATCTTTGTTGTTGCCCATAGCATTCGGGGCCGGATCCGCCGCGTTCAGATCCCCCAGTACTTCATCCACGTAGTGGCCGCGCTCGCCGTGGTCGGCGCCGTTACCGTTCTGGGAGCGGCCGGATCCTACACGCGGATGCTCTTCAAGGTAGCCAACTACAACCACATGCGCCTGGAAGTGGAGGCGCTCAAGAAAAAGTACAGCGCTCTGCAGGGCACCATGACGGGGCAGAAGCAGCAACTGGCCTCGTTGCAGTCGCTCGCCAGCGAAGTATCGATGGCCTACGGCATCAAGGTCGCCAAGCCGGACTTCCTCGAACAGCGCGATGAGATTCCCGTTGCCTACCGGGCCAGCGTGGAGCAATACCATACGCTGATCCGTGCTTCGAGTGCGACACCCTTCCAGCGTCTGAATCTGCTCGACGACCGGTGGTCCGCAGTGGTTCCGAAACTCTGGCCGGTGGAAGGTCCGCTGACCGGAACCTTCGGAGAGCGGCTCGATCCGTTCAACGGAGAGGGTTCGTTCCACGCGGGCGTGGACATCTCCATTCCGTACGGAACCGCAGTGCGCGCCGCAGGCGACGGAGTCGTGGTCACGGCCGAACGGACTGCGGGCTACGGCATGGTGGTGGACATCGAGCACGCGCGGGGTGTCGTAACGCGTTATGCGCATCTGGCGGGATTCACCGTGGCGCCGGGACAAGCCGTGACAGCAGGCGAGATCATCGGACATACCGGAAGGAGTGGCCGCTCCACGGGATCGCACCTGCACTATGAAGTTCGCGTGAACGGAAATCCGGTGAACCCCTCGAAGTATCTGTCGAACAGCCAGTGGCGGGCGGCCTCCAGCAGCTTCGGTTCCGACGAGTAGCTTCCTAAGGCGAAGACGCCTTCAGAAAAACCCGCGGTCCTTCCGTTTCCACAATCGCCGAACTCAATGCCGACTGAAGCGCCTGATCCGCGGCGCGCGACTTCGTTCGCCTGGCCACATTCTTGACGAGTCCTAGAAATCCTCGCAGCCCGGACGCCGCGCGTTGCGCTTCGGCATCGTCGCGATATTCGGCTTCGACGACTAGCGCCACGCTCACCGCTCCAGCCTGGATCGACGCCACCGCCCACTTCGCGCTCATGACTTCGCCGGGCAACTCGATCGTCGTGTCGGAGGAAATTTCGATGGCCCGCAGGCGCGGAAGTTGGTCAAGTTTCCGAGCCACGAGCCACCCTTGGCTGCCGGGTGGGATGTACTGGCGCTCGTCCCAGGTCTTCAACGTTTTTTCGGCGGACTCGGGAATCGCAGGTGCGCGCCCTTCGATCGCCGTCTTCGATTCCGGCGTCAGCACGCCGCAAACGCGATCGGCATCGTCAAGCTTGAGTTTGCCGAGGAACGGGCGCGCCGGCAGGAATCCGCGGAGCGAGGCGAGGTCCACCTGCCAGGCCGCGTGAAAATCGGGAGGCAACGATGCGAAGCAGGCGAGCGACGTGGATGCGGGCGCAGGCCGCATCCAAAAGTAGCCGACTGCACCAGCGATCACGATGAGCAGAAGAGCGGCTGCGAGGCGCTTGCCCATGGTCCAGTGATACCATGGCCCATGTGCCAAAGGCTAGATTACAGCGTCGATTCGCGCTATGCTTAACACCACGCGCGAAACGCCGTTTCAGCGCGCTGCCTTGAACATGGATTCGATCACGGGTAGAAAGTTCTCCATCACCCAAATTTCTCCGTGACTCTCGCCGGCGATAAAGGCGATCCGGCGGCCGTCGGGATGGAGGTGAGGATGCCTTAGGCCGGACATCGAGAGTTCTGTCTTCACCGGGGAGCCGCCGTCCACCGGCGCCAGCCAAACAGAGCCATCGTTCCGTGCGCCGAGAACGTACTTGCCGTCGGCGGTCCAGGAGAGAGGCCGGCAGCAGCTAAATCGCTCGTCCCACGGAATTCTCAGGAACTCGCGCGCCGTTCCTCCTGAAGAAGGAATCGTCATCAGCACGGCCTGTTTCTCAGCGGGAAAGCGACTTTGAAAGACCAAGGTGCTCTCATCAGGGGAAACGCTCAATAGGGCGGTGCTCAATTGACCCGTACGCTGCGCGCTGAACACCCGGCTCAAGCTTCCCGTGCGCAGATTAAGCCGGTGCACCTCCTCCCCCGAATAAGCCCACACCGTCTGACAATCCTTCGACCAAACCATGTCCGACTGCGCCCCGGGAATCCGCCCTCTCTCCAGTACTAGAGATACGTCACCCGATTGTGGATCGATAAGAAACAGGCCTCTCCGGTTGTCAGGCGCCGTCCCAATAACGGTGATCGCTCCGTCCGGACGCCAGCTCTGCCGGATAAAATCCTTCAGCACCGGCCGAATCTCGCGCTCCTGGCCCGAATCCGCATCCTGAATCACCAACGTCTTCTCCCCCATGGGACGCTCGGAAGCGTAGAGCAGGTACTTGCCGTCGGGCGACCAATGGGGGTAGCGATTCTCGGTGATGAATCGATGTCCAGCAAGTTGCGGGCTCCGGAGGAGGCGCCCGCTCGGAAGATCCACCGCCGCGGTATAGACATCCGCAAATGTCGTGTTCAACTCGTAGAACAGAGTACCGCGGGTGACTCCCATTGGCGACATCCGTCCAGCATCGCGCTTGAAGATCCGGGGCGCACCCACCGGCAGTCCGTCCGCAATTTCCTGGACCCAGAAATCCACTGAGCCACTCCGGTCGCTGGCAAAGAGGGCGAAGCGGCCGTTGCCAGCCCATCCTAGCGGGACATCGTGAACGGCGTCCTCCACCAGGCGGATGTCGCGGGCGCCATCGGTCGAGAGCAATCGGATTTCCGTAGACAGGTTCGAGGAAGGCGCCCTCGCAGCGTAGAGAACGAATCGTCCATCGGGCGAAAGCATCATCCGGCTTCCGTCCAAGTCTGCGCTTCGCACGGTCCGTGCCCTTCCATCTTGCAGCGAGACGAGCAGGACCTCATTGTTAATCGCCGCCAAGAGCCACAGGCCATCGGCGGACCAATCGTGAAGGCTGAGATTGTCCCGGGCCGGAAGAAGTGTCCGCTGGCCTGCGCCATCCACACCGATCAAGCGGATCTCGGACGTCAGGCCGTTCATCCAAAGATAGGCAAGTTGCCGGCCATCGGGGGAGAAGACGGATGTCCAGGCTACCCAGTCCTGGTCCGCAGGCGCTTTGTTCCTGTCGGTGAGTCGGCGATTCTGCCCTGTGACCAGATCACGAATGGCCAGATCGCCCCCGCTCTCTTTAAACTCAGAAAACGAGACATAGCGGCCATCAGGGGATGGCGACCAAGCAGGGTCGCCGATGACCCAAACCTGCCGGAACGAGACGGCGGGAGGACCTGCGGTCCGCGGGCGGCTGAGAGCCGCCAGCCGGCTGCGCGCTTGCGCCACAATCGCCGATTGGTCTGCGAAGTTGCGAACCACCCGTTCGTACGTGACGCGCGCTTGCAAGTCCCCGAGCTTCTCGAAGCACTGCCCGATGCCCATCAGGGCTTGCGCGGCCAACGCCCGGTTGGCGCCGGCGCGCGCCACGACTTTCCTGTACTGATCGATCGCGCCCTTCAGGTCGCCATCCACCGTCTCCTTGTGGATAGCGGCCCGGTAGAGCAACTCGGCTCGTTCTTCCTTTTGCGCCCAAGCCGCCGGGAGCAGCAAGCTCCCGGCTAGGGCCACCGCAATCCACGGGGTTCTCATGAAGGGCTTCCTTCTGCCAAGCGTTCCCAGCGATTATGGCAGAATCCGCCAGGCGCTAGTGGCAGGAAGAAACCGGCGTCTGCAACTCCACCTTGATCTGGAAACCCAACTCGTACTGCCCGACGTTGACCAGGGTGCTGTTGCCCTTCGAGGAGGCCGGCGCCAGCATGGTCCCCACGGGGAAGCTGAAGGCCGGCGGGCCCGGCGAGGTGCAAGTGAGAGGATCGCACGAAGGACCGGGAATGGCCGTGACCAGCCAGGTGTTGCAGTCCGGGTGCGTCACATGCACCAGTGCTGTCGGGTACGGCACATTGATGATGTTGAGATAGGGGTTCTGGGCCTCGGCGTAGTCGAGCGACCACGGATTCCGGAGCCGGTGGCCGTATTGCGTATTGCCAACGTCGAAACTACCGCTCATCCAGAGGTCCGCGCTGGAGTTCACCGGGACCTCGTAGAGCCTGTTGATGTTGAAAAATGAACCTGCCTTCTGCGGCGTCGAAGTCCATGAGGGCGGCGTGCCGCAGCCCGATCCCGTGCAGCTTGCGACCATGTGTCCCCAGTTCCACCAGAACACACGCCCGGAGTTGCCCATATTGTTGAGGACGAAATCGTCGCTTGCGTTGCAGACCTGGAACCTCGCGTACACCTTGCTGTCATCGGCGTACACGGTATTGCCGCTCGCGTCCTTCACCACGCCATCTCCGAAAACGCCGTAGGCGGTCGTCAGGCCCGGCCACGTCGCGAGAGTGATCTTCACTGCCGGATCGACGCAGGAACCAGGCTTTCCCTGGGACGCATTCGCCAGGGCGGTCATCGCCACCAATGCCAAAACGAGAACCGTTCTTACTTTCATTCTTTTTTCTCCTTTGCATGCTGGTATGCCAGATGCGAAGGCGAGAATAGAAGGTCGACTTCAGCTTCCAATCACTGGATTGTCCGGATTTTGTCTGGATCGTCTCGAGTGAGGCACTCTTATTTCCCTTCTTTCCAAAGTCCTTTGGATCGCCGTAAGTCCTGTACGTCGATCATAAGGCCCTCCGCCGACGTCGGCATCCGATCTAAGATCAGTTTCGACCGCAATTCGAGGCGGCGGACCTCCTCGGGCTCTCCGACCTTCCGAAGACAGCGACGGTAATGGTCCAGGATCTGAGCCACGTCGGCCCTAGGAAGAACAGTACCTTGCTCGATTCTCACGGCGGCTCTGAGGAACGCGGCTGCTGCAAGGCGATACTCCTTGCGGCCCATGTACTCCACAGCAAGATTGTTCAGGAGCTTTGTCGTCAGAACACCATCCGGGTCCTGTACAGGGTTTAAGCCTGCTAGAGCCTCCTCGTACACTCGCTCGGCTTCAGCATGCCGGCCCTCGACACGGTACAAAGCGCCGATATTATTCAGTAGATTGCCTCGGAAGAACTGGTCAGGATCGGCCTTCTCGAGCAGTTTGCGAGCGCGCTCCAAGGTGAGGCGCGCCTCCGGGAAGCGTCGCTGACCTAGATATGCCGATCCCAGGTTCGAAAGGAGGTGAACTACTTCGATCTCATCCTCCCTTTCGCCCGTGGACCTCAAGTTAAGGGCTTGCAGGTAGGCATGCTCGGCCTGAGAGTACAGGCGCTGGGCGGACAAAGAAACTCCTAGAACCTGCCAAACGGTGGCCAGTTCCCTTGGGTGTGTCTCGGCCAGACCTTCGAAGATCGCGGCGCTGCGCCGCAGAAACTTGGTTCCTTGCGAGTGCTGGCCCTGGACTACCATGGCGATGCCGAGCTGACCGAGCGATAGAGCGAGCCTTGCATCGGCTGTCCCATTCCTCTCACAATTCTCGACCGCGGCAGAATACGCCTTTGCCGCGTCGATGTACTGCCTGGTCTCAAGGGCGGTCCGGCCCCGGCGCATCAGTTGAGTCCAGTCCGCTTCACTTTCTTGCTGGCTTCCCAACACCTGCGTGATGAGCACGATTCCTGTGATGCACCAAGGGCATTTCATACCCGTACCTCCGAATGGGTGCATGCTGGCAAGCCATGCGAAGGTCAGAATAGAAAGCCCTCTTCAGCTTCCAATCACTCAATTGTCTGGATGTTGTCTGGATCTTCTCAGAATGCCAGCTTGCCGGTAACGACAAGAATCCTTCCCGTCGGGCCGTAGAGCCCGTAGGGACTCCCTGGGGCGCTGACCGTGCCGCCAATCAATCCCAGACCGCCGCCTCCCGTATTCTGTCCCGGCTCGCTGAAGTGAGCATGATTCGTGAGGTTGTAGGCGCTGGCGCCCAAGGTCAAGCGCAGGCGCTCGCGGATCGGAAGCGTCTTGTACAAGGACGAGTCCGCGCTGAAGTAGCCGGGCCCGCGGAAGCTGTTTCGAGGCAGATTGCCGAAAGTGGTCTGCGCCGCCGTGGAGGCGAATTGCGAATACGTAAAGCAGGGTGTCGCGACCGCGTCCCGGCCGCACGATGTGCGCACATGAGGGTCCACCACCTCCGCCAGTACGAAACCGCTGACCGTTGGCGAGAGGAGGCCCGGGATGCGGCCGTTCGTCACACTGAAGGGCATTCCCGAACGGGCGTAGACCTTGCCGCTGGCTGTCCAGCCGCCAAGAATGCTCTTCAGCAGCCGGTCTTGGAAGCGCACTGGGATTTCCCACACGAAATCCGCGGTTAGGTTGTGCCGGACGTCATTATCCGCGTGACCGTAGTTGAGCGACCGCAGATCGTACGGGTTGATCTGCGTGTTTCGGGAGTCGTAGCCATAGATCAGAAAGCCGCCATTCGAAGCAGTGTCGAGGGCGTGGCTCCAGGTGTAGCTCAGCCGCCCTTGAAGTCCGTGGGCCAGTCCGCGCCTCAACGAGAGAACCAAGGCGTTGTAGTTCGAAGAAGCGTCGTTGGTAATCTGATTCACTACGCCGAAACGCGGGTCTGGAACGGTCGAGGGCAGGCCGCCGAAGCCTTTCGGGTACAAGGCCGGGTTGGCATAGGCATTCCCTCTTTGGTTGAGCAAGAAGATGTCATAGCCGCGATGTCCCACATAGTTCACGCCGAGAACGTGCTTCTCTCCGAGCTGGCGCTGCACTTCCAAGTTCCACTCGATGTATTTTGAATTTCGCAGAGTCGAGGGAAGGCTCAAGTAGTCCGGTGGGGCGAAGGGAATCGGGGCCAGGGATTGCTGCAATTGCGTCAGGGTAGCCCCTTGGGCAAAACCGCCTTGAAAGACATTGGCCGCAGCTATGGCGATGCCAGGCGCGGAGCCAGGTCCGCCGGAGTTGATTTGTCCGGCTCGTACCGTCGGCAGAAACACGTTCGGCGACTGGCTGGTCAAGAGGGTGATCAAAATGGCCGGGTAGAGATCGGAGAACAGGCCAATCCCCCCGCGGATCACTAAGCCCTTCGACCAGCCCGGCTGGTAAGCGATCCCGATGCGAGGCTGGGGCACGGCCGGCTCGACGTCGTAGAAGACGTGCTCCAGGGCGGTCTGAATCGATTGGTTGTAGGGGATCGAAGGGCCTTTCGCTAGCGTCGAAAAGGGGCTGGCGAGGCGCGCGAAGCAGCGATCCGTGCAGGCTGGGTCTGAACTGCGGTCTACACGGAGCACTGCGGTTATTTTCAAATTTGGCCGCATGGTCCATTGATCTTGCATGTAGACGCCGGTGTTAGCGAGCCGCAAGTGGGCGATCGAGTAGGGAGTGAAACTCTGGAGGTAGGTACTGCCGCTGGCAGGATCGATTGTTCCGGCGGCGAACTCTGCCAGGCTGACGAGATTGAACCGGCCTCCTCGCACAAAGCGCTGGTTCGAGACGTCGCTAACGCGATTATAGCGGTAGTTCAGGCCGGCCTTCACCATGTGCCCGCCAAAACTCAGAGAAGCGTCGTCCACAAGTTGAAACTGGCCTAGCCGGCGGCCCTGCGGGTAGGTGCCTGTGCCTACACCCAGTCCGGTGAATCCAAAAGATCCGTTGGATCCACCCTCGCCGATATTCAGGCGCACGGGAAATGCTTGGAATGCTGCGGTCAGATCAGCGGGACTGAAGATGTAGTCGTTGTAGCTCACCGAGGCGATCAAGTTGTTCACCAGACGCGAGGAGGCCACCCAGGTGTGGCTCACATGTCCTTCGTAGTCGGGCTGCCGGCTAATGGCGCTGAAGAGTGGACTGATGGCGTTGCTGGTGGTCGGCTGAAAGCCGTTATCCATCTTGAAGCGAGCGAAGACCCGGTGCCGGTCCGAGATGTTGTAGTCCACGCGGGTCGCCATGAGCCACTCGGAGGTCTCATTCTGGAGGTTGGTACGGAAGGAATCGGCGCAGGAGACGGTGGCCCCGAAGATCCCGCCCTCTCCCGCCGCCGTTCCGACCAGGCTTCCACAACCGAGGCCTCCGCTGCTGTCCTGCAGGCTCCCGTTTCCGTTGGTTACTGCAATCGCACGGTTGCGGCCGGGAGCGCCGTTGTACAGACGGAAAGCCTTTTCGTAGAACGGGACCTGCGCTGCGGGAAGCGTCCGCAGGACATAGTTCTGGAGCGCCTGCGAAGGGAGGGTCACCACCGCCGTGTTCGGCGTACTGTAGCGCAGGCCCTCGGTGCTGGCAAAGAACAACAGCTTGTCGCGGACAATGCGGCCGCCGACCGAGGCCGCGTACTGATTGGCCAGGCCGCGTGTCAGCGGAACTCCCGCGGCGTTGTTGAAGAAGTCGTTCGCGTTCATCGACGTGCCGTTGTAGGTGTGCTGCAGATTGCCGTGGTACTCGTTCGCGCCCGACTTGCTGATGAAGTTTACCTGCGCGCCCGCCAGCCGGCCGTACTGGCCGTCGTAGCCGTTTTGCACGACCGAAGCTTCGCGGATTTCGTTGGCCCCCAACGTCATGGCAGTGGCGCCGGAGTTGTTGACGTTGAAAGTGGGATCCATGATGTCCACGCCATTCATGGTGAACAGATTGGAAACCGTCGGCATGCCATGGGAGGCGAAATTTCCCATGCCGTATTTCGTGTTCACCGCAACGCCTGGAACGGTCAGAGCGATATTGGTCAGGTCGCCGCCGGGGCTCGGCAGCCACTCGATCTGGTTACCGGAGAACGCAGACACCAGGTTGGCGTTGTCGGTCTGCAGCAAAGGTGCGGCATCGGTGACTAAGACCACTTCCTTGGTCTCGGCCAGCGTCAGAGTCAGATTCACTACTTGTACTTGGTTGACACCAACCGCCAGCCGTCCAACGTCCGACTTCAACCCGGAGGCGGTGGCCGAAATCTGATAGGTCCCCGGCCTTAAGAACGTGAAGCGGTAAGCGCCTGCGGCGCTCGATCGCAGCGTCCGCAGGTCGCCGGTCTCGGCGTTCCGCAGCAGCACGACGGCGTTCGGCACGACTGCACCGGAAGAATCCACCGCTACTCCCGCGACCTCACCGGTGGTGGTGGTCTGAGAGAAAATGCACGGCGCCCAGAGATTGCCCAGGGTAAGCAGGGCCACGCAAAGATAAAAGGTCCGTCTTCTCATACAGCTCCCTCAATTCTGCTCATCACCCTACGCGCCGACCTTCACGTGATGGTCAGGGAATTGTCCGGATTGGGTCAGGCTCAGCCATCGAAGCGGTACCCAATGGTGCGCACGCTGACCAGGAAACGCGGTCGGCGCGGCTCCGGCTCGATCTTCTTGCGCAGGTTCATGATCTGGTTGTCGACCACGCGGTCGGTGACGAACACGCCGTGTCCCCATACGATGTCGAGAAGCTGCTGGCGTGTGAGCACACGTCCGGGACTCCGCACAAAAGCACTCAACAACTTGAACTCGAACGGGGTAAGCTCCACGGGCCGGCCGGCGCGGCGCAGCTCACAGCGCGCAAAATCCACCTCGGCGTCCCCAAAGCGGCAGACCTCAGGGACCGCGGCGCTGGTGCGCCTCAACACCGCCTTGATCCGCGCTCGCAGCTCTTTCGCGCTATACGGCTTGGTGATGTAATCGTCCGCGCCGATTTCCAGGCCCATCACTTTCTCGGCCTCCTGCGATTTGGCGGTGAGCAAGAGAATCGGCGTGCGCACGCCGACGCGGCGCAACTCGCGGCAAACTTCGAACCCGTCCTTTCCCGGCAGCATCACGTCCAGCAGGATCAACTCGAAGGGGGACGCCAGAGCGCGCCGCTGGGCGCTCTCGCCGTCGCTCGACACTTCCACTTGATAACCCTCCAACTTCAGATCGCATTCCAGGGCCAAGGCAATGCTGGCGTCGTCTTCCACCACCAGAACGCGGGTCATGGGCGCGCCTCTCCCGGAGGCAGCACGATCGTGAACGTGCTGCCCCGGCCAAGCTCGCTGGCGACTCGGATTTCGCCGCGATGCGCGCGCACAATGTGCTCGACGATCGCCAAACCGATGCCCGTGCCTTTCACGTTGGTGGGCTTGGACGCGCCGCCGCGCACAAATTTCTGGAAAATGATCTTCTTATCGTCCGGGTGGATGCCCGGTCCTTCGTCGCGGACCGATACCGCGACGCCGGCAGCCTCGCGTGTTACGCCGACCTGGATCACCGGGGATTCCGGCGCATATTTCAAGGCGTTCTCCAAGAGATTCCAAAAGGCGCGGCCCAGCAGCTCCCGGTCGGCCAGGACCGGCGGCGCTTGCCGGTCTTCCCGGAGGTCGACACGACGGCCGTTGCCGAGCATGTCGGCTCGAAAGTCTCCGAGAACCTCTTCCAGGAGATCGTTGAGATCGAGCGCCTCAAAACTGTATTCCTCAGCCCCGGCTTCCATTCGCGCAAAGTTGAGCAAACTCTCCACCATGCGGCGAAGGCGCTTGGTCTCGCGGGCCAAGGCGGGATAGAACCGCTGGCGGCTTTCTTCGGGACTCACCTTTCCGCCGATCAGCAGTTCGGTGAGATGTCCCATGGAAGTGATCGGCGTGCGGAACTCGTGAGACACTGCGGACACAAATTCCGACTGGAGGCGGGAAACTGCCAATTCCCGGGCGATCGCGCGTGCTGTGACGTAACTGGCCAGGATCACCAGAAGGGCAGCCACGGCAAAGCTGGCGAGCAGCGTCCGGCGGCGGCTGGCCCAGGGAGTTACATCCGTGGGCAGCGGAGTCAGACGCAGAGTCCAAGGTAGCCGTGTTTCGGAAGGGGCCCGCATTGCTTGCGGACCGCCCGGCCGCGTCACCGCGCCCAACGCCAGATGGCCTTCGCTGTCGGTCAAGTTCACTTGCACTTGAAATCCGGCCCAGGCTCCCCGCACGCCTCGCTCCAGGTAGCTGGGCGTTGCCACGACGGCGACCCACTGTTCGCCCAAGTTGCGCCAAAGGGCGATAACGGGTCGGTCCTGAATCCACAAACTGCGCGCGCCGCTCGCGGCGACCGCCTCGGGCGCGTCGCTCTTACGCATCAGCCACAGCCATTCGATTCCAGCGGTCAACGAGCGATCCACCGAGGAAGCTTGAATGGCGCCGTTCAGCCAGCGGGCCGCCGCCTGCTGGAAATAGTATTCCCAGGTGTCGCGGTCCACAGCCCAACGCCCGCGCTGCAAGCTTCCCAAGAAGGCTGCGGCGGAAGCTTGCACGTCAGCCCGACGGCCCATCTTCTCTAGGACCGCACACCGCTCGTAGGCACCCAGAAGCCCTGCGGGGAGGTCCCCGTAGCGGACTTCCTCGAGCGATCCCAATCGTTCGTAGACCTTGAGCGCTTCCAGAAGTCGATTGGCCTTGCGCAGATTGCGCCCTAAGGCTACGAGCGCGGCGGCCTGAGTCGACGAATCTCGCGTCTGCGCCAAACGCTCCAGTTCGACAATCGCGACGAGATAGCTGGGGACTCGAAATTCCGCTTCTCTCGCGCCCAACCCTTCGTCGGCCACAGTGGTTCGTGCCGTTGCCGCCGGGTGGTAGAGCAGCGGCGCGCCCCGATGTGCCACGATCCCGGCGGCATTGAAACGCACCAGTAGAGCGTCGCCAGTATCGGGTTGGGAGAAAGCTAGCGGGATCTGTTCTTTCATGGTCGTCAGACGCTGTTCCAGCGCGACCGCGACCAAATCCGCCGCACGCTCCAGAGACTCCTGCTGCCGCTGGGTTTCGAGAGCCTGGTCCTGTTCCACGAAACGCCAGCCCAGCCAAGCCAGTCCGGCAGCGAGGGCGACCATCACCGCAACGAAGATTACCAACAGCCGCCGCGGGGGACAAAACCATTGACTCAGCGACATCTGTTACCCTTCGCGGTTTATTATAGGAGCCCTGTCAAGGGAACTTCAGTCAGCGCTGTGCGGTCGCAGACGTAACCTTAGAAGTTGCCTCTTGTTCTCGCTTGACCTTTAGGGTATCATCGAAAGTTGGACCCGCTTACCAGGCCACCCGGGCTGGGAGGGTCTGCGGTGTCTCATTGCGAAGTATGGTAAAATAACAGCTCTCT
>CAZRND010000036.1:0-22200 GCA_964601345.1 uncultured Acidobacteriota bacterium | reverse complement strand
ATCGACGACCTCGTCGCGAAGGGCGCGGACGAACCGTACCGCATGTTCACCTCGCGCGCGGAGTTTCGCTTGCATCTTCGCATCGACAACGCCGACCGGCGCCTGACGCCGATCGGCTATCAGGCCGGGCTGGTCAAGCGGCAGGATTACCTGGCGTTCACGGAGAAGCAGGAGCACATCCGGCAAATCATCGCGACTCTCGACTCGGTGGCGATCGATCCGAAGGAACCGGCCAGCGCGCCAGTTCTGGCGAAGATCAGCACGCCCTCCGGAGAACGCCCGACGCTTGGTCAAATCCTCCGGCGCCCGGAGATCGCGATCACCGATATGCTGCCGATCCTGAGAACGCGTCTGCCCTTTGAACCGACCCGCGCGGAGCTCGAGTGTGCCGGGATCGAAGTCAAGTTCCAAGGCTACCTGGCGCAGCAAGAAAAACTCATTGCGCGGATGAAGAAATCCGAGTCCTGGCCCATTCCCGAGAAGTTCAGCTATCAAGGGATCCCCGGCCTGTCACGCGAGATCACCGAGAAGCTGGTGCGGGTGCGGCCAACCACAATTGGCCAGGCCTCGCGCATTCCCGGCGTCACGCCGGCAGCAGTCGCGATCCTTCATGTCCACCTCGAAATGAGCGCGCGAGCGAAGTGAAAACCGACAAGACCGATCGCTTCTCAGGTCTGCGGGGAATGCTCGCGGAGAAGGGAATCGAAGCCACCGACGCTCAGCTAGCGCAGTTTCGCATCCACTACGACCTGCTGCTCAAGTGGAACGCGAAAACGAACCTTACTGCCATTCGGACGCCTGAGGAGATTCTGCGGAGGCACTTCGTCGAGTCCGCGTACCTGACGAAGGCCGTCGAATTCGGCGCAGGGACGCTGGTCGATGTCGGCAGCGGCGCTGGCTTTCCCGGCATTCCGGTTAAGGTGCTGTGTCCTCAGACACGAGTTGTGCTTGTCGAAAGCATCCAGAAGAAAGCCGCCTTTCTGAAGGAAGTCGCGAGAGCCATTGGAGTTTCTGGGCTCGAGGTAACAGCCTCGAGGGCAGAGGAATTAGACATTCAGGCTCAATGGGTTACGATGCGGGCAGTGAGGTTGACTCCTGCGATCCTGCACACACTAAAGAGGCTCGTTCCACGTGGAACACTAGCCCTCTTCACCGACGAATCGCCGGGGCCGGATTGGCGAGCTGCCGGAGGGCGAATCTTCCTAAGTTCCACGTGAAACTTTGCTATAGTAGCCTCGATTGGCCCGAATCATCGCTATCGCTAACCAGAAGGGTGGAGTAGGTAAGACCACTACGGCCATTAACCTGGCGGCGTCTCTCGCCGCGGCAGAGTGCCGGGTACTGCTCATCGACTCCGACCCTCAGGGGAATGCTACCAGCGGGTTAGGGTTTCGAAAGGACCCGGCCAGGAAGACCTTCTATCAGGCCCTGGTCGGTGATGCCACCCTTGAGGAGACGGTCCTGCCGACCGAACTCGAGGGCCTGTCCCTCGTTCCGTCGGATAAGAACCTCATCGCTGCCGGCATCGAGCTCGTGAATGAGGAGCGCCGCGAATTCCGGCTCAAGGACATACTCGAGCCCGCGAAGGCCAACTACGACTTTCTGCTGATCGACTGCCCGCCTTCGCTCGACCTGCTCACGCTCAACGCCCTGGTGGCCGCGGGGTCCGTACTGATTCCGATTCAGTGCGAGTACTTCGCCCTGGAGGGTGTTTCCGAACTCCTTGACACACTCCATCGCGTTCAAGGATCATTCAATCCCGACCTGCGGATCGAAGGGGCCGTGCTGACCATGTACGACGAGCGCCTGAACCTGTCGCAGCAAGTGGCGGCCGATTTACGAGAGTTCTTTGGCGGCCAGGCGTTCAAAACAATTATCCCAAGAAATGTTCGATTGGCCGAGGCGCCCAGCTACGGCAAGCCCATCCTGCTCTACGATCTTCGCTCGAAGGGAGCGGAGAGTTACATCCAGTTGGCAAAGGAAATTCTCGCCCATGACCACGCAAAACTCCGGCACGCAGCGACGTAAGGCCCTCGGCAGAGGCATCAACGCGCTGCTCGAACGCGGATCGAAGCCCCTGGCGACCCCGCAAGGCGGAGAGGCTCCCGCGGTAGTTCGCCACGTGCCCGTGGACCAGATCCACCCGAATCCTTACCAGCCTCGCCAGACGTTTCAGGCCGAGCGGCTCAACGAGCTGGCCGCCTCCATCCAGGCGAACGGCGTTGTGCAACCGGTTCTGCTGCGGCCCGGCATCGGCGGAAGATACGAGATTGTGGCCGGCGAGCGGCGGTGGCGCGCCTCGCGCATGGCCGGACTCACTACCATCCCGGCGCTAATTCAGAACATCGCGGATGAGCGGCTCCTCGAAGTGGCTCTCGTCGAGAACATCCAGCGGGAAGATCTCAACCCGATCGAGATGGCTCATGCCTTTGAGGTGCTGGTTCGCGAATTCTCCATGACGCACGAACAGGTGGCCGCTCGCACGGGCAAGGACCGCACCACGATCACGAACTTCCTTCGCCTGCTGAAGCTCGCTCCCGAAGTGCAGCTTCTCGTGGCCGAAGAGAAGCTGAGCATGGGACACGCCCGCGCGCTGCTTTCGCTATCGCTCACGGACCAGAAGGTTCTGGGGGCCCGCGTCGCCGCGCATGGACTTTCGGTCCGCGCGACCGAGCGCCTGGTTCAGAAATCCACGGAGAAATCTCCGCCGGCGATTCCCGAAGCCATCGACCCCAACTTGCGCGCGGCGATTCAGGAACTCGAGCGCGCCCTCGGCACGCGCGTGCGTATTGTCGAAGGGACGGACGGCCGCGGCCGCTTCGAAATCGACTACTATACAGCCGACGAACAGGAGCGCCTCTACAACCTCCTGGTTCACCGAGGATCATGATCCCCAAGCTCGTCTACTCGGACGGCTACGATCTGAAGCTTGGAGCGCACGTCTTTCCCTCCGCAAAGTACCGGATGATTCAGGAAAAGCTTCTCGAGAGCCAGCTCGCTCATGCCGGGGATTTTCTTGAGCCTCAGCCGTGTTCCGACGACGACATATACCTCGTTCACGACCGCGACTATGTCGGCCGGCTCAAGGATGGGAAACTCACCTTCGAGGAGATTCTTCGCCTGGAGATTCCTTATTCGCGCGAGATGGTCGACGCTGTGTGGCTGGCTACCGGCGGTTCGATCTTGGCAGCGCGCGAAGCCGCGAGCTGCGGTGGAGCGGTGAACATCGGCGGCGGATTTCATCACGCCTTTCCCGACCACGGGGAGGGATTCTGCGCGATTCACGACGTCGCGGTCGCGTTCCGTCGTATGCAGAAGGACGGCGTCATCGAGCGCGCCGTTGTCGTCGATTGCGACGTGCACCACGGCAATGGAACGGCAGCGATCTTCGCCCACGACGACAGTGTCTTCACATTGTCGCTTCACCAGGAGAACAACTATCCGCATCCGAAGCCGCCGAGCAGTCTCGATGTGAATCTACCCGACGGGATCGGCGACGAGGAGTATCTGAAGCTTCTGGAAGCTGCATTGGCGCAAGCCTTATATGCCAACAAAGTTGGCATGTTGTTCTACGTGGCTGGAGCGGATCCCTATTACGATGACCAACTTGGCGGCCTTTCGCTGACCCTGCAGGGTCTGCGAAAACGCGACTCCATGGTAGTATCCGCGGCGCGCAGCCGGAACATCCCGGTAATGATCACACTCGCCGGCGGCTACGCGCACTCGGTCAGTGATACCGTGGAGATCCACGTCAACACCGTTCGTGCATTGCAGGAGGCACTCACGTGAAGACTTTTGAGGTTCTCTGTCCTTGTTGCGGCGCGCGCCTGACGCTCGATTCGAAGCTCGGCGCGGTGGTTGCGCACGAGCCGCCTCCGGAAAAGACCGCGCACCTCGAAATGGACCTTGGCCAGGCCGCGAAAAAGTTGAAGGACATCGAGGCAGGCCGCGACGACCTGTTCCGGCAGTCGATCGAGGCTCAGAAGAAACACGGCCAGTTGCTCGACAGAAAATTTGAAGAGGCCTTCAAGAAGGTCAAAGACCAGCCCGTCGAAAAACCCCTGCGGGATTTCGATCTCGACTGAAGACAAAGGAACTGTCATGCGAAAACTCCTCTCACTCGCAGCCGCCCTGCTGCTCTCCGTAATCGTCTCCGCTCAAGTCACGGCCATCCGTTGCGGGCGTTTGATCGATCCCGCCGCGGAGACCGCGACAGCGAACCAGGTGATCCTGATCGAAGCAGGACGAATCCGCGCGATCGGGAACGTGGCTATTCCCGCAGGCGCCGAGGTCATCGATCTCTCGCAGCTCACCGTGCTTCCGGGCCTCGTGGACGCGCACAACCATCTCGCGCTCACCTACAAGAAGGATCCCGAGAACGATGTCTACTACCTGACCAGCGTCCTCGATTCCACGGCCATCCGCGCCATCCAGGCGGTCGCGAACGGCATCACGATGATGAACTCCGGATTCACGGTGGTGCGCGACCTTGGCAACGCGGCGAATTATGCCGACACGGCCTTGCGCGTCGCGATTGACCAGGGCTGGGTGCCCGGACCCACGGTGATCAACTCGGGAATCATCATCGGCGGGATGGGCGGGCAGTTCTTTCCCGTGCCGGAGCGCGAGAGCCTGGTGTACCCCGAATACCTCGATGCCGACACTCCGGACGAGATCGTCAAAGCCGTCCGCAAGAACGTGCTCTTCGGCGCCAAGGTCATCAAGATCATGGTGGACGCCAAGTCCTACGGCTACACGGTCGACGAGATGAAGCTCTTCATCTCGGAGGCCGCGAAGAGCGGACTCAAAGTCGCCGGGCACGTGCAAACACTCGATGGAGCCCGGCGCGCGATCGAAGCCGGCATATGGTCCATTGAACATTCGGGCGCGCTCAACGACGAGATGCACCAGAAGATGGCCGAGAAGGGCATCTGGCGCGTCGGCACCGAAACGCCCTTCACCAGCTATCGCGGCTCGCAGGCGCAATTCGACCGCACCGTCGCGGGCATGAAGAGCGCTTACGCGCGCGGCGTGAAGATGGCGTTTTCCACCGACGCCGATTACTACGTTCCCGGCATGACGCGCGGCGAAGTGGTGATCGACTTCCTCAAGAGCTGGAAAGCAGCGCAGATTCCGCCGGCGAAAATCCTGAAGATCATGACCGTGAACGGCTACGAAGTTTGCGATATTGCTACGCAGCGCGGTCCGCTCAAGGTGGGACTGCCGGCAGACATGATCGCCGTCACCGGCAACCCGCTCGACGACATCGACACGCTGCGCAACGTACGCTTCGTGATGAAGGACGGCGTGGTCTTCAAGCGGGACGGTGTCATGGTCCCGGAGAAGTTCTTCCACGGCGGCCCTGTCAACGGCTGGCGGCGGCGTTAGTGAACTGGTTCGGTCTCATTGACGGATGAGGGGCCGCAGTCGTACACTCCACACGGGGTGTAGGTGAAGCTTCCCGTACATTCAACGCTTTCGCACTTTCGCATCATCTCCTTGCTGGGCTCGGGGGGCATGGGCCAGGTGTACCTGGCCGAGGACATGAAGCTGCCCCGCAAGGTGGCGATCAAGGTCCTGGCGCGCGAGCTCACCCGGAGCGAAGAGCGGGTGAAGCGCTTCGAGCAGGAGGCCTTCGCCGCATCAGCGCTTTCCCATCCCAACATCCTGGTGATTTACGAAATCGGCGCGGAAAGCGGAGTGCGCTTTATCGTCACCGAATTCGTCGAGGGCGTCACGCTGCGCGCGCAGATGGCCGGCCCGATGAGCATCCGCGAGATTCTGGACCTTACCATCCAGGCCGTGGGAGCGCTCGCCGCCGCTCACAAAGCCGGCATCGTGCACCGCGATATCAAGCCCGAGAACATCATGGTTCGCGAGGACGGATACATCAAGCTGCTCGATTTCGGGCTCGCGAAGCTGGTCGAAAAGGACGTGGTCAGCGAGTCGCAGGAGACGGTGGGATCGCTCACCGAGTCGGGAGCCGTGGTCGGCACGGTGAATTACATGTCGCCCGAGCAGGTGCGCGGAAGAACCGTCGATGAGCGGACCGACATCTTCAGCCTGGGCGTGGTCATCTACGAGATGCTGGCGAAGCGCCGTCCGTTCCCGGGGGAATCGACCGGGGACGTCATGGTCTCGATCCTCTCGAAAGACCTCGAGCCGCTGACCCGCTACGTCACCGGAGTTCCTCCCGAACTCGAACGCATCCTGACCAAGATGCTGACCAAGGATCGCGAGGAGCGGTATCAGACGGCGAAGGACTTGCTCATCGATCTGAAGACGCTGCGGCAGGACCTGGAAGTAGACGCCCGCATCGGACGCACGCTCACTACGACAGGCCAGACCGGTTCGGTCTCAACGCCTGTCGCTTCGACGCCGCAGCTTTCGAGCGCGGAATACCTCATCACGGAAATCCGGCGGAACAAGCGAAGCGCTGCGCTGGCAACGGGAGTCTTGGTCGTGCTCATTCTGGCGCTGGCTTTTGTCCTCTCGCGTCTTCTGATTCCCGCCAAGCCGCCCGCGCCGGAGATGAAGGTGGTGCAACTCACCAACACTGGCCAGGCGCAGATGGCGGCGATTTCTCCCGATGGAAAATACGTTGCCTACACGGACGGCCAGGTACCCGTCCAGAGCCTGCGGCTGAGGCTCGTCTCAACGGCGGGCAACGCGGAAGTGGTCCCGCCGGCACAGGCGCAGTATTGGGGAATCACGTTCTCGCCCGACAGCAACCTGATTTATTACGTCCGTGCCGATGGCGAGGATGCCCGCACCGGCGTGCTCTATGAAGTGCCGGTTCTCGGAGGCGGACCGCGAAAGTTGATCGACGACGTGACCAGTCCCATCACGCTTTCGCCGGACGGCAAGCAAGCCGCTTTCTTCCGGACGCTGCACGGAAAGCCGGAGATGGCGTTGATGGTTGCGAACCTCGATGGTTCCGGCGAAAAGCAACTGGCCACGCTGCCTCCCACGGGATTTCCGCCCGAGCAAGGGCCGGCCTGGTCGCCCGACGGCAAGCAGATTGCCGTGGCCGACCCGAAGGCCGACGCCGATACCACTTACGTCACCGTGGCCGGCATCGCCGTGGCGGGCGGCGCGAAGAAAAGTCTCTCCTCCACGAAATTCTATTACCCGCAACAGCTAGCCTGGATCTCCGGTTCGGCCGGAATGTTGGTCATCGGACAAGATCGCCCGACCGCTTTTTCGCCGCAGCTCTGGCACCTGACCTTTTCCGGAGAGAAAACGCATCGCCTGACGCAGCGGTTGGAGAATTATTCCAGCGTCAGCTTGACTCGCGATTCCAGCACGCTGATCGCGACGCAATGGCGGCCGGTCTCGGTCGTGTGGACGGTTCCGGTGGGCGGGGGTGAGCCGGCTCGCGTTCAATCGCAGCTTGGCGGGATTGACGGCAAGTACGGGCTGGCCACCTTGCCGGGAAATCGCCTCGTCTACTCCTCCTATGTAAGCGGGAACTGGATCATCCTGCTGAGCGATCTCGACGGCGGCCATCAAAAGCAACTGACCTTCGACAACGCCGGCGATTACGATCCAGCCGCGACCCCTGACGGCCGCACGATCGTGTTCGCGTCGAATCGCGGAGGGGGTCGCAGTATTTGGCGCATGGATGTCGATGGCGGCCACTTGAAGCAACTCACCCAGGGAACGCTCGACTGGACTCCGCATTCTTCTCCGGACGGCAAGTGGGTGGCCTACTCCGCCCTGAATGCGGGTAAGCGAAGCATCTGGAAAGTTCCCATCGACGGTGGACCATCGACACAACTCACTGACAAGTTGTCGAACCAGCCGGCGTTCTCGCCCGACGGCAAGCTCGTGGCATGCCTCTACTCCGAGGAGCGAAAAAACTCCCGGATGAAGATCGCGATCGTGCCCGCGGCGGGCGGCGCGCCCGTGAGGCTGCTCGATCTCCCTCCCACGGCCGAGACGCTCATCACCAGCATCCGTTGGTTGCCCGATGGAAAGGCCGTGGCCTACGCCGACACCAAGGGAGGCGTGTCGAACGTCTGGAGCCAACCTTTGGCGGGCGGCGCACCGCGGCAACTGACGAACTTCCACTCCGAGCGGACCATGAAGTTCGATATCTCTGCGGACGGGAAGATCGTCTGCTCGCGCGGAGGAAACGTGAGCGACGTGGTCATGATCAAGGTCTTCCCGTAGACCATGTTCCGGTTTCTTTTTTTTCTAGCCGCGCTGTCGTCGCTCGCGCTGGGCGGCGATGAGGATACGGTCTCGCTCTTCACGGGACCGCACTTCACC
This sequence comes from uncultured Acidobacteriota bacterium, assembly GCA_964601345.1. Lineage (GTDB taxonomy): Bacteria > Acidobacteriota > Terriglobia > JAJPHL01 > JAJPHL01 > CAZRND01. Next base: position 13,926 of record CAZRND010000036.1, on the reverse strand, counting down.
GGGCAGGCAAAAACATTTAAGTCCAGTGCAGGCACGCTGCCGGGGGGCTTCCGATCGGTGCGCGCCGGCAGCAAGGTCTACGCCGATCTCTTCGCCGGACAGTGGTACACCGGCGCGCGCACGACCACCTATTCGGCGATCGAGGATCTCACGAGTTCGCCCCTCTCCCTGCAGGTCCATCGCAAGGCCGACCTAGATGTCCAACCGGTTCTTCGAGGCAAACAGACGCTCGGCTACACCGCCAAGGTTCGTCTCGAAGGATTGAAGATCGATCTGGCCGCCGAGCAGGAGCCCTACGACGCGCCCTGCCGCGACAAGACATGTCCGACCGATGGCGGCTTCTTCTTCGCGCATGTTTATCCACTCTACGATCCGCAGGCGCCGGACAAATCCTGGTTCGGCCGTCATCCCATGCAGTTGATGATCAACACCAGCTTCTTCAAGATTTGCGCCGTGGCCAAATACCACGAGCTGAAATGCGCCAACGGATCAGGCCTGCTGGTTTCAGGCGGGCGGAAACTTCTCGACGCGAGCGTGCCCGACGACCACGGCCACCGCCTCGATGCCGCGATTTTCTGGAAGGACGGCCGGGTGGATTTTTTTCGCAACAAAGATGTTCCCGTCGATCTGCGCCAGGCCGATGTCGCCATGGCCGGCTTTTGGTTCTTCAACGGCGAGGATTACCGCTGCAAGAATTGCCACGATCCGGACACCCGCCGCGCCCGGACGGCGCTCGGTCTCGACGAGACCGGCAAGACGCTGATTGTCGCCGTGATCCAAACCGGCCAGTCGTCCGACGGCCAGACGGGGCGCGAGCTGCAGTCTTTGCTGCGAGGTTTGGGAGCGACGCGCGGCTTCATGCTCGACGGCGGCGGATCGAGCCAATTCACATATGCGGGCGAACGATTCATCGCCGTGCCGCCGGGCGATCGCGAAGGATACCGGCCCGTGCCGAGCGCCTTCGGAATCGTCGGCTTGAAGTAATCACATAAACTTCTCGACCGGATCGAGGAGGACGCGTTCTTCCATCTCGACGTCGGCATGGCGCAGGCGCCGCGCCAGGATTCGCATGATCTCCATCGAGATCTTGGGCTTCTCGTAGAGCAGCTCGCGAAAATCCTCGGCGTTGATCTTGAGCAATTGGCAGGGCTCCAGCGTGGACACGGACGCCGAGCGCGGTTCGGCATCGAGCAGCGCCATTTCGCCGAAGCATTCGCGCGCGCCAAGCTCGGCGAGCAACACTTCGTGACCCGGCGCTCCGCGATAAACCTTCAGCCGTCCGCCCACGACCACGTAAAACTCCTCGCCCGCTTCGCCCGCCTCGAAGATCACTTTGTTCTCTTCGGCGTCTTCTTCCTTGGCGATCTCCGCGAGACTCGCGACTTCCTCGCCTTCGAGCGAAGCAAATAGCGGGACGGATTTCAGGAACAGCACTTTTTCGACAGTCAGCAACATAAAACCCTCCCTGGATGCAGCCTGTACGGATTTCCGCAAGTTGTCTTGTTCAAACGGATCGAGTCCGCCGGAGCCGGCAGCGCCCAAATATTGCCAAGTCGACCAGACCGCCGCCTCGCGCACGATGGCAGCGGGATCGTTCAGCGATTCTTCCACGAGCGGCTCGAATTCGGGAATGCCGCCGCGGCCGGCCAGCAGGATCGTCGCCGCGCGGACGACGGCGGATCGATGTTCCATCAACTCGCGGAGCACTTCGTTCGTCGGGCGTAGATTTTCTTCCGATGGCTCGTCCTCGGTCTGGGCTTCGATTTCCACCTGGGCCGCGAGCCGTTTTCCCAATTCTCCGGGAACCACGTATTCGATCGCTTCAATCGCGTTCGCCCGTTTGCGGGAGTCCGGATCATCGATGCCGCGCGCAATCTCCTGAACCTTTTCGCGATCGTAGAGCAGGGCTGCCGCGCGCAGGGCGCGCTGCCGCAGCCATCGGTTGTCGCCCTGCAGCACTTCGGCCACCCATAGCGCCGCTTGTTGCGCGCCGGCCGAAGCCAGCTTCATGGACAGCAGAGCCCGGCGCCGGCCGCGATTTTCTTCGAGGTAGCGAAGTTCCAGCAGGGCAAAAACTTCGAGCGCTCCCCTGACTTCTGCCGGCAACGGACGATGTTCCACCAGGCGTTCGACCGAGTCCAGAGCCTCCTCGCGGTTCGCGGGATCGTCGTCAGAGAGGACCTCAATCAATTGGGGCAGTGCTTCGATGCGGTCGAGGCGTCCGAGCAGATGGGAGCAGAGCCGCACGGTGTCCGGCTCGGAGGAATTCAGCCCCTCGGCGACACGCGCCAGAACCTCGGCAGGTTCGCGTTCGAAGATTGCCAGAACGGTGCGCCGGCATTCCCTGCGAAGCGACTTGTCTTTTCCTGCAGCCAGCACCAATGCGGGCACGGATGCAGCGCCGCCCGACTGAGCCAGAGCGCGTACCGCCTTGCGGCGCGGCTGCGGGGCGGAATCTTCCAACAGCTCCAGCAACAGGGATTGGGCCCGCTCTCCGGGAAACCAGGCGAGTGCATACGCTGCCGAAGCGCGGCGCAGCGCGTCGGACGAGCGACCCATCTCTTCCACCTGTGAGAGCAGGTCGTCCCGCGATCTTTCTTCGATCTGGGCCAGGACGGCGATCGCGTTGGCCTTCACGCGGTCGATGGGATCGCGCCGGCTCTTGTGCAAATCGTCGTGCAGTAAAGCGGGATCGGCCAGGACGCAAGCATCCACGGCGTTGGCGCGTGTGCGCGGATCTTCGTCTTGCAGGAGAGTGTTGAGATGAGCGACGAGCGCGCGATTCCCGAGGCGGCCGAGCGACGCCACCGCGGTCGCGCGGATCTTCGCCAGCGGGTGCTCGATCATCTCTTCGATGACGGCTTGCGTCTCCGGCCGGCCGAGCCGTTCGAGCAACAGAATCGCGGGTACCGCCGATTCGGCCGGCGCGGTGCGGATCGCCTCCGCAACCTGCGCGAGACTCGAGGGATTGTCGATGCGGGCCAGCGCATCGGCGGCGAAGAGGCGTTCGTGAGCGCTGCCGCCGCCGAGGTTCTTCACCAAGGCCTCGATGTATCCGCGCCGCACCATGAGCGAGCTGGCCACCCAGGCTGCGCCGGCCGCCGCCGCGCAAATCGCAATTTCGCGGCGCGTCAAATAGCGCGCGCCCACAACGAGCAACAGCGCGCCGAGACTATTCATGAGCGGACGGAAGCTGCCTTCGATGAAGGCCCGCAGCCGCGGACGACGATCGAGCGGCAAAGGATTGAAGAGCAGGTTAAACGACGAACCCTGCACGGTGAAAAACAACGTGTTGTCGATGAACTTGGCGGCGTAGGCCGTGCCATAGTTCACCGATCCCACCATGAACAGGCTTGCAGCGAGCATCAGCACGGGTTCGACGGCAATCGCCGCGCCGACGCCGAAGTGAGAGAGCAGCCAGGGGACTCCAGCCACTTGCACCAGGAGCCCAAAAAATCCGGAAACCCCTCTGAACGTCCCGAGGAAACCAGTCAGCTCATCCGGAGTCTTGTAGGTCTCCGTCATCACCTGGCTGAATTGGAAATCGACGAGCATGAAGACCACGGTGTTCGCCAACGCGATGCCGGCCATGGCCCGCAGCAAGCGGGTCGAGGTAAGTTCGGTGAACTGGCCGGGAAGGCTCGCGAGCCAATTTCCCTCCCGCGCCTTCGGCTTCGACGCAGTCGCGGCTGCCGCCCTGCCCTTGAGCGCCAACCGGAGAAGCACGAGCGTAAGAATCAGCATCGCCGCCCAAACCAAAAAGAGGTTCGCGGACCCGAGCAAGCGGACCAGCGGCCTGGTGACGAATCCGCAGGCGATCATGCTGAGCACGCCGCCCACGGTCACAATCGGCATTAGGCGCTTGGCCTGGCGGATGTCGTAGAGCCCCTCGGTGGCGGTCCAGAAGAGCATGCCCGAGACAATCGAGATGACCTGGCAAAGGACGTAGAGGACCGGATAGAACCATCGAAATTCGCCGAAGAGCACAACGCGGCAAGCGGCCAGCACGCCGCAGAACACGAAGAACGCGAGCTTGACGAAGCGGCGGCGGTCGATGCGCTCCACCAGGGCGCTGTAGACAGTGGAGCCGGCGATCACGAGCAATCCGCTGGCCGCGTACATGAAGGGAAGATGCTCGACGCCGAAGTTTTTCAGGAAGAGGGAATCGCGCGCGTTGCGGCCGATGATGGTGCCGCCGAAGAGCACGAAGTACGCAGTTCCGAGGAGCAGCACCAAGCCGCCTTCTCCGCGGTGTATGGAGAGGCGCTGGGCCAAAAAGCGCGAAAAGCGTGACGCGCCGGCTGAGGGCTCCGCGGCGCTCGAAGAGGGCTCGCTCACAGCGCCATTAGAGTACCATCAGGTAATGAACAAGCGAAGCCTCACGCGGCGCGATGCGGCGAAAATTGTCGGCGGAGCGGCCGTCGCCGGATCGCTGCCCACGGCCGGCGGCGCTGCGGGATCGGAGCTTTGTTTCCTGAGCGCCGTGGAGTTGGCCAAAATGCTTCGCAGCAAGAAAGTTTCGGCCCGGGAAGTGATGAGCGCGCACTTGGCGCAGATCGCGCGCGTGAATCCCAAGGTCAACGCGATTGTGACCCTCATCGCCGATCAAGCCAGCGAACAAGCCCGCCGCGCCGACGAGGAGCAAGCCCGCGGACGGACGCTCGGTCCGCTGCACGGATTGCCCGTCGCCCACAAAGACCTGCACGATACCGCGGGTCTGCGCACGACCTACGGTTCGCGAATCTACAAAGATCATGTGCCGGCGGCGGATTCGATCATCGTCGAGAGGCTCAAGAAGGCGGGCGCGATCACCGTCGGCAAAACGAATACTCCGGAATTCGGATTTGGCTCGCAGACGTTCAACGAAGTCTTCGGTCCCACGCTCAACCCTTACGACCTGACCAAGACCTGCGGAGGAAGCAGCGGCGGCGCGGCGGTCGCGCTGGCCTGCGGGATGATCCCCATCGCCGACGGCAGCGACATGGGCGGATCGCTGCGCAATCCCGCCGCCTTCTGCAACGTCGTGGGATTGCGGCCCGCGCCCGGGCGCGTTCCCGCGCAATCGGCGTCCGAAGCATGGTCTCCGCTGAGCGTCGCTGGTCCGATGGCGCGCAACGTCGCCGATGTTGCTTTTGTCTTGAGCGCCATCGCGGGGCCCGATCCGCGTTCGCCAATCTCCATCCTTGAGCCGGGGAGCCGCTTTTCGAGCGAGCTGCGGCGCAGCTTCAAAGACACGCGCGTCGCCTGGATGCGGAGTCTCGGCGGCGTCCCGTTCGATCCGCGCATCCGGCGCGTCGTCGAAGCGCAGCGGAAGACTCTCGAGACGCTAGGTTGCAAACTGGACGACAACGAGCCGGATTTCGCCGGAGCGGACGAAGCTTTCAAAATCCTGCGCGCCCTCTCAGCGCACGAACGCTACGGCGAGCTGCTCAAGTCGAATCGCAGTCTGATCAAGGACACGGCTGTTCAGGAAATCGCGAGCGGTGCGAGGCTCACCGGCCCGCAGGTCAGCCGAGCCGAGGCGCAGCGCACGGCGCTCTACCATCGCGTCCGCGTCTTCATGGAGAAGTACGAATTCCTGGCGCTGCCGACAACGCAGGTCCCGCCCTTCGACGTTCACGTGCCATACGTCAAAGAGATCGACGGCGTGAAGATGGAGACCTACATCGACTGGATGAAGTCCTGTTACTACATCTCGACGTTCGGACATCCGGCGATCTCCGTCCCCTGCGGATTCACGCCAGAGGGCTTGCCGGTCGGACTGCAGATCGTCGGCCGCCATCAGGCCGAGTGGAGCGTGCTGCAGCTCGCCTTCGCCTTTGAGCAGGCCACGAACTTTGGCAAAAAAATACCCGTGACGATTTGACGGTTGCGTCGTCTTACTATGTATGCTGGCCCTCTTCGCCGTGGTGTATCTCGCCAAAATCGAGATACAGCTCAAGAACAATTCGCCCAGCGAAGCCGCTACCAAGAGGCAGCTCGAGCGCCTCTTCGAGCAACATGATCTCGCCAAGTGGACCTTTACCAAAAAGGTCATCATTGAGGACAAGGCCCTGCCGCACAGCCATCCCGTGTTAACGCTGAATACCGCGAACGAGGACGACCTGCACCTGCTCTCCGAGTACATCCACGAACAGATTCACTGGTTTGAGGAGGCGCATCCCGAGCAGGTGGAGATGGCGATTGCCGAGCTCGAAGGATTGTATTTGACCTTGCCCACTTCTCCGCCCGAGGGAGCGCGCGGCCGGCATTCGTCGTATCTGCATCTGTTGGTCTGCAGCCTGGAATACGAAGGGATGAAGGAATTGGTGGGAGAAGAGAAGGCTCGCCGGGTCTTCGAGTATTGGGCGGGCCACCACTACAAGACGATCTACAAAACCGTCCTCAAAGACAACGACACCATCAAGCGAGTGGCCGAGAAGTACAAGCTTACTTTTTAGCGCTCTTCATCCGGGCCAGATCGTTCTCGGCGGCAATGAAGCCGAACGCGGGCCAATATTTTCCCGTGACGATGCGCTCGAAGTATTCGCGCGCTTTGGCCTCATTGCCATTGCAGAGATACCAATTGCCGATGCCGTAGCCCACGGTCGCCATGGCCAGGTCGAGGTTGGTGTCTTTCTCCTTGTCGATCAGCTCGTCTTCTTTTTTGAGTCCTTTGTAGAAGAGAAGGCGTCGATGGTAGAAGGGGCTGCCGGTAATCTTCATGTCCGGCGTGATGCGCGTGAGCACCTCGGCTGCTTCCTTGTCCTTCTTCAGGCGGCGCAGCGTCATGTAGAGCCAATCGGAGGAGCTGGCCAGGTTGTCGTCGGTCTTGGCCAGGTCGCGCGTGCGCTGCCAGGCCGGAAGGGCTTTGTCAAAATTCCCGCGGAAGAAATGGACCAGCCCGATGTGATACCAGACCTCGGAAAGGTTGGCGTCGATCTTCGCGGCCGCTTCCAGGTCTTTTAGGGCGAGGTCGAACTTTCGGAGCGTCACGTAGCGATGTCCGCGATTGAGCAGCAGGTCCGTTTTCTTTGGATCGACCTTCAGGCCGCGCGTGTAAGTGGCAATCGCATCCTCGAAGCGCCAGACGTCGGCTTGCGCTTTCCCGAGGGCCAGAAGCAGCTCGACATTGCCGGGATCGGCGGCCAGTTTCTTTTCGGCGTCGGCGACGATGCCTTTTTCATCGGGCAGGGGCTGGCGAGCCGCTTGCGAGAGACCGAGCGTGGAGCAAAGAAGAATCACCGTGAGAAACTTCATGGAATTACCTCCAGCGCGGCTTCGGCGAGGCCGGCCACGCGTTTATCGAATTCGGCGAAGCGGATGTCTTGCGTCTGCCCGCGATAATAGCGGACAAAGATCTGCTGCAGGACCACGGCAACTTTGAACAAAGCAAAAGTCTCGTAGAAGGCGATATTCGAGACGTCCGCGCCGGTGCGCGCGGCGTACGCGGCAACGATTTCCTCGCGCGTAAACCAGCCGGGCCCGGCGGTGATGCCGGAGATGGCCTCGCGCCGGACCTCGGGATCGCCGGCCTGCGACCAGTAGCAGAGCAGCAGGCCCAGATCGACCAGTGGATCGCCGAGCGTCGCCATTTCCCAGTCGAGAATCGCCGTCATGCGGACTGGTTGATCCGGCGCGAGCATGACGTTATCGAGCTTGTAGTCGTTGTGGACGAGCGTCGCGCGAGCCGGCGTCGGAATGCGCGAGCGGAGCCACGCCAGCACCTCATCGATCGCCGGGACCTCGCTGGTCTTCGAGCGCTCCCAGCGATCGGCCCATCCCGCGACCTGGCGTTCCACGAATCCTTGCGGCTTGCCGAGTCCGCCGAGTCCGGCGGACTCGATACTCACGGTATGAAGATCGGCGAGCGTATCCACCATCACCCGGCTGATTCGTCGCGGATTTTCCGGATCGCCGGCGAACTCGGCGGGCATATCGCGGCGAATGACCACGCCGCGCCGCCGCTCCATCACGTAGAAGATCGCGCCGATCACGTTCGCGGCCTCGCAAAGAACCACCGGGCGCGGCGCCCGCGGGAAGGCCGGATGGATCGCGGCGAGAAGTCGGTACTCGCGCGCCATATCGTGCGCCTTCGGCGCGACAGGACCGAGCGGCGGACGCCGCAAGACGTACTCGGCGCCGTCCGCGCAGCGCACCAGGTATGTCAGATTCGAGTGGCCGCCCGGAAACTGTTCCAGGTCCGCGATCTCCGGCAGATGCGGCCGCAGAAATTCGCGGAGCGCCCCGAGGTTGAGCGTCTCGTCGGCGCGGACCTGGATCGTATCCGAAACCATGCAGTGCTATTCAGCGGTGGTTGGATCGATCACGGACTTGACTTGGGAGATGCGATTGGCCGGGAAGCCGCCTTCCTTCGCGTGCTTGCGAACCGCCTCTTCATTCGGTGCGACGTAGACGCAATAGACCTTGTCGTCGGTGACGTAGCTATGCACCCACTGAATCTGCGGGCCCATTCCCTTGAGAACGCTGCACGACTTCTGCGAGATTCCACGAAGCTCGGCGGGGGAGAGTTTTCCGGCGCCGGGAATGTCCCGCTCAATTACATACTTGGGCATTTTTGTTTCTCCTTGACCTTATCAGTATATGACAGAGCGAAGGCGAGTCCGGCCCGCGGCGAGAGTCCGAGCGGAGGATAGCCAAGCTGCCTGGCTGCCTCGTCGCCAAAAAGCGCGGCAATCAACGTGGCGCGGTTGGTCTCGGCAAAGAAGCGCGCGAGCACCTCGCCCGTGTATTCAAGATCGTCAGGATCAAGCGAGGGAGCCGAGCCGGCCATGCGCATGGCATATCCCTCCTGCGCCAGCATCTCGCCAAGCGTGTGGGCATATCCGTGATGCTGGATATGAACCGCGCGATAGATGCACAGGAGCGTCTCCTCGCGGACCCGCTCGGGCGTGTAAGTGTCGCCCGTCCAGAGAAGGCACGGAAGCCATCTACGACGAATGTAGGATTTCTGTTCGAAGCGGTAACCGAACTCCGCGGCATAGCGATTCGTCCAGCCGCCCATCAGGTCGTCGCTCACCACCATACAGACTTTGAACTGGCCGGACTCGGCGGCGAGAGCCGCGGCCGCCTCGGCCGTGGCCCGGGTGCCGATGCCGTCGGCGTCCATCCCGAGCAGCCTGTCGAGAAACGCAGGTACATGGTCCCTACCCATGGGATTCATGGGTGTGAGCGGGATCCCCAAGTCGCCGGTGTTGGGGTCCATCATGGTGCGGAGGTACGCGTCGAAGCGCAGCATGCCGTGCGGCAACCGGTAGATCTTGCGCTGCGTATCCAGGAGCGGCACGTAATCGAGGTTCATGGGGCCAGAGAACCCATTATAAATGCAGTAGAGTGGGCGTATGATCCGTCAAATCGCGCCCGTGTTCTTCACCACGGACATTCCCGCAACGCTCGCCTATTACAAAGACAAGCTTGGATTCGAATGTCTCGGGACGTGGCAGGACCCGCCGGAGTACGCCATCGTGGCGCGCGATCAGCAAGTGATTCATTTCCGCTGCGCCGATCCGCCCACCGCGAATCCCGACAAATACGCGGACGAATTGCTCGATGCGTACCTGATGGTTGACGACGCCGACGCGCTCAATGCCGAGTACGCAGCCCACGGCGTGGAGTTCACTCGGGAACTTGCCAACACGCCCTGGAACGCGCGCGAGTTCGTGGTGAAGGACCGCGATGGCCGTCTGCTCGCCTTCGGCGCGAGGCTGTCAGGTTGATAATATCCGTCAATGACGTATAATAGAGCCTGTGGCCGCAGTCGTTGCCTACACGAGCGTTTACGACAGGCGCGCGGGCAAGATCCTCCGTCCTGAGGAACGGGCGGCGATGGAGTTTCATGTCGCGAGCAATCCGGAACCCCATCCGATCGTGGCCGGCACAGGGGGAGTGCACAAAGCGCGATGGGGTCGAGCGGGGAAAGGGAAACGCGGCGGGGTTCGAGTGATCTACTTCTACCGGTCCGAGCCGGCAGTGGTCTACTTCCTCGACATCTACGCAAAGAACGAGAAGGAAGACTTGACCAGAGCGGAAAAGAAACAATTGAAACAAATCGTCGATCGTTTGAGAGGTGTCCAGTGAAAAAGTCATCCAGGATGGGAAGGCGCTTGATCGCCGCAATGAAGGAGGTTGTCGCGCACGTCGAAGGAAGAGTCGCTCTGCCCATGAGATTCATAGGGATTCCCGAGGAGGTGGACGTCAAGGCAATCCGCGCGAAACTCAATCTCTCACAGGAGGAGTTTTCGCGGCGCTACGCGGTCAGCAAGCGATCCCTTCAGGAGTGGGAGCAAGGCCGCCGCCGACCAGACGGGGCTGTGCGCGCCTATTTAACTGTCATCCAGCGTAATCCTAAGGCAGTGGAAGAGGCCCTTACCGGCAGGTAGCGAAATGAAGAGACGCTGGTATCAGACTCTCATCAACGCAGCACTTCGAGAATACCTAAGCGGCAAAGCTCCCAGGTTTGAAGAGGCGCTGCGACGCATCATCCGTGAGGAACTGAAGTCGAGCGCGGCTTGAACCACACAACTTTTGGCAAACCAGGGATTGCCTGAACCCTTGACAATGGGCTAGGCTGAATTCGTTTGGGGGAGGAGTCAATGCGTCTCTATCGCGTCTTTGCGATCTGTCTATTCTGCGCCTTCGTGGCGACGGCGGCCGACACGGCCGGCCCGTCGCTGGCGGACTTTGAAAAGTCGGTCACCGAGTTCTCGCTGGCCAATGGACTCAAGTTCATCGTCGTCGAGCGGCATCGCGTTCCGACCGTGGCCTTCAATCTCTACGTGGACGTAGGGGCGGTGGACGAGGTCACCGGCATCACCGGCATCTCGCACCTGTTCGAGCACATGGCCTTCAAGGGAACGCATACCATCGGCACGAAGAACTATCTTCTGGAGAAGGCGGCTCTCGAAAAGCTCGACAAAGCTTACCTGGCGCTCGAAGCCGAGCGGCTCAAAGGACGCCGCGCCGATGCCGCCAAGGTCAAGGCTCTGGATGAGGAATTCCAGAAGGCCCAGGAGCAGGCCGACAAGCACGTCGTCAACAACCAGTTCAGCCAGATCATCGAGCGATCCGGCGGCGTGAACCTCAACGCCGGAACCAGCTACGACTCGACGGTCTACAACTTCGAGTGGCCCTCGAACAAGCTGGATCTCTGGTTCTCGATGGAGTCCTACCGGTTCCTCGATCCCGTGACCCGCGACTTCAACAAGGAGCGGGACGTGGTGATGGAAGGGCCCCCGCTGAGGGTTGAGAGCCAGGCGTTGGGGAAGCAGAGTGGGGATGTTGTGCGCGTCGCCTATAAGGCGCATCCTTATGGACAGCCGGTTGTCGGACATCGCAGCGAAGTGACCAGTCTGCGGCGCGCCGAGGCCGACCGCTATTTCCACGACAACTACGTACCGGCGGCGATGACCGCGGTGATCGTGGGCGACGTAAATCCCAAGGAAGTGCGCAGGCTCGCCGATCTCTACTTCGCGCGTCTGCCCAAGCGCCCGCACAAGGATCCGGTGCGCACGGTGGAGCCGCAACAGGAAGGGGAGCGACGCGTGGAAGTCGAAGCGGTCTCGCAGCCGATCCTGGTTGAGGGCTACCACAAGCCGGCCGTCACAGACAGAGACCATGCCGTGCTCGACGCGATTACCGACATCCTGGGATCGGGCAGGACCTGCTGGCTCTACAAGAGTCTGGTCCGCGAAAAGAAGATCTCCGTGCAGACCGGCGCGATCACCGATCTTCCTGGGAAGAAGTATCCCGGCCTTTTCGTCTTCTACTCGGTGACCTCACCCGGCCACACAGCCGCGGAGAGCGAGAAGGCTATCGACGAGCAGATCGACCGGCTGAAGAAAGAAAAGATCAGCGACGACCTGCTGCAGCAGGTCAAGACCCGGGCGCGCGCCGGCGTAGTGCGCGGCTTGCGGTCGAACGCCGGCCTCGCGGCGGCGCTCGCCGAAAACCAGGCCATCGAAGGCGATTGGCGGCAGATTTTTCGCGACATCGACGAGATCGGCAAAGTGACCGCCGCGGACATCCAACGCGTCGCCAACCAGTATTTCCAGAAACGCAACCGCACAGTGGGCGTGATCGTGCCCGTGGCGGCGCCGAAAGGCGGGGATTAGAAAATGCCAATCCGAAAATCGCTCGTTCTCGTTGGAATCCTGGCTTCGATGCTCGCGGCGCAGGAGAAACCGGCCGCGCCTCAAACGACCGCGCCGGCGCCCGCGCCAAAGACCTGGGACAAGATCGCATTCGCGAAGCTGGGCGAAGTCAAAATCCCCGACGTCAAACGATACACGCTCTCGAACGGCATGAAGCTCTTTCTGGTGGAGGACCACCAGCTTCCGCTGATCGACGGCAGCGCCATGATCCACTCCGGATCGCGCTGGGAGCCCGCCGACAAGCTCGGCCTCGCCTCCATCTTCGGCCAAGTGATGCGGACCGGCGGAACGCGCGCTAAAACCGGCGACAAGATGGATGAGGAACTCGAAGCCATGGCCGCCTCGGTGGAATCGGGGATGAGCGACTCTTCCGGCTCGGCGAACTTCTCGTGCCTGAAGGGCGACGAGGACAAGGTTCTGGCGCATTTTGCCGACATGCTGATGAATCCCGAGTTCCGGCAGGACAAGATCGATCTAGCCAAAGTCGCCGAGCGCGCCAATATCGCGCGACGCAACGACGACGTGGGCGAGATCGCCGACCGCGAGTTCATGAAGATCCTCTACGGCGCCGACAGTCCCTACGCGCGCCAAGAGGAATACTGGACCATCGACGCCATCACCCGCGCCGACCTGATGAGCTTCCACCGGCGCTACTTTCATCCGAACAACATTATGCTCTCCGTGTGGGGCGACTTCGACACGGAGACGATGAAAGCGAAAATCGAAAAAGCGTTTGCCGCGTGGCCGTCGGCGAAGCTCGACCTGCCGCCCGTGCCGCAGGTCGACGCCAACCGTCGCGCCAGCCTGAACCTGATTCGCAAGGAAGACGTCAACCAGACGAACCTGCGCGTCGGGCACATCGGAGGACGCTTTGACGATCCCGATTATTTCGCCACTCACGTGATGGCTTACATTCTCGGGCAAGGCGGTTTGTCGAGCCGCCTGTTCCGTCACATTCGCACCGACATGGGACTGGCCTACGTCGCGTTCGGCGAGTGGGGACCGAACTTCGATCACCCGGGCATTTTCTACGTTCGCGTGGATACGAAATCGGAGACGACGTCGAAAGCCTTGGGCGCCATCCTTCAGGACGTCCGCGACATTCGCCAGAAGGAAGTCAGCGACGATGAACTCGGGACTGCCAAGGAAGGCATCCTCAACAGCTTCGTCTTCAAGTTCCAGAGCGTGGGCCAGATCGTCAACCGGTTGATGACCTACGAATACTACGGCTATCCGGCCGACTTCCTGCAGAAGTACAAGACCAACGTCGAGAAGGTCACCAAGGCTGACGTAATGCGCGTGGCGCAGCGCCAACTCCAACCCGAGCAGATGGTGATCTTGGCGACGGGCAACGACAAGGAATTCGACAAGCCGCTCGACAAAATGGATTACGCCGGCGGCAAAGTGACCATGGTGGACATCGCCATTCCCGACAGCAAGCCGGGAACGGCGGTGACCGCGGCGGCCCCTGCGAATCCCGCGGCGGTGCAGCGCGGGCAGGCGATTCTGGCGAATGCCCAGAAGTTCGCGGGCGGCCTCGAGAAATTGCGCGCGATCAAAGACATGGAAGTGAAGGCGAAGGCCAGCCTGACGGTTCCTCAAGGGACCTTCGACTTGATGCTCTCACAGACCATGATTATGCCGGGCACCTTCCGGGCCGAGGTGACGTTGCCTTTCGGAACGATCGTGAACTTCTTCGACGGCACTACCGGATGGTCGCAGAGCCCCGCCGGCCTGCTTGACATGAACGACGAGCAGAAGAAAGATGCCCGAGAAA
>CAZRND010000035.1:0-23058 GCA_964601345.1 uncultured Acidobacteriota bacterium | reverse complement strand
GCGTCCGGAGATCATCCGCCAGTGCCCTACCGGGGGCCTCTTCATCAGCGTTTCGGGCGGGGTGCCGGGCATCGTGCTGGGCATCGGCGTGCCGCTGGCCGCGCGCCTCTTCGTCGACGGCCTGGTAATTCCCATCTCTCCGGTGTCGATCGCGGTGGCCTTCGGAGTGTCGTGCCTCGTCGGAGTAGTCTTCGGCATGGTGCCTGCGAACCGCGCGTCTCAGTTGCGTCCTACAGAAGCTCTGCGGTACGAATAATCCGAATCTGTGTTCATCTGTGTTTATCTGTGGTTGCTTTTTTGGAGGTTCGTATGTTTTGGCAACTGGTATTAGTGGCGGCCCTTGTTGCGCCTGACACTGAAAAACTGACGATGAAGCAAGCCGTGGAGATGGCTCTCGCCGGCAATCCCGACATCCGGATTGCCCAGGCCCAAGAAGAACGCGCCCGGCAGGCGGCGAATGAGGTGCGTTCCACCTTCATCCCCAGCGTCGTGGCGGGATCGGGCCTGGCGTACACGCACGGCTTCCCGCTCTCGATCGAGGGGTCGGCGCCGTCCATCGTGCAGGTAGTGGGGAGCAGCCAGGTGCTGAATATTCCGCAGCGGCACGCTGTCCGCGAGATGCAGGCGATGTCGCGCGCCGGCGGCTCGTCGACGCTGGCGCGACGCGACGAAATCGTCTGGCGCACGGCGAGCACCTATCTCGATCTCGACAAAACGTCGCGATCGCTCGACTCGGCGCGGCGCGAGACCGAATCTCTCGCCCGGCTCGAGGCACTCACCGGCGAGCGCGTGCGCGCGGGCGTCGAGATCCCGACCGAGCTGACGCGCGCGCGACTGGCCCTGGCCAAGAATCGGCAGCACATCGTCGCGCTCGAAGGACAGGCGGCGACGCTCGAATCCTCGCTGAAGGCGCTGCTCTGGATCGCCGACGACCGGCGCATCGGCACGGTGCCGGAATCGTGGCCGTCGCTCAAGCCGTCGCCGGAAGAGACGGAGACGGCGGCGATCGCGCGGGCCATCGAGAACAGTCCCGACTTGAAGCGCCTGGCGCAGGAAGTGGAAGCCAAGGAGGCGCGCGTGAAGGCCGAGCAGGCCCAGAAGTATCCGCAGATGGACCTGATCGCCCAGTACGCCGTGCTGAGCAAGGCCAACAACTACGAGGATTTTTTCCGCAAGTTCGAGCGCAACAACGTGGAGATCGGCGTCTCCATTCGCATCCCGTTATTCAACGGACCGAGGATTTCGGCGCGCGTCGGCCAGGCCGAAGCGGAGCTGACCCAGGCCAAGCAGTCTCTGGAGAGCGCGAAGCGGAATACCTCGCTCGAGATTCGCAAGCTCTTCCAGCGCTCGCGCCAGGCCGAGGCGGCGCGCGAAGTCGCGCGCCTCGAACTGGACCTGGCGCGCGAGACGGTGAGCGTCCTGCTGGCGCGATTTGAAGAAGGGCGCATCGGCGCCCGCGAGCTGGAGCAAGCCCGCATCGACGAGTCCGTCCGCTTCAACGCCCTGCTCGAAGCGGGCTTCGAGCAGGACCGCACGCGCCTTGAGGTTCTGCGCACGACAGGGGAGATCGCGAGAGTCCTGCAGTAGTCATGGAGCGGGAACAGAACCCGGGCGGACGAAGAGTTCTTGGCACTCCGTCCAGGTCTTCCCCGTAACGGCATCTCGATGCGAAGGGCAGACGAGCCTCATGATGGTGCCATCCGCCCAGCGTGCCGCGAACGACGCCCCGTTCCCGCAATCGTACGCGTCGCACTTCATTCTGTCTTCAATCCTATGAAAGACCGGGTGGAGTAGTTTGTTGGGCATCTCGAATGGCTTTCACCATCTTGCCTCGCTCGACGGCATTTAGAGTTTCGTACGTGTTGAGCAGAACCTCGTAGCCGGCATACTTCGGCACGTCGCCCGGCAGAGTCCGGCTGCCGGCGTAGATCAATTCCCAAACGGCGAAGCGCAAAACGGGCGTGATTCCGCTGCGGATCATGCACCCGCAGAATGTGAGAAAAAAGAATTGCCGGACTCTGTACAGAACGATCCAGAGGCAAAGAGCGATGAGAAAGCACACGATGGTGGGCGCATCGGGGATGACTCCCGTGAATTCAGGGGCGAGGCCCTTAAGCCATAGGGTCGTGGCCAAAAGAACAAGCCATCGGGCGGCAATGCCGAAGCCCCGGACCGCGTACACGACCCATAGGAGCATTCCAAATCATAGGCATTGTTCTCCACCGCAAGAGCGACCCGTTGGAAGAATATCCGCTTAGGAAATTCACCTAAGGCCTCATCCCCGGTATCCGGTTTTCTCCGGGCGCCTTGGTGATCTCATGGCGCATCGCGTAGTGAATGAGCTCCGCCAGGGAGTGGATGTCCAGCTTGAGCATGATTTTGGACCGGTGTGTCTCCACGGTTCTGACCGCGATTCCCAACAGGGCGGCGATCTCTTTGTTGGTCTTACCTTCCGCGAGAAGGCGGATAATCTCCGTCTCGCGAGGAGTCGGCTGGGAGCCCCCAGATCTTTTCTGGAGACCTCTCGATTCGAGAAATTCCGAAATGATAATCTCGGATACTTTTGGCGTGACGGACCGTTTTCCCTCTGCGATGGCCTTCACAGCTTCCGGAATGCTTTCGGTTAGATCGGATTTCAAGACGTAGCCGAGGGCTCCTGCGTCTAGAGACCGGCGTACCATTTGAGCCGAATCGTGCATCGTGAGCACAAGGATTTTCGTAGCCGGGACTGCTTCTCGGATTTGCTTGACCACCTCGATCCCGTGTAGATCGGGCATGCTCAAGTCCACGATGGCTACATCCGGTTGCAGGCCGACGGCTTTCTCTACCGCCTCACGACCGTTGGCTGCCTCACCGACAACCTTCCAGTTGCGCCGGGAGTGAAGAACCGCGCCGATCCCGCGCCGCACTAAAGCATGGTCGTCGGCCAGCAAGATTCGAAGCTGTTTCAAAAGATCGGTCCTCGCAAAGGCAGAATCACCCGCACCGTAGTGCCGCCCATGGTGGATTCAATCTCCAGCCGGCCGCCGATCAGCTTCACTCGTTCTTCCATGCTGCGAATGCCGACACCGGCGGCGGCGACAATCCCGTGACCCAGGTCGCTGATGTCCAGTGTGACGTCTGCATTTCGATGCGTCCGGATCGTTACTTCCCGGCTTCCCGAATGGCGCTGGACGTTGGTGAGGGCCTCTTGCACGACGCGGAACATGGCCAGCTCGGCGTCGTGTCCGAATCGTCCAAGATCCGGGGCCAAATCGAATTCGACTCTGATTCCGGTCCGTTTGGAGAAGCCGTTCGCGTAGTCGCGGATCGCGTCCGTCAAACCGCTCACGTCCAGGGACGGCGGGTATAACATGTAGGCCAGCGTGCGGATTTCATTCATACATCGATCCGTTACGTCCTTCATCTCGAGGAGAAGGCCTCGCGGCCCGCGTTCTTTGGACGGCAGAGAACCGAGGACCTGACCAAGCATCGTTGCCAGGGCCACGAGATCCTGGCCTGTCGAATCATGCAGGTCTCGCGCGATTCTCCTCCGCTCCTCATCCTGCGACCGAAGAAGTTGTCCAGAGAGCCGCCGTACATTCTCTTCCGCTTCTTTGCACGCGGCGATATCCGTATTTGTTCCGTACCACTTGATAATTCGTCCTTCTGAATCGCGCCAAGGGATGCCGCGGTTCAGGTACCAACGGTAGGTTCCATCGGGTCCGCGATGTCTCTCCTCTTGTTCATAAGCGGTACCGTTCGATACGGCTTCGCGCCAGGCCTTCACGACCCTATCTCGATCTTCAGGATGAAGGATCGCCAGCCATCCATCGCCTCGAGTTTCGTCCTTGGTCCGTCCCATCTCCGATTGCCAGCGCTCGTTGACCGAGTCGTTGGCGCCGTCCGGCGCAGCACTCCAAATCTGTTGCGGGATCGCATCAATCAACATCTGGGCTTCGGCCTCCACGCTTTTGAGGGAGTCGATATCGACCAATAAGCCGCACCACCGGACCACGCGTCCCAGTTCGTCGCGTTGCGGCGCGAAGCGAGCCAGGAACCAACGATATTCTCCGTCGGACCGCCGGATTCGCGCTTGGCGCTCCAACGGCTTGCCGCTAGCCAAGCTCACACGCCATTCGGCAAAGAAATCACCGGCGTCCTTGGGATGAATCACCGACGCCCAGGACCAACCTAAGAGATCCTCGAGGGGCTTCCCCACATACTCGAGCCAGCGGGAATTGAAAGAGTCGAAGTATCCGTCCGGACGACTGCAGTGCATGAGCGCGGGAGTCGCGTCCAGGAGGAAGCGAAGTTTGTCCCCGATACTCTCAGTTGGAATCCCCGTGCCCATAGCCCTCATTTCAAAGATGACATGTCTCTCCTGCCGCGCGCAATGAGACCAAAGTACTGTGGGTAGTTTTACGTAGGGCATTTGCGCACACCGACGATGCGTCTCCGTAGGAATTCAACGGAATTGAATTGCCGTTGCCGCCCCCGCGAAAATCGAACTCTGATTTGAACAAGCCATTGAAGATCCTGGTCGCTGTGCCTTCCACGATTGTACGCAAGGGTTTGGTTGCTCTTATTGAGGGGCAGCGCCGGTGGCGGGTTTGCTGGGAAGCGGCTACGGGGGACGAAGCCTTCCGGCAGGCTGTTCTCAGACGACCTGACGTAGTGATCCTGAATAGCGCCCTGCCGGAGATCGATGGCTGGGAAGTCGCCCGTCTTCTGGAAAAATCGGATCGTCCTCCTGCCATTGTCATCCTTTCGCTCGAGCATCCGGGCGAGCGGACCACGCACAGCGTGGTGTCGCTGAACGACAATGTGGCGGCCCTTTGGTCCGCTATCCAAAGCGCGTCGCGGGGGCATCGGTACGTGTCCAAGGAGTTTCTCGAAACACACCCGTCTTGGGCCGACCGGTTGTCACGCCGTGAGCGCCAGGTTCTGGAACTGCTCGCGCAGGGCCGCCGGCCGTTTCACGTCGCCCGGCAATTGGGCATCAGTCCCAAGACTGTGGCGAGCCACCGCCTCAGCATCATGCGCAAGTTTGGAGTCAGCTCGTTTGTGGAGGCGCTGCGTTACGCCATTTCACGAGGGCTCGTACCCAACGAGACGCAGACTACGAAAAGGCCCCCGAGATAACTGATCGAGCCTCAACTGTCCGATGGCGGGATTCGTTTGACCGCAAGCGGACACCGTGAAGGTCCTAAGTCCCTCGGAATCTTCGCCGTGTGGGCTGGTACGCGGCGTGCTACCTGCTTCCTATGATGGACGCCATCCTGCGTGACATTCGTTACAGCTTTCGGCTTCTGCGGAAGAGTCCGCTCTTTACGCTCATCGCCGTACTGGTCATCGGCTTGGGCCTCGGCGCGAACACGCTGATCTTCAGCGTGATCAACGGAGTGTTGCTGAATCCTTTGCCTTACCGCGACGCCGAGCGCGTAGTCATGATCTGGTGGAACGCGTCAAAGAGCGGCGGGCTGCAGCGAGCGTCCTCCGCGCCGGCCGACTTCATCGACTTCGAGCAGCGCAGCCGGTCTTTTTCCAGCATGTCCGCCTTCCGGAACGACAGCCTCACCTTCACCGGACTCGACCAGCCGATCACGCCGCTGACCCACAGCGTAACGGCCAATTATTTCGACGTGCTCGGCGTGCGCCCGTTCCTGGGACGCACGTTTCTCCCCGGCGAGGACCGCAAGGGCTACGACCAGGTCGCCATCGTCAGCTACTCGCTCTGGCAATCATCATTGGGCGCGGATGCCTCGCGCGTGGGTCGCGACATTGAGCTCGATGGCCGGAAATATCAGCTCGTCGGCGTTCTTCCCGCCGGTTTTCATAGCGCCAATCTTTTCCCGATCCAGCCGGACCTTTGGGTGCCGCTGCCGCTTGCGGACGTAGCCAAGGTTCGCGCGCCGAAGCTTCTCGGCGTGGTCGCGCGCCTCGCGCCGGGCGTCTCGCTGGCGGATGCGCAGGCGGAAATGGCCGTCGTGGGCGCGCACATTGTGGAAGAGAATCCGCTGACGAATGCCGGGGCCGTGCCGGCGGTGCGGTCGATCCGCGAAGACCTGGTAGGGAATTTCCGCCCCACCTTTCGCTTGCTGCTCGCGGCCGTCGGATTCGTGTTGCTGATTGCCTGCGCCAACGTGGCGAACTTGCTTTTGGTTCGTTCCCTCGCCCGCACCAAGGAAATGGCTTTGCGCGGCGCGCTCGGAGCCGAGCGTCGCGAGATCATTCGACAACTTCTGATCGAGAGCCTCATGCTCGCGGGCCTCGGCGCGGTGGTGGGAATCACGATCGCCGCCTGGGGCATGAAGCCGATTCTGAGCTTCATTCCGAATTCCGCCGGCATGCCGTTTCTCGATTCCGTCGGTATCGACGGCCGCGTGGCCGGCTTCACGCTGCTGCTGACTCTGGCGGCCGGCATCCTGTTCGGACTGGCGCCCGCGCGCCAGGGAATGAAGGCGAATCTCATGGAGGTGTTGAACGATGCCGGACGCTCCGGTTTCGGAGGCCGGAGCGCGAGCCGCCTGCGCAGCGGACTCCTGGTGGCGGAGGTGGCGCTCTCCTTCGTCCTTCTGGCGGGCGCCGCGCTGGTGCTCGAAAGTTCGTGGAAGCTGGCGCACCTCAACCCGGGATTCGATCCAACGAATGTCCTGACGATGCGGAATTCCTTGCGCGGCGAATCCTACGCCACTCCGACCTCGCGGCGGACTCATTTTCAAAACGCGATTCGCAAGCTCGAAGCCTTGCCCGGCGTCGTAGCGGCGAGCGGCGTGAGCTTTGCTCCGCCGTTGTCGGCCGCATTTGCGGGATCGCGGTTCGAGATCTCCGGCAGAGCGGCGGCGCCAGGTCAGGAGCCCACGGCCGTCGCTTTGCCGGTCTTGCCTCGCTATTTTGAAGTCATGAGAATCCCGCTCATCGCGGGGCGCTACCTCTCGGAGCGGGATCATGAGGACTCCGCGCAAGTGGTCGTCGTATCGCGCAAGTTCGCGGAGCTA
The DNA here is from genome assembly GCA_964601345.1 of uncultured Acidobacteriota bacterium. Classification (GTDB taxonomy): domain Bacteria; phylum Acidobacteriota; class Terriglobia; order JAJPHL01; family JAJPHL01; genus CAZRND01. The sequence goes on along the minus strand of CAZRND010000035.1, from coordinate 16,078 downwards.
TATTTTCCCGGCGAGAGCCCGATCGATCGAGCGATCGGGTTCCGCCCGCCGATCCCAGGACTTTGGAAAATCGTGGGAGTGGTCGGAGACCAGCGATCGGGCGGCATCGATCCCGAGCCCCGGCCCGTCGTCTTTCTCCCTCACGCCCAGATTCCCGCGCCGATCATGGCTTTTGTGATTCGAACGAGTGGCAATCCCATGAATATCGCCGGCGCGGCGCAAAAGGAGATCTGGAGTTTGGGAAAAATGATGAATGTCTACGTTGTGAATTCGCTCGAACGGCAAATGTCGGAGAGCGACTGGCAGGCGCGCTTCAGTTCCTTGCTGCTCGCGGGCTTTGCCGGATTGGCGCTCGTGCTGACCGCCGCCGGAATGTACGGCGTGATTTCCTACTCCGTTTCCCAGCGCATCCAGGAGATCGGCATTCGCATGGCGCTCGGCGCCGTGCCGCGCGATATTCTGCGGATGGTGCTGCGGCAAGGAGTGGCGCTCACCGTTGCCGGCGTGGTTGCGGGCGTGCTCGGATCGCTGGCGCTGAATCGCCTGCTGGCCGGCCTGCTCTATGGCGTTCAACCTACCGATCCGTGGACCCTGGTTGTGGTCGGCGCGATTCTTATCGCTGTGTCGGTGGCGGCGTGCGTGAATCCCGCGCGTCGAGCCGCCGGAGCGGAACCGGTCCGCGTCCTGCGTCATCTCTGAAGCAATCTGCGAACCTCGTTATTGTGGTAGACTCAAGTGTCCGCCCAGCCCCTATGACCAAGAAGACGTTGTTCCTCAATCCGCCCTCTTTCGACAAATTCGACGGCGGCGCAAGCTCCCGCTGGCCCGCGTCGCGCGAGATCGAATCCTACTGGTATCCGGTATGGCTTTGCTATCCCGCCGGAATGCTGGAGGGAAGCCGCGTCCTCGACGCGCCTCCGCACCACGTGAGCCCGGAAGAGACCGTGCGCATTTCCGAGGATTACGACCTGGTGGTGCTCTTCACCTCGACGCCCGGATTTTCGAACGACGTGAAACTGGCCGAGGCGATGAAAGCCGCCAAGCCTTCGATCGAGATCGGATTCGTCGGCCCGCACGTCACGGTGAAGCCGACCGAGAGTTTGAAGGCCTCGCGCGCGATCGATTTCGTAGCGCGCAAGGAATTCGATCACTCCGTCGTGGAATACGCCAAGGGCGCGGACCGCGCCACGATCGCCGGCATCAGCTATCTCGAGGACGGCAACGTCCGGCACAATCCCGACCGCGCGCAGATTCAGGATCTCGACGCGCTCCCGTTCGTCACCGACGTTTACAAGCGCGATTTTCAGATCGAGCGCTACAACGTGCCGTTCCTGCTGCATCCCTACGTGAGCTTCTACAGCAGCCGCGGATGCCCGGCGCAGTGCACGTTCTGCCTCTGGCCGCAGACGCTCAGCGGACATCCCTGGCGAGTGCGCTCCGCCGACAACATGGTGGAGGAAGTGAAGCGCTGCATGCAGATGTTCCCGCAGGTGAAGGAGTTCTTCTTCGACGACGACACCTTCAACATCCAGAAGGCACGCACCATCGAGCTTTGCTCCAAGCTGAAGCCCCTGGGCATCACCTGGTCCTGCACCTCGCGCGTCACCACCGACCGCGACACTCTCAAGGCCATGAAGGAAGCCGGCTGCCGCCTGCTGATCGTCGGCTTTGAGTCCGGCGACCCGCAGATCCTCAAGAACATCAAGAAGGGCGCCACGCTCGAGCAGGCCCGCCGCTTCACCCGCGACGCCCACAAGCTGGGCCTGGTGATCCACGGCGACTTCATCATCGGGCTGCCCGGCGAAACGCGCGAGACCATTGAGCGCACCATCGCCTTCGCCAAGGAGATGGATTGCGAAACGATCCAGGTTTCGATCGGCCACGCCTATCCGGGGACGGAGTTTTTCACCTTCCTCGCCGACAACCACTTCCTCTCCTCGAGCAGCATGACCGACGAGAAGGGCCACCAGCTTCCGCACCTTTCCTATCCCGGCCTGACGAAGGCCGACCTGATGGAAGCGGTCGAGCGGTTCTACGCGGAGTATTATTTCCGTCCGCGCGCGGCGTGGCGCGTGGTGCGCAAGGCCCTGACCAGCCAGGCCGAATTCAAACGCCTCTTCAAGGAAGCCCGCGAGTACATGACGCTGCGCTCGAAGCGCCGCGAATACATCGACTCGACGCGCGAGGAAAGTCCCGAGCCCACGGTGGGAGCTTCGGTCTAGCCCGGCGCGCGGCGTGAAATGAAAACCAAAATCATGCTGGCGACCGTGGTGCTTACCAGCGCCCTCGGCAACGCGGCTTTGAGCTACGGCATGAAGCAGGTGGGCGACCTTTCCGGACTCGCGCCCTTCGACATGATGCGCGCCGGAATCGCCGCGCTCTTCCATCCCTGGGTCGCGATCGGCGTGATCCTGCTGATCGTTTTCTTCCTTTCCTTCACCACCGCTCTTTCCTGGGCGGACTTGAGCTACGTGCTCCCGTCGACCGCCGCCAGCTACATCCTGGTGGCGCTTCTGTCGCGCTTCCTGCTGCATGAATCCCTGGACGGCGCGCGCTGGACGGGAACCGTGCTCATCGCGCTCGGCGTGATGCTCGTCTCGCGCACCGAGGTGCGCACCACATGAAGTGGCTCTTCGTGGCGCTGGTGGTGACCTCGACCGTCGTGGGCGAGGTGTCCATCACGCACGGCATGAAGCAGACGGGCGAGATCGACGACTTTCGTCCCGGCGCCTGGCTGCGCGCGCTGGGCCGCGCGTTTCGCAATCCCTGGTTGATGCTCGGACTTTTCGGCATGACGGTATCGTTCTTCGCCTTCATGGTGCTGGTCTCGACGGCCGACCTGAGCTTTTCGGTTCCGGCGACGGCGTCGAGCTACGTCTTTCAGACGCTGAGCGCCCGCTTCTTCCTGCGGGAGCGGGTTACCGCCATGCGTTGGGCAGGCACCGCGCTGGTGATGGCAGGAGTGGCTTTGATTTCTCTTTGATGTTGTCCGTCGTAATTCTCGCGCTGCTGGGCGCAGCAACCATCTACTCTTTGCTGGTCATTCTAGCCGCGCTCGCCTTCGGGCGACGCCGGCCGGACCGCGACTTCACGCCGCCGGTGTCGATTTTGAAGCCGCTGTACGGCGCGGACCCGCATCTCTACGAGTGCCTCGCGTCTTTCTGCCGTCAGGATTATCCCGAATACGAGTTGCTCTGCTGCACGGCGGACCCAAACGATCCGGCGGTGGGCATCGTGTGGCAACTGCAGAAAGATTTTCCGCAGCGCGGTGTCCGGCTCCTCACGACCGACAAAGTCTACGGCGCGAATCCGAAAATCGATAGCCTCGACCGGATGTACCGCGAGATGCAGCATGAATTCCTTGTCGCGAGCGACGACGACATCGTGGTTGGGCCGGATTACCTGCGGAGCGTGATGTCGGAGTTCGCCGACGAGAAGGTGGGATTCGTCACCTGTCCTTATCGTGGCCGCCCGCGGAAGTCGGTGGCGTCGATCTTCGAGGCGATCGGCATCTCCGGCGAGTTCTTCTGCGGCGTCCTCATGGCACGGATGCTCGAAGGCATTACCTTCGGGTTGGGCTCGACGATCGCCACGCGAAAAGAAAGCGTGACCGCCATCGGCGGATTTCCGGCGATGGCCGACTATCTCGCCGACGACTACGAACTGGGAAATCGCATCGGCCGAGGAGTTCTTTCCTCGTACATCGTCGACACGCCGTTAACCGATGAAACCTGGTCCGGCATGCTCGCGCATCAAATGCGCTGGATGCGCGCACAGGCCTCGTCGCGTCCCGGCGGATATTTTGGACTAGGGATCACCTATGGCGCAGTCTACGCACTGGCTGCGCTTGCGCTCGGGTTGTACTGGCCTGTCGCCGCGTGGCTGGCGATTCGTCTCATCGCCGCGTGGACTGTCGGCGCAGTGGTTCTGGACGATCCCTCGATCCGCCACTACTGGTGGCTGATTCCTTTCCGGGAGCTGCTCACCGCCGTCCTGTGGTTCGCCAGCCTCTTTCAGCGCGCGATCACTTGGCGCGGCCGCCGCTTTCGAACGGTCGGCGGCAAGCTTATTCCGATTCCGTGAAACTTCGCGGCGAGCCGCGCTTGGCGGCTTCCCTCGGCCAATCTCCGCGCCAATCGGCGACTGGGGCGAGCTTGCGCTTGTAGTAGATGCCGAGGCGCGCGAGGAACGATCCGCCGCGAACCTGCGCCGCGCGCTGCTGGGCCCGCGTCTGCTGATGCTGGCGGTAGGCCGCGACGCTTACGGACTGCGGTTCGATGCCCAAGTCCTCGACCATTTGCATCCGCCATTCTTTGTGCGCTTGCAGCAACTCGAAGGGGCTTTTCCCCGGCATGGCCCGGCCCACGGCATGGGGATTGCGAATGAACACAGCGGCGGGCAGCGGTTTGTTGTTGGCGATTCCCAGCGACCAGTCCTGGTTGAAGTGCGTCTGGATGGAGCAGAGCACGGGCACCTTCATCTGGGCGGGAAATAGCTGTCCCAGCTCCGCGTACATCTTTTCCTTCGGAAAGAGATATAGGCGGCAGAACGAAGGGATCGTCTTGCCGCCCTGGCCCACGAGCGAATAGTCCTGCGCGCCGACGAAACCTATGTTCTCGAGTTCCTGTGCGTAGCGATCGAACGTGGCACGATCGAGCTGCGGGAAGTTCTCGATCCTGGCATCGGGGAAGTTGTAACTCTCGGGCACGGTCGCGGCCACGCGAAGACGCGTCAGCGTCAGCATCAGTACGACGACAACCACGGCGAAGACCGAGGTTTCGACTGCCGTAAACGGCTGCGGATGGAAGAGTCCCCGGAACCGATAGCCGATATAGAGCAGGAGCAAAAGCCCCGCTAGAAAGTTGATCGCCGTCTTTTCGTTGGAGCGCGTCATAGGCCCCTTCATGGAACTCTATATGTCCGCTATCTTGCGGTAGAATGCCTCCATGCCGCAAGTGGTGATCTAGAACCCGTCGGGCCGTCATTATCCCAAACGATCGACGATTCAGCGCCACCGGTGACATGACAGCGCCATGCCCTCCAAAGATGACGATCTCGATGACGTGAGGCGGGAGGAAGGTACCCGCGGCACGAGACGACCGGTCCGGGCTGTCAACCGAGAAATGACTCGTAGATTCCTGAAATTAGCTGGAGAAATCCTTCACAACCCAGAGATGACTCGTGAAGATTATTCTAGGCTTCTGATCGAGGACTACGGGCTACAAGAGGAATCGGAGGATTACCGCTTGGGGATGAGGCTTTGGGACGAGCGCCCGAGGTAGTGGAGCGTCGCGACACGCGACGTTCCGCCGCCGCGAGACGCCGCTCTTGCTCTTCCGGCGCCATCTTGGAAAACACACGTGCGCTCAGCTCGGCGAAGCGCTTCCCGAATTCCTTCTTGGAAAGCTGAGGTTGCGGCATGGCGAATGACAATCTCCTATCCAGTCATTATACCCCAAAACCTCCGCGCAGTTAACGAACTCTGTCGCGAGAGACTCTTCTGAAGGGGACCAATGAAAGTAGGCGTTCGCCCCGACCTCGTTTCGGCGCATCGGTCACGCGCGACGCCCTGGACTTCGCCGGCGCGTTAAAGTGACCTAAATCTCGAGCGAGCTCATCGTGCGATCGAGCTCGTCTTGCAGCGAGCGGGCGCGGCGGCGCTCTTCGGTCAGAGCGGCCTGCAGGCCCTCGATCGTCTTTTCCTGGGCTGCGAGTTTCTGGGCGTAGCTGGTGACCTGCGCCTCCTGCCCGGGGATGGAGCGAAGGTTGCTGATGTTCTGCCGCAGGCGGTCCTGGTCGCGCTGCAACTCGGTGATCTCCGTCTGCCGGTCCTGAATCTTCTTCTGCGACTCGGCGATGCGATTCTTCAGTTCCAGGATGCCCTCGAGCTGCTTCTGCGCCTGCGGCGAGAGCGCCTTGTTCCGGACATAGGTCGCGATCAGGTCGGAGTTGAGATTCGTGAGCGCGATGGAGTTCGAAATCTCCATCTCCTCGTTCACTTCGAGTTTCGTGGTCTGCTGCGGCGGCAGAGCCACGCGGAAGCGATAGTGCTGCGCCGTCGTCTCCTCGGGCTTGGCAACGGTCAGCTTCCAGCCCTGGCGCACCGGATGCTGGACCACGAGCGTCTTCGGTTTCGAATCCGTCGAGCGGATCGTGTAGGTGCGGGTCTCTACATTTTTCGAGCTGGTGATGATCGTGCCGCGATGCACCTTGATCCCGTAGACCTGGTCGTAGCGGGAATCGAAGGCGGTGGTGACGCGCGTCCCCAGGTCGAGCGCGAAGGAGACGGGACGACTGTCGCCGGTCTTGAGTGTTTCGATCAGCGCCTCACCCACGTAGCGGTCGCCTTCGAGCACGGTGATGGGGCCGCCGTCGAGCGTGACGCTGCTGGTGTTGCGGAGCAGCAAAGCGTCGTAAGGATTCTCGCGTCCCGCGGCAGGATCGTAGAGCAGCACGCGTTCCGCTTTTACCTGCGACTGGACGAAGGGGAACATGGCCGACTGGTTGTGCGGAACATCGACGCGCTTCTCCATGTGATATTCGAAGAGTTCGCCGAGCTCACGGCCCTGCGCGGCCACCTGGACCGTGTTGTACATTTGTTCGCTGGCAGGAAGCGCGGCCTTCACAAGGAACTCGCCGACGCTGGCGCCTGCGACACCACCGCCTGCCCGGGCGGCTCGTCCTTGCGGGGCCATCGGAGGAGGCGCCGCTGCGGCTGCCTGCAGGCGATCCACCGCCCCTTCATGAACCTGCGGCGCGAGCGCCTGCTCGTAGGGCAGCGCCACATCCGGACGCCGCATGTAATGCGGCTGGTAAAGATTCTGCGTGAAGGAAATCGGCAGGCCGCTCACGAGCGACATGTCCACGTCCTTCCAATCTTCGGCGCTGGGATTGTCGACGATGGCCCATCCTTGCAGCAACGCCTCGCCCGGCTTGCGTGGATCGGTCACCAACCGATAGCTGGTCTTCCACACCGGCGCTTCGACCACGTATCCCACCGTCAGCTCGCGGGCGCCGGCGGGATGGATGCGCAGCGTGCGCAGATCGCGGCGTTGCCCCGTCGAGACAACGGAGAGGTAGCTCGCCAGATCGCGCTGCAAGCGAGGATCTTCGAGGCGGACCTCTGAAGCCTGGCTGACGATCACGGTGCGAAGCTCTCCTCCGTCGAGCAGGAGCGTGGCGACGTCGACATCGGCGTCCTTCTGCGTCGTGCGTCGGACCCCCAAAATGCTGCCGCGGACTTCGCCCCCCTGGGGGTTTTTGATCGTGACCCGCGCCCCCTTGAGCTGATCGAGCACCTGTCCAATGCCGGCCTCGGGCGGAACCCGAAAGGCAAAGTTCTCAAGCTGTTTGGTGACCGGATCGCTCGATTCGTACGACACGCCGGAAACCCGTTCGCCGCTTCGGTCGAGCAGCGTGAGCGATTTCAGAACGTCGTTCATCTCAGTGGCCTTAAAATCGAGGACGATGTCGGTCTTGCCATCGGAACTTCCGGCGCGCTCGAAGTAAGCCACGCCGTGCTTGTAGAGCAGAATACGGCGAATCGGCATCTGTGCCCAGGCAACCTGGGCAATCAAGAGGGCGAGCAGAAGGTTTGCGAGCATGGACGGGCCTCCTGCTCTCTATTATGCGCTAGCCCGGCGTACCCAGAGCCAGTTCAGAAAGGCCAACACTGCGATCGCGGCGATGATCTGGAGCTCGGCTCGTCCCATGCGGCTCACCAGCACCACGCAGAAGGCGATACCCAATCCGGCAAAGAGCCATCCGGCGGGAAGGCGGAAGGCGGCGGCATTCGGATTCGCGCGGCGCAGTGCCGGAAGCGCGCCGCAGACGGCCGCGTACGTGAAGAGCCGTCCGACGGCCGAGAGCACGGCGTTCCATTCGAACGATCCGCGGACCGCAAGCAGCCACACGAAGATCGCGTAGGCGAGAATCGAGACGTAGGGCGTGCGGAATTTCGAATGCACCGCCGCAAAGAACGGCGGGAAGTCGCCGCCCTCGGCCAGGGCGTAGGTGAGCCGTGGAGCGTTGAGCATCTGCGAGCTGAGGTATCCGTATACCGAAACGAGCGCGCCAAGCGAGATCATCACCGCGCCGCCTTCGCCGAGGAAGCGGCGAGCGGCTTCGGCGAGGGGGCGGCTGGTCGAGACGCCGGTCCCCAGGGCGCTTAGCACCACGTACTGATTGAGAATGTAGAAGAGCGTGGTCACGCCGAGCGCGGCGAAGAGAGCGAAGGGGACGTCGGCGCGCGAATCCGTAGTCTCGCCCTGCGACATCAAGCCGCCTTCGAATCCCCCGTAAGCGAAGACGAGCAGCAAGGCAGCTTCGCCCCACTTGCCGACGGACGGGAGCGGCGTAGCGGGCGCGGCGTCTGGATGTAGCAAGAACAATCCGGCGGTGATAAAAATCGCCAGCGGGAGCAGCTTGGCGACGATGAAGAGATTGCTGAGCTGCGCGCCCGCGCTTACGCCACGGCAATTGACGAGCGCCAGCCCGCCGACGAGCACGGTCAGGACAAGGGCGCGTCCGACGGTCTGTCCCGCAGGGGGCCAGAATTCAGCGAAATAGATGACGAACAGATTGGCGTTCGCCGCCGCTGAAGTGAGGCGCACGAGCCAGGCCAGCCATCCGACCTGGATTCCGGCGAATCGGCCGAAGGTTTCGCGCGAGTAGAGATACGGCCCGCCCGCCTCGCGGAATTGCGAGGCGACCTCGGCGAAGCAGGCCATGATCGCGCCCATGCCCGCAGCGGCGATCAAATACGCGGCGATGCTCCATCCGCCCAGCAGCTTGACGACCGACGAAGGCAAGCCGAAAATGCCGCTGCCGATCATGGAGTTGAGAACCAGAGCGGCCAGGCTCCACTTCCCGATCGCGCGAACCAGCTTCGCCGGCATCAGGCGGAGCCTAACAGCTTTCTTTGACTTTTTCCAATGGCCGTTTAGAATGAATGATGCGATGACTTCGTGGGCAGTCACCCTCGTCCTGGTTTACGCCGCATTCATGTTCGTGGGCGGCGTGCTCGGCTACCGCCTCTCGGGAAGCAAGGCGTCGCTCATCGCCGGCACGGCCAGTGCCCTGGTGCTGGCGGGCGCGTTCGTCCTGGCGCGCAGCGATTCGGGGCCGAGCGCAGGACTGTGGTCCGCTGCGGTCGTGGCGCTGGCGTTGAGCGCTGTCTTCGCCGCGCGCTTGTCGAAGACGAAAAAGTTCATGCCCGCGGGCATGTTGCTGATTGTCAGTGTTCTGGCTTTGGGATTCTTTGCGTTTGCCGCCCGCGGCTGATTCCCCATGGAAAAAACCTTCGAAGAAAAAGTCCCCGTCACCATCTACGCCACCGACAGCAAGGGCGAGATGTTCGCCGAGGATACGTCCACTCACACGCTAGCCAAGGGCTGGATCAAGATTCCCATCCGGCACAAGGTGGACAAGGGAAGCGAGATCATCGTCTTCAACAAGTCGAACGGCAACCAGGCCGAGTTCGTCATCGAGGGGCAGGATGGCGCGCTGACCAAAGCGGTGCTGAAGGATATCAGCATCGACATCTGGGAAAAGAATTTTGGCGAGGCTGCAGCGCCGGCTCCCGTGGCGCAGCGCAGCAGCGTCCACATGGTTTGCAAGACCTGCGGCTCGCGCGAATCGGTCCTAGTGACGGAAGAGGAAAAGAAGAAAGTTCTGGGCGGCGAACCGCTGTGGCGCCACTGTGCGAGCTGCGTGACGGAGCGGGATTGGGAGAGCGAAGAAACCGCGGCCGCGCGCAAGCCTCAAGCGCCGGCGATGCCGTCGGCGTTGAAACCGAGCGCCGCGCCTCCCGCGCCGGAACCACCTCCGCCCCCTCCGCCTGCACCGGAGCCGGCGGCTCCCGCCGCGCCCGAGGCCCCGGTCCTGACAGGCGCCGAGCGCCGCACTTCGAAGCGCATCCAGATGAAGACGACGGCGCGAATCCGCCGCGCCTCGGGCGGCATGGAAGTGCTCGCTCCCCAGAACGTTTCTCGCGGAGGGATTGCGTTTACCAGCCGTGGGTCGTACGAGCTCGACGAGGCGATCTTCGTCGCGATGCACTACCGGCCGGGCGGCGAGGTGCTTGAGACGCCCGGAGTCATCGTGCGCGTGTCGCAGCAGAAAGCCGGCTTCGGCTACGGCGTGCGCTTTACCTAGAGAGAATCCTTACCCCAGCTTTGTTTGTCCCGGCATGGCGACGGGGGGCACGGTCATCGGTCCCCAAGCGAGTTTTGCGGGAACCAGTTCGTCCTTCGAGTTCAGGGCCTGATCCCAAGTCACCGCTTTCCCGCTGTAGGTGGACATGCGTCCCATGATCGCCATCAGCGTGCTCTCCGCGACGTTCTTCAGCTCGTTGATCGGGCTTCCGGCGCGAATGCTGGCGATGAGATCGGTGTGCTCCTGCACATACGGGCTGTTGTCTTCCTTCGGATTGAAGCTCCATTCGCCGGTCGGTCCGTTGATGGCGAAGTAGTTCTTGTCGGAAGTGCGGCACATGCCCTTGGTGCCCGCGAGGCCTTCGGCGACGTTATTTTCGCAGCCGTCGATCTGGCGGCACATGCTCATGACATGAACGCCGCCCGGGAATTCATAGTCGACCGCGAAGTGATCGAAGATGTGCCCGTAGGACGGCTCGGTGCGCACCTGGCGTCCGCCCATGCCAACAGCGCGGATCGGATTTCCGCGGATGGCCCAGCGGACGACGTCGAGGTTATGGACATGCTGCTCGACCATGTGATCGCCCGAGAGCCATGTAAAGTAGAGCCAGTTGCGAATCTGCCATTCAAGATCGCTCCACTCCGTCTTGCGTTCCTTCATCCAGAGCCCGCCCTGGTTCCAGTAGCAGCGCGCGGCGACGATGTCGCCGATCGCTCCGCCGTGGACGCGCTTCATAATTTCGAGATACGAAGTCTGGTGGCGGCGCTGCGTCCCCGCGCCGACGCCGAGTCCCTTGGCGCGCGCCTGCTCGGCAACTTCGAGCACCGTGCGAATTCCCGCGCCGTCGACGGCCACCGGCTTCTCCGTGAAGATATTTTTGCCCGCCGCGACGGCGGCCTTCAAATGCTGCGGCCGGAAGGCCGGCGGCGTGGCTAGGATCACGTAGTTGATATCAGCGGACAGCACTTTTTCGAACGCGTCGAGACCGACGAAGGCGCGATCCGGCGTCACATCTACCTTGTCGCCGTGTTTCTTCAGGCCTTTGAGGCTGTCCTTCAGACGATCTTCAAACACATCGCCCATGGCGACGAGCTTGACGTTGGGAGAGGATTCGAGAACGTTTCCGGCCGCGCCGGAGCCGCGCCCTCCGCAGCCGATGAGGCCTACGCGGATCAGGTCGCTTCCAGCGGCGTGGACGGCGGGAAGAGAGCCGAGCGCTACGGCGGTGGTGGTGAGAGCTGAACTTTTCAGGAAATCACGGCGAGACGAAGCTGGCATAAGTTATGCCTCCTTGTTTTGTGCGCGGTGCCCTCATTTTACATCAGGCGCGGTCCCTTGACCGGGTTTTGTTTTGGAGCGGAAGCCCTTCAGGTTGGCCTGCTCCTCGACCGGCCGGACGACGCGAAATCCCACCGTGACCGCCTCGGTGAGCCACCATATGCTCTGCGGCTCCTGAGGATCGCGCCGGTTCCACATGGATTCGGATGCCAGACGAGCGGCGCTTCGGAGTCGCGGCGCTGGATCGTCCCACGACCCACCGCGCGCCACGTGCGGATATTCTTCGTCGCCCGGCAGCAACACCGGCGAGAGCACGGGCAGCTTCGATTGCGACATGTGGTAGAAGGTTGGGCTGTAGCGGTCCAGGATCCACTCGGCGACGTTTCCGTAGATATCGTAGAGACCCCAGGCATTCGGTTTTTTCTTTCCGACCGGATGCGGCTTTTGGCCGGAGTTGTCCTTATACCAGGCATATTCGCCGAGAGGTGCGGGATCGTCTCCAAATGAATACGCCGTCTCAGTGCCCGCGCGCGCCGCATATTCCCATTCGGCTTCCGTCGGCAGTCGGTAGGTCTTGCCCGTCTTGGCCGAGAGCCAGGCGCAGTACTCCATCGCCGCGTGATGGGTGATCGAGATTACCGGATTGCCTTCGCGCGCGTATCCGAAAGTCTCATCGGCGTAGGGCGGCGTGGGACGCGTGACAGCGTCCGCCGCGCCGGAGGGCGCGGGGGAGGCGGCGAGGCGGCGGAGCAGTTTCTCGCGATAGCGGAAGATGTCGTATTCGTCCCAGGTGACTTCGGTCTTGCCCATCCAGAAGGCGCCGACTTTTACCTGGTGCTTCGGGCTCTCGTCGGGCCCCGGGCCGCCCATCGTAAAAACGCCGCCGCGAATCGGCACCATCTCGAACTTCACGTCGCTGTCGGGAATCGTCTCCGTGTAGGGCTTCATGTCCTGCTGGGGAAGAAGAAGAAAGAAAGCGAGGAGGATCACGGTTTCAATATACCACTCCCCCAGAACTGCTGAAGGCGCGTAGGCTATAATATCCGTGGCAAACAAATGAAGATCAGTACAGTTCACGAATTCAGCAACGCCGCAAGGTTGCTGCGAGCGAAAGGGCCCGTGTTGGTGACTCGACGTGGGCGGCTGGCGGGTGTGTTTTTTCCCCGTCCGGAGAGCACTCTGCCGATGGAGCTGAAACGCAATCTCTTTAGGATCCTGAGCACGGAAATACGTCGGCAAGTCGAACGACGCGGGCTGCGCGAGGATCAGATCCTGGCGGACTTCGAGTCGTGGCGGAAGGAAAACCGTGCGTCTCGCGGCCGACGCTAATGTCCTTCTCTCCTCAGTATTAGGCGGACAAGCCAAGCGGATTATCGAACATCCTAAGATCGCGGAAATCCTTACAACGGAGGTAACACTGGCAGAGGTCCAGGAATACGCCGCTGCCCTAGCTAGGAAAAGCGTCTTTCGCTTGACGTTGTCCTGATGGCCGTAGCGTCTCTACCTGTGACGGTCGTAGCTCGACCGGACTACGAGACGGAAGTCCCGGAGGCGAGAAGACGCATCGGCCGGCGAGATCTGGACGACGTGGAAATCCTGGCACTAGCACTCCATTTCGGCATCCCTATCTGGTCGAACGATGACGATTTCTCAGTTTCGGGAACAGAGTGGTATACGACCGCCGAACTCTTGAAGAGGCTCGAAGGCTAAGGCGGCGCGGTTATCCAGCGCTTTGAGGCCACCGACCGGCCCGGTGTTTGATACAGGCCGGCGACACCGGCGATGGAATCAAGGAGACGGACTGCTTTGACGCCGCCGAGGACGCTGCAAGCAGTGGCGAGCGCGTCGGCGCTTGCGCCGTCGCGCGCGACGACGGTGACGCTGCTCCGGCCGGTCACGGCGCGGCCCGAGCGCGGATCGACGATGTGCGAATACCGCACGCCCGCGATCTCGACGTTCTGCTCGGCGTCGCCGGAGGTCGACACGGCGGCGCGCGACAGAAGAATCGGCGGCGTCTCGACGACTCCGCCGATCGCGACGGTCCAGCCGGGTTTGTCGCTTGGTGGGTCGCCCACAACGATGTCGCCACCCGCGGCGACGAGCGCGCTGCGGACGCCGTGCTGCTCGAGCACGCGCAGGGCTTCGCCGGCGGCAAAGCCCTTGGCGATCCCGCCGAGGTCGAGCAGCATTCCGGCGCGGTCCAGCCGGACAGATTGTGTCGCCCTATCAAGATGAAGCTTCCGGTAGCCGGTGAGCGCGAGCGCCGCGGCAAGCTCCGCCTCATCGGGAAGCTCGGCCCGGCGACGGGCGCGCCTCCAGAGGCGCACCAGCGGGCCGACGGTGACATCGAATGCGCCTTGCGTCTTGGCGGAAATATCCTGCGCGGCACTGAGGACTCGGAACAAATCCGGCGAGACCTTCACCGCCGGACCTCCGGCCCGGCGGCAAAGCGTCATCAGCTCGCTGTCGTCGCGATAGTCGCTCATCGTGGCATCAAGAGCGGCGATGCGCGTGAAAGCCGCGTCGGACGCGGCCGACGCAGCGGCCTGGTCCTGGGCGTAGAGCACGATCCGAAAGATCGTGCCCATGTGAGGTTGGGAGAATTCGAAGCGCGCGAGAGCCAGCAGCAGGAGGCCGACGAACATCACGCAACGCGTTCGATGATCGTGGCCGTGGCCATGCCGAATCCGATGCACATGCTCTGCAATCCGTAGCGGCCGCCGGTCCGTTCAAGAATATTCACCAGCTTGGTCATGAGAATCGCGCCGGTCGCGCCGAGCGGATGTCCGTGCGCGATTGCGCCGCCCTGAATGTTGAGGCGGTCCATATCCGGCTTGAGCTCGGCGGCCCAGGCGAGCGGCACGCTGGCAAAAGCCTCATTGATCTCGAATGCCGAAATGTCGCCGACCTTGAGGTCGGCCTTGGCGAGCGCCTTTTGCGTCGCGGCGATGGGGCCGGTGAGCATCATCACTGGATCGCTCCCGACCACCACGCGCGTCACGATGCGGGCGCGCTTGCGCAGGCCAAGCTCCTTCACCTTTTGCTCGGATGCGAGCAGCACGGCGGCGGCGCCGTCCGAAATCTGACTCGAGTTGGCGGCGGTGATGACTCCGTCGGGCCTGAAGACCGGCTTGAGCGCGGCCATGCGGGCGCGATCGGGCTCCGGCCGCACGCCCTCGTCGGTCTTGAAATCGCCGATGGGGAAGACTTCGCGCGACGTGAAACAACTGCGCATGGCTTCTCCGGCGCGGACGTGGCTGCGTACGGAAAAGTCATCGAGCTGCGTGCGCGAGAGCTTCCACTTGGCGGCGACCATCTCGGCCGAGACGCCCTGATGCACCACTTCGAACGGGAAGCTTGCCTTGAATTCCGGACTCATGTTGCTGCCGGTTCCCATTTTCACGCGGCTCATGGATTCGATGCCGCTGCCGATGGCCAGGTCCATGTCGCCGGCCGCGATCGCTTGTGCAGCAGAGTGAATCGCTTCCTGGCTCGATCCGCAGAATCGGTTGAGCTGCACGCCGGGAACCTCGATCGGGAAGCCGGCCTTCAGCACGGCGAGACGCGCGATGTTGTCCGCTTGATCGTGGACCGGCGTTACGCATCCGGTGACCACGTCCTCGACCTGGCTCTTTTCGACCTTGGCGCGTTCCACCAGTGCGTTGAGCGTGCTCGCCAGCAGATCAACAGGGTGGATGTTGTGGAGCGCGCCGTCGTCCTTGCCGCGCCCGATGGGCGTTCGCACCGCGTCCACAATGAATACGTCTCGCATACTTCCCTCCCTTGCAGTTAAGGATATACTGAAACGCGCCCAAGCGGAAAACTGGGCTCCTGACCATGACTCTGACGCCCGGCACACGCCTCGGATCGCATGAGGTCCTCGCTCCCATTGGGGCGGGCGGCATGGGCGAGGTGTATCGCGGGCGCGACACGAAGTTGAATCGCGACGTGGCCATCAAAGTCCTGCCGCCGGCATTTGCGCAAGATCGTGAAAGGATGGCTCGCTTCGAGCGCGAAGCGCAGACTCTGGCGGCGCTGAATCATCCGAACATTGCGCAGATTTACGGCATGGAAGGCGCGGCGCTGATCATGGAGTTCGTGCCCGGCGCGACGCTCAAAGGGCCGCGTCCCGTCGAGGAAGCCGCCGAAATCGCGCGGCAGATTGCCGACGCGCTCGAAGCCGCGCACGAGAAAGGAATCGTCCACCGCGATCTCACGCCCGCCAACATCAAGGTCACGCCCGAGGGGCGCGTCAAGATTCTCGACTTCGGACTGGCCAAGGCGGTGCAGGAAAAACCGGCCGGCGTCACCGATTCCTCGACTCTGTCACAAGCACCGTCGCGCACCGGCGCGATCCTTGGCACGCCTTCGTACATGGCGCCGGAGCAGGCCAAGGGACAACCGGTGGACCGCCGCGTGGATATCTGGGCCTACGGTTGCGTCTGGTACGAAATGCTGACGGGCAAGAAGGCGTTCCCCGGCGATACGGTCGCGGAAGCGATTGCCGCGGTGATCCGCGAGGAACCGGATTGGTCGCTGCTGCCTGCGGGAAGTCCCGTCGAGCTGCTCAAGGCATGTCCGCAGCAAAATCCGCGGCTGCCCCGTCCGTACGTCGGTTTCATACCCACGACGCCGCAGCACGCGG
>CAZRND010000034.1:0-23257 GCA_964601345.1 uncultured Acidobacteriota bacterium | reverse complement strand
CTTGGGGCAGTGACGAGTGGTGAATGACGAGATGCCTGAATTTCACTATCGCGCGGTAACACCGGACGGCAAGGTCCTCGAGGGGACGCTCGTCCGCGAGACGGAGAAGTCCGTGGCGCACGAGCTCTCGAAGGGCGGGCTGACGCCGCTGTACGTCGGCAGCGGCCGCCGCGCGGAGGGCATCGACGTAGCGGCGCTCTTGCGCCGGCGTCCCGGCGCGCGCGAGCGTCTCTTCTTCACGCAGGAACTTTCGACGCTGCTCACCGCCGGATTGCCGCTCGATCGCGCCCTCGGCATCTGCGCCGAGTTGACCGAGAGCGCGCGCTTCCGCCAGGTGATCAACGAGGTCCTGCGCGAACTGAAAGGCGGACGCTCGCTCGCCGACAGCCTGGGAACGCATCCCGAGATTTTCTCCGACCTCTACCTCAATATGATCCGCGCCGGCGAAGCTTCGGGATCGCTCGGGGCAGTGATGGAGCGGCTGGCGGCGTCCGAGCAGGCCTCGGACGAGCTGCGCGGGTACCTGATCTCGTCGATGATCTATCCAGTGCTGCTGGCGCTTGTCGGGCTGGCGTCGGTGGTGTTGATGCTCGGCTTCGTGATCCCGAAGTTCGCTCAAGTGTTCACAGACACCGGGATGCCGCTGCCGACGCCCACGCGTATCCTGCTCGAGATCAGCAATTGGTCGCGGGAATACGGATGGATGGCCGCGTTGGCCGCGATCGTGCCGTTCGTGATGTTCCGCTACGCCGTGCGCGAGGGCGAAGGACGCCGTCGCTGGCACCGCACGAAATTGCGCATGCCGCTCGTGGGTTCGATCTTCCAGCGCGCTGAGACCGCCCGTTTCGCGCGTAGTATGTCGACGCTCGTTGCCAACGGCGTGCCGCTCGTGCAATCGCTCAAGATCGGGCGCGGGCTGATGGGGAACGTCTGCATGGCCGAAGCGCTCGATCAGGTGGCGCAGGGTGTCAAGCGCGGCGAGGGCCTGGCGCATCCGCTGCAGAAGAGCGGCGTCTTTCCCGCGCTGGCGGGGCATCTCCTGATGGTCGGCGAGGAGACCGGACGCCTCGACGCAATGTTCGCGCGCATGGCCGACATTTACGAAGCGGAGACGCGCACCACGGTGAAGCGCGCCACCGCGCTCTTTGAGCCGCTGGTGATCCTGACCATGGGATTACTGGTGGGAGGCATGGTGCTGTCCATGGTGCTGGCGATTGTCAGCATCAACGATGTGCCGCTCTAGCGAGGAAAGGGGATCGGGGTATGAGCAGGAGAAAACAAAAGGGCATCACGCTGATCGAGTTGCTGGTGGTCGTCACCATCATCGGACTCTTCGCGGCCTTGGTCGCGCCGCGCCTATGGAACAAGGTAGCCGGCGCGAAGCAGACGGTGGCGCGGCAGCAGATCAACGATTTTCTCACCGCGCTCGGCTCTTACAAACTCGATACCGGACAGTTCCCCTCGACTGAGCAGGGCTTGCAGGCGCTTCGTACGAAGCCTGCCGGCATCGAACGTTGGGACGGCCCCTACTTGCCCAAGGACATCCCGCAAGACCCGTGGGGGCACGCCTACATCTATAAGTATCCGAGCGAGCACGGCGACGAGCCCGACATCATCTCGCTTGGCGCGGACGGCAAGGAAGGCGGCACGGGGGAAGACGCCGACGTACTGAGTTGGAAGAACAAATGAAAGAACGCGGAATCACATTGATCGAGATGCTCGTCGTGACGACGCTGATCGGCTTGCTCGCCGCGGTGGTCTCGCCGTCGGTGGCGTCCGGCCTCGACACGCTGCGGCTGCGCAGCGCGGGCGATCAACTGGCGGCGACCTTCAAGCTGGCGCACGACCGCGCCGTGCGCACGAGGCATTACTTCGAAGTATCCGTCGATCCGGAGTCGAGACGCGTGGAGCTGAAGGATCTCGAAGGCGCGTTTGCGCGGAATTGGGAGCTGCCCGAAACCATTCAAGTGAAGGCCGAGCGGCGGCTGGCGTTTCCCTTCGGGCCGGATGGCGGGATGCCCGTGATTCGCGTGCCTCTGGAGAATGCCCGGAAGCGGGCGCTCGCAGTGGAAATGGATCCGTTCACGGCCTTTCCGACCTGGAAGGAAGTGGTGAAGCCATGACGAAAGCAATGAGGAAGGGCTTCACTCTTCTTGAGACGCTGGTGGCCCTGGCCGTGTTAGGCACGGCCGTGGCCGCGACGATGAGCGTGCTCTCGGGCGCGTTGCGCAACGAGAGCCGCGCCGAGGATTACCAGCGCATCGTGCTTCTCTCTCGCGCGCAGATGAACGAGCTGATGTCGCTGCCTCGCTGGCGCGACCGCCAGGTGTGGCGCGGCGATTGGAACGCGTCGGCATGGTGGAAGGCGTCCGCCGAGCGCGTTCCCGCGAAGCCCGAAGCGCCGCAGGATCGCGAGCTCGTCCGGCTGGTTCTGACGGCCACGTGGAAGACCACGCGCGGGCAGAAGACGCTCGAGTTCGAAACGGCGCGGCTGCAAGTACGGAGGCCGGGGGAATGAGGCCCTTATCAAAAAGAGGCGTGACCCTCATCGAACTGCTCGTGGCGATCAGCCTGATGGGCATGATTTCGCTGGCGCTTCTCTTCTCGATGCGCATCGGCAGCGGAGCCTGGCGGCGAGGAAACGCGCGCATGGCGGCGAATCGCGGCGTCATTGCGGCCGGCGATCTGATCTCCGCGCAACTGGCGGATGTTCAGGCGCGCAGAGTGAAATGGGGCCCCGACGACAGTCCAACGTTCTTCGCATATTTCGACGGCGCACCTGAACGCCTGCGCCTGCTGACTTCTTATTCCCTGGCGCTGCGTTCGCGCGGCGGAGTCTGGCTGGCCGAGTATTTCTTCGTCAAAGAAGGGGACGGATGCGCGCTGCGTTATTACGAACGCCAATATGACACGGACCGCGATATCGCCTCGACCGTGCGCGGCGCCGGCTTCGATCCTTTTGCGAATCGCATGAGCGTGCTCTTCAACTCCGACCCGCCGGCGTCGTCCGGCCGGACGCTCTACACGGGTCTGCGCGATTGCCGCTTCGAATACCTGATCGAGCCGCAGGATGCTCCCGCGTATTGGGGCAAATACTGGATCACGAACGACCGCTATCTTCCACGCAGCGTCGCCGTGCGCGTCGAGGGTCCGGAGCAGGGCGGCATCGCTCCGGTGGCCACGGTGGCGACGCTTCACCTCAACGAGGTGCTGCAGCCATGAGGACCGCGCGGCAGAGGGGCGCGGCGCTGCTGGCCGTGCTGTGGATGACGGTGGCGCTCGGCTTCATCGCCATGGCGCTTGCCGGCACGGTGCGCACAGAAGTGGAATCGGCGCGCACGCTTGCCGATTCCGAGCGCGGCTATTTTCTGGCTCGCGGCGCGCTCGACGCGGCTCGGCTGGCTCTCGCCTCTCCGCTTCCGCCCGGAACGCCGATCCGGCGCGAGCTCGCGTTTGAATTTGAAACCGGGAGCGCCGTGGTCGAGATCCAGCCGGAGTCGGCAAAGTGGGACGTGCGGACCGCGCCGGTTGAGGTGCTCGCGCCACTCTTCCAAAAATTGGGTCTTGGGTCGAGAGAAGCGAGCGAACTGGCGCTGGCCATTGAAGAACGTCGCGGGACGGGGCAGCCGATCCGCTCTCTCGACGATCTGATGCCGCTGCGGCACATGACCCTCGATCTTTTCTATGGCGCGTTTGTGAATGGACGCCGTCCGCCGCTGCGCGACCTGCTGACGTTCCGGAGCAGCATAGCCGGGCTGGTGGATGTCAACTTCGCGCATCCCTTCCTGCTGGCTGCGCTTCCTGGGATGAGCGAAGAAAGAGTCGCGCGGCTCGTCGAAACACGCGCGCGCAAGCCGTTTGACTCGATGGCGGCTGTCGCCGAGCTGCTACCCGGCGCAGACGCCGAAACGCTTCGGTACCTGACGATCGCGGATGCGAAGGCCGTCACGCTGATCGCCCGCGGGCGAGCGAAAGGCTCGGACTTCGAACGCATCGTGCGGCTGACGTATGTCGTCGCGCCGCGCACACAGATGGGCTACCAGATTGTGGATTGGGCGGATTGAGGAGAACGGATGCTGACACTGAAGACATCCATCGGCATTGCGGTGCGCGGCGCGGACCTGGAGTTTCTGTGCCTGAAGCGCCGCATCAGCGGAATGGCCGCCGGCGAGACCATGCGGCTCGAGAATTTTCGGGCGATGCGGCCGGGCGAAGCCGGCGCGACGTACGCGGCGTTCCTCAAGCGCCAGGGCATGAGCTCGGCCAACGCGACGGTGTCGCTGCCGCGAAGCGAGACGCTGCTGCGCGTGCTGGCGCTGCCCGTCGAGGCGGAGAGCAATCTGGCCAAGGCCGTCGAGTATCAGGTGGACGGCCTGCATCCTTTCGACGAAGGCGGCGTCGATTACGACTTCACCGTCATTCACAAAGACCAGGCGGGCATCCGGGTTGCCGTGGTGATGGTGAAGAAAGAGATTACGCAATCCTATTACGAGTGGTTCTCGCAGGCCGGCATTCCTGTCTCGGGGTTCACGTCGAGTTCCCCTGCCTATTTCCAGGCCCTTGCGGCGGAACGAGCGCAAGGCCCCCTGATCCTGCTGGACGGGCATCATGGCCGCATCGAACTACTGGGCATTTCCACCGCAGCCGTCGTCAGCAAGGAGTTGCCGGCGGAATCGCTCGAACGCGAGCTGGAGCTCTGCCGCGCGCAGATGCGGCTCGCGCCCGAAGCCATGCCGCAGATCCTCACGACCGGCGATGCTTCCGTGCCGGGCGCCTCCGCTCGCCGGGATTTCGAAGTTTACGCTACGGCGTTAGCGGGAATGGGTGGCGAGTTCTCGATCAACCTGCTTCCCAACGAGAAACGCGTCTACCGGTCGCCTTGGGCGGCCGCGCCGACGTACGCGCTGGCCGCGCTCGCGGCGCTTCTCGCGCTGGGCGTCGTGGCCCGCGGCCCGATCCAGGACCGGCTCTACATCCGGCGTCTCGAAACGGAGATCGCCAAGCTGGACATGAAGGTGCGCTACGTCGACAAGCTCGATACGCAGCAGCGCAAGACGCTCGACCGCCTGCTTCTGCTGCGTGCCCAAAAATCCGAGACGGTAACCAAGATGCACGTCATGGTGGAGTTGACCCGGCTGCTGCCTCCCGCCATCTGGCTGCAGCAGGCCGAGGTCCGCGAAGGCGCGGTGAACCTGACGGGTGTTGCGGATACTTCGGCGTCCTTGCTTCCGCTGCTCGGATCATCGCAATATTTCCGCAACGCGGAATTTCTCGCCGCCCCCAACAAGAATCAGGAAGGCAAGGATGTCTTTCGCGTCCGCGCGCGGCTGGCCCAGGTGCTGGCAGGAGGGAAGCCGTAATGCCTCTTCCGATTCCTCTTCCTCAACTGGGCGAACGCGACCGGAGAGCGCTCCAGATCCTGGTGCTGGCAGGCGGGTTGATCCTGCTCACGGTCTACGTGATCTTTCCGCTGTGGGATGCGGCGGCCGATTCCGGCAACGTGATCTCCCTGCGCGAAAAGACGCTGCGAAAATATCGCGCGCTGGCGCAAGCGGCCCCCGAAGAGGAATCGGGATTGAAGACTCTTAAAGCCCGGCTGCAGGAAGCTGAGGCGGGCCTGCTCGCAGCCAAGACGGGACCGCTCGCCGCGGCCGAGGTGCAACAGTTGGTCCGCGACCTGGCGACGGCGCAGGGAATTCAGGTGCGCAACGTGGACTTCATGCCCCCGCGCAAGCTGGGCGCCGACTATGCGGCCGTTCCCGTGTCCGCGTCGTTCAACGCGGGAATGGATCAGGTGACCGGGCTGCTCAATGCCCTGCAGGGCAACGCGAAAATACTGGTGCTCGATCAAATGAACTTGACCGCGGCGAACAACGCCGACCTGACCCGCAAGCAGGTGAATGCATATCTGGTGATTTATGGAGTAGGCGTAGCGGAAGTGATGAACAAAGAGAAATAAGGAGACTTATGCGACAACAAATGTTGGTCATCAATCTGATTCTGGCGCTGGCGTCGTTCGGCCTGGGCGTCAAGTTGCGCGCCGACTGGCAGCGCGCCGGACGTCGTTACCAGACGCTAGAAGCCTCGGCGAAGAACGCGCCGCAGGCTCCCGTGGCCGTGGCTGCGAACGCGGCCGCGCCCGCCGACCTGATACTGATCGCGCAGAACAATCTCTTTTCTCCCGACCGCAACAACGACGGTCCGAAGAATGCCGAAAAAAAGCCGGCGCCTCCCGATCCAACGCTGGTGGGCACGATGAACCTCGGCCGGGGCAAGGTCGCGCTGATGCTCGATAACGGCGCGCCGCAAGGAACGATGCCGCGCCAGGTGAAGGAAGGGGAGTCCTTCGGCGGATACAAGGTGACTTCGATCGGCGACAACTTCGTCCAACTGGAATACGAAGGACAGAAGAAGAAGGTCGACGTAAAAGCCGCCCCGCGCCAGATCGCCGGACCGGGCGGCATGGCAGCGCCGGCGGCATCGGGGGGCGCTCCCGCCGCGCCGACGGTGATCTCCACCGCGCCTCAAATCGCGCCGGGCTCGCCCGCCGGATCGAAGCCGACGAACACAGGGATGCCCGATCCGTTCGGGCCGGGAGTGGGTCCGACCGACAAGGTGATCCCTGGAACCACGTCCGTCTACGGTCATAAGGACAATCTGCCCGCCGGTACGGTCATCGGAGATCGTCGCAAGGTGGAACGCGTGACTCCGTTTGGAACGCAAATCTGGTGGGAAGTGGTGAAGCCGGAAGAAAAGAAGCCCCAGTAGCTAAAGGACAAAATGCGCACAACGACACATCTCGCTTGTTTCCTTGCCGCGATGCTTCTGGGCGGCTCACTCCTGGGGGGCCAAAATCCGGCTCCGCCTCAGCCTTCGGATGCCTCGCCGATCTCGCTGCATCTCGAGGGCGCCGACCTGCTGCAAGTCGTCGGCATCATCGCCACGGAGTTGAAGATGAACTACGTGGTCGATCCGCAGGTGAAGGGGACGGTGATGATCAACACCACCGGCGAGGTGAAGCGCGAGGACCTGCTGCCGCTCCTGCAAGCCGTCCTGCGAATGAACGGCGCCACCGCCGTGCAGACCGGCAACATGTGGCGCATCGTGACGCTTAAGGACGCGCCGCGGCTGCCGGTCTCGCCGCAAGTGGACAACCGCGACCTGCCCGCCGACGATCGCCTGATGCTCAACGTTGTTCCGCTGCGCTTTGTCTCGGCCGGCGACATGGGCAAAATCCTGGCGCCGTATCTTTCGGACGCCGGCAACATGGTGGTCCACGAGGCCGGCAACGTGCTCCTGCTGCTCGACACCAGCCGTAGCTTGCGGCGCTTGATGGAGTTGCTGATCATCTTCGACTCCGACGCGTTTTCCGGACAGCGGGTGCGTTTGTTTCCGGTGACAAACTCATCGGCCAAGGACCTGGTGGGCGATTTGCAGTCGGTCTTCGCGGCCTATGCGTTGTCGGAAAAATCGGCGCTGCGTTTTGTGCCGATCGAGCGCATCAATTCGCTGCTGGTGGTGAGTCCGAATCCGGGCTCGTTCCCGGAAGTCGAAAAGTGGATTACGCGACTCGACCAGGCCACGCGCACCGCGGGAATCCGCAACTATGTATATAAGGTGGAGAACGCCAGGGCCGGCGATCTGGTCATGATCCTGACGCAGCTCTACGGCGGCAGCTCGACGGAGGTGGGCGGAAACAAGGATTCCAAATCGCCGCAGCAGCAGGCGGGCGGTCCACCGCCGCTGGCGGCCAATGCCGCTCCGGCCGCGCCCACACGCCTGGTGGGAACGCAACTGGGCGCGGGTCCGGAACACGGCGGATCGCGCTTCGTCGCCGACAGCGTCAACAACATGGTGATCCTGCAGGCCACGCCGCCGGAGTGGGAAGAGATCCACGCCACGCTGCGCGAGCTCGACGTCCTGCCGCGCCAGGTGCTGATCGAAGCGCAGATTTTCGAAGTGAATCTTTCCGGGGCGCTCTCGATGGGAGTGAGCGCGTTCTTGCGATCGAGGAGCGATTTCAACCGCACCGCGGTGGGGACATTTTCGCCCGATGGCGGAGCTGCTTCGATCGCCGGCGGGGTCTCTTCACCGGTCGGGATCAACGGATCGGTCGGCATGCTGATCGGACAGACGAGAGAATTGCTGTTGTTCCTGAATGCCCAGGAGAACCGGTCCAAGACGCGGGTGATCTCCGCGCCTTCGATCCTGGCGAGCGACAATACCGGCGCGCGCATCCAGGTGGGTTCGGAGATCCCGATTCTCACGTCGGTGGGTTTTACCGGCGCGCAGCAACAAGGGGGCGGATCGATTTTCACCAACAGCATCAGCAACAAGGACACCGGGGTGATCCTGGACGTGCATCCGCGGATCAATGCCGGCGGGCTGGTCACCTTGCAGGTCAACCAGGAAGTGAGCGTCCCCACCGGACCGGCGAGCGCGCAGATTCCTTCGCCTTCCATTCAGAAGCGGTCTATTACTACGCAGGTCACGGTGAAGGACGGGCAAACAATTGCACTCGGCGGGATCATCGCCGAAACCGATCTGACCTCGCGGACGCGGGTTCCGATCCTGGGGGACATCCCTTATTTAGGGGTGCTGTTCGGAAATACTTCGGTCAGCCATCAAAGAACGGAACTCATCGTGCTGCTGACTCCGCGGGTGATTCGCGATTTGTCGGATGCGAACGAGATGACCGAGGAGTTGAAGACCAAGCTGAAAGGGTTGAAAAAGCTGATGCAAACGCCCTAGGACGTTTGGTTCAACTCTAGTTAACATAAAGAAAAAAACCTCTTGACTCCATTTCTGAATCCTGATTAACTGAACTCTGTCCGAGCCGGTTGGGGCGGACAAGCCTGCTAGCGCCCGATGTAGTTCCCGCGCCCGAGCGCCCGTTGGCTGGATGGCTAAAAAAGATTGACAACCGTTGATGACCATGCTAAGTTGTCGAACTTTGGAAGCCCAGCACGGGTCTGCCCAAAATGAAGCCAAGAAATGAGAATGGCCATTGAGGATACGGACTCATTTTAAGGAGCGAGCACTGAACCAGCAGACAACAAACGGACAAGTAGAAAAGGCCTGGTTGAAAGGGCCGCGTCTGAACCCCCATCTTTTCGACGATAACAACAAGGAGAAAGAAATGAACCACAGTAAGAGATATGTACTCCCGTTAGTTGCCCTTTGCGTTCTGTTGGTCGGCGCTCAGGCTGCTTTCGGGCAAGCGACTCTGGTGTTGGGCTCCAACCCGACCCGAGTGCGCGCGGAAGGAATCACTGAAGCTTCCGGCGCGATCACGTTCTCGAATTCGACCACGACGCCGCAGACGATTCCTGCGCTGACCACCGTGACGGTCGTGTTCGACGTGCCCGTCACTTCCCCTGGACCGCCCATCGTTTCCGTTGCGGCCGCAGACACGGCTTTCAACGCCAACATCTTCCTGGGACCGGCGGGAACCGGCGCGGTGAACGGCATTATCTGCAACACCCAGGCTGGTACTTACACAACGGGCGGCGCTCTGGCGCCGGCAGGCTGCACCGCCGGCGTGGTCCAGACGACGAGCACGATTCAGTTTGTGACTCAGACGATGCTCGCGATCCCGGCCGGCGGTTCGCTGAACATCACCGGCATTCGCCTCAACGCCAGCACGGTTGCGTCGGGCACGGCGATTAACGCCACCGTGACCACCACGCCTCCGAACGCGATCACCTTCCCGTCGGGCGGCAACGCCACCGTGGTCGGCCGTTCGCAGACCACTCTCGCTCCGATCACCCTGACGGCGCTTGCGGCAGCGGCCGGAACCGGCGCCGGCCTCGGCGGCGGCTTGACGTTTGTTGCCGGCACCGGCGCGGTCGTGGCTGACACGACGGCTCCTGCGGTAGCAGTCGCCGGCACTGCCCCGGCCTACGCGGCGGGCGCGATCAACGGTACGACCGTGAAGCCGGCCACCGGCTACACTTCGGCCGGTTTGGCGCTCGTTCAGTGCGCGCTGACCTCGTCGGCGACCACGACCTCGGTCACCTCCACCACGGCCTTCAACGTGAGCGCGGGCAAAGCCAGCATTCCGACAGGCGCTGTGGGAATCGGCGTGGTCGTTGCCGAGCCTGCGAACTTCCCGGGAGCCTTTACGACTTCCGCGGACGAGCAGGTCCTGACCCCGGAACCTGTTGCGACGACTTATGGCGGCGTCACGAAGGGCATTGAGTTGACCTTCAACTACACCGGAATCGTTGCCGGAGCGACCCTGTATGTTCCGAACACCATCAACAACGCCGGCAGCGTCGGCGGTACCTCGGCGAGCACGGAAGCCTGGGTGCTGCTCTCCAACCCCGGTACGACCACCAGCGCGATCGTGGCCAACGTAACCGGTCAGGATATTACCGGCTTCGCTGCGAGCGCGGCTGGAACGGTGACCGTCGGCTACCAGTTGAGCACCAACATCCGCTCTTCGCCCACTACGGTGGAAACGACCATCTTCCCGGTGGTCTTCTCGGTGACGGCGGGGACGCCGGTTGCTCTCGGCAGCTTTGGCTCGGTGACGGTGAGCGTGGGCCGCGTGGATACTTCCTCCACCTCCACCACGATCATCCGCTTCGCTGCCAACTCCACCGCGGCCGTTGCTTCCCTCTGGAACGTGACGCCTTGCTCCACCAACCTGCTGTTCCCGTACATCACCTCCACGGGCGGCTTCGTCTCGGCCCTCGCGATTGCTAACACCAACGCGGATGGATCGGGCACGGCGACGCCTCCTGGAATCGGGACGGCGCTCGGTTTGCCTGGCGGAATTACACTCCGCTTCTGGGGCACGGGAGTTCCAGCTGCTGCCGCTGGCGGCGCTGGAGTGGCTCTCGCGATCCCGGCGGTTTCTACTAGCGGTACGGTGGCCGTCGCGGGTGTGGTTGCTCCTGGCGAATACACAACGTTCCTTTCGACCGATGTGGCTCCGGGCTTCACCGGCTACATGATCGCCACCTGCAACTTCCTCTATGCGCACGGCTTCGCGCTCATCACCAACGGCTTCGGAACCCCCGGACAGCCGGTCAGCGGTACTTACCTCCCGCTGGTCGTTCCGAAACCGCGCGTTGCCGCGTCGATCGCCGCGCCGGAGACCTTGGGTCACTAAAGGTCACGGTTCAGATCGGTTCTTCAAGGGCAGCCTGCTATGCAGGCTGCCCTTTTTCTTTTCGTGATATAATTGCCTGATGATCGCCCGGCTGCTTGTCCTGCTCATCGTGAGCGCCGCAGCGCTCCCCGCACAACAACAGAACCAGACCCCTTCGCGCAAGGAGCTTCTTCAGTCCCGCGTCGAAGGGTTCTACACCGCCTGGACGGAAAGCCGCTGGAAGAAGGTCGAGGCCTTTCTGGATGAAGACGCCAAAGTCCTCTGGGCGGAATCCAAGAAGCAGGCGCTCTATAGCTTCGAACTGAAATTCGTCGAGGTCTTGGATGGCGGGAAGAGAGGAATCTCCAAGTCCATCTTGGAATATCCCACCGCCGGAGTGCTTTTCCCGGCGCGCTCGATCAAGATCCCGGTGGAGCAGGAGTGGGTTTGGGTGGACGACAATTGGTTCGTGAGATGGACCTTGCAGCCGCCGCCGGAGCCGCCCAAGGTGATCAACCCGGAACCGGAAGTGGACCCGAACACCGTATACGATCTGACCTTCGATCCGGAAGAGACTTTCGACTACCGGCTGGTTCGCCGCGGCGATCCGGTGAAGGCGAAGTTCTCCTTCACGAACACCTCGGGGCGCGTCGTCAAGCTGCAAGCCAGTAGTTTGGATCTCTGCAAGTGCCTTACCCTGAAAGTGTCCAAGACGGAAGTCAAACCGGGCGAGGGCGGAACGATCGAGTTGACCATGGACAGCAGCCAGCTCGCAGGGTTCGTGACTCAGGCAATCGTCGTGGAGATGGAGCCGTCCCGCCTCAAGAGAGTTCTCAACGTCGAGGGAACCATTTTCATACCGACCAGAGCCAGATAGCGATCCGTTGACATACTGCCAAGCCATAGTAAAATGAGATTAGGTTGTTCTTGAATCCGCGCCGGAAATAGCTGCGCCTAAAGCGTCTCTGGGAAGGCAGCTACCAAAGGATTTTTGGGGGAGTTTATGAAGCCTTGCTCCGCTGTCAAGCTGTTGCCGCTGATTCTGGTCCTGATGTTCGCCCTGCCCGCTTGGGGCCAGCAGATCACAGTATCTTCGCAGCCCGCTGCGTATTGTCCCACTAGCACGGACGTTGCCCTGGGAGCCATCACCCTTCAGGTGAACGCCAACGGGACAACCGTGCCAGGCTCGTCCATCGCATTGGCGCCCGACAATTTCACTGCCTTCGCCGCCTCCACCAGCCCGGTATTGAGTGTCAAACCGGGAGCCAATCCGAACATTACCATCACGTATTCGCCGGGCCAGCCGATCCTCATCCGGTTCAATGCCGCCATCTCCCTGACCAGCGCCAACAGTTTTACCGTCACAGGTCTGACCGTGGATGCCACGCAACTGCCCTCGGGCACGAACATCGCCATGAGCGCGTTCGCTTCCAACGGTTCCTCGTTTACGTTCTCCGGCCTTGGTTCCTCGATTGTGGGCCGGCCCGATAGCACTGTTTGCCCGGCAACGCTGACCGCAAGCCCCACGTCACTGACCTTTCGAGCCGCGCCGGGCGGCGGAGTCGTCATCGCGCCGCAGATCGTCACCCTGACCAGCGCCTCGGGCCAGAATATCGCGCTGCCGACTGCGACCGTCAGCACGGACCTGCCGGGCTCTTGGTTAAGCGCGGCCATCGGGACCGTCAGCAGCAACACCTATAACATCAATATATCTGTGGATCCTTCCGGTTTGGCTCTGGGAAAATACACCGGCAAGGTAACCTTGACGGTGGCGAACACGGTGAATTCCCCGCTCGAAATTCCGGTGACGCTATTCATCTTTGACGGTCCTTTGGTTGTTTCCCAGAACACTGTCTTCTTTCGGACCAGCACGGGAGTCAATCCGCCTTCTCAGCAGATTGTGCTCCGCACGTCCGACCCGGCGGTGCCCTTGCCGACGTTGACCACGATCCAGGTGCAGTCGCCGACAGGAGGTACTTGGCTTAAGGCTACGACGGCGACGGGCGTGGATACGACAGCCAACAATCAGCCGATTCTAACGGTCACCATCTCGCCGCAGCCGGGGACTTTGGCTCCCTCGGGTGGATTGGCCTATCAGGGATTTTTGATTTTCAGCTCCGATCTGGCGAATCCGCCGACTTCGAATGTGCTGGTTCAATTGCAAGTGGATGCGCAGGCGCCGCAAATCGCGCTGACCAGGACTGCGGTCGGTTTTGCCGCCGCGGCGAACTCCAATTCGACGGTTCCTACCCAGCAGGGGATTACGATCAGCAATACCGGCGGCGGCACTCTGTCCTGGAGCACGGCGGTCAGCACGGACACTGGCGGCTCGTGGCTCAGTGTCACGCCAAGCAGCGGGACCGGCTCCGTCACGGTTTCGATCACGGCGAGTCCATTGACTTTGTCCAAGGGCACCTACACGGGGGCGGTTACCTTCACCGCTCCGTCGGCTTCGAATTCGCCTCAAAAGGTGGCTGTGACTCTGGCGGTGGGCGCCGTGCCGCTGGCTCTCTCCGCGCAATACATCCCGTTCTGCCCGACTTCGACCGATGCTGCCCTGGCGGATTTGACTCTCACCAGCGTGAGCGGCGGTCCGGTCTCCGCCGGCTCGACGATCACCATCAGCCTGCCGAGTCCGCTTAGCGCGACGGCCGCGCCGAAGCTCGTGACGACGCCGTCGGTTGCCAACGTCTCTCTTACGGTCGCCAGTCAGTTGTTGACGCTGACATTCGGCGGCGGCGTGACACTGCCCGAGAATTTCCAGATGCAGATTTCGGGATTGCGCGTGGACGGCTCCCGGATCACCGGCACTCAGGCCGTGGCGACAGTGGCGGTCTCCGCGGATTCGCCTTTCCTCCTGAGCAATGTGCCGACCATCCTGCTGGCCAACGCCGACGCCAATTCCTGCCCAGCGCGAATCACGCTCAGTCCTTCGACCTTGAGTTTCACCGTGCCGGCCGGTTCCACGTCGGCAAGCTCGCAAACGTTTTTGGTCGGCAACCTTGGCGGTGGAACGTTCAACTGGACGGCCACTCCTTCCACCGATAACGGCGGGACCTGGCTCAGCGTCAATCCGGCCAACGGAACCGGCAACGTCGTCATCACGGTTCTGGTGAATCCGACGGGCCTCGCTGCCGGCGCCTATACCGGGGCGATCAACATTGCTTCTGTCAACGCCAGTAATAGCCCGCAGAAAGTGGCGGTGACATTGTCGGTCGGGAACGCTCCGGCGATCGCCGACCGCGGCATCAAGAACAGCGCCAGCTTCAGCGACGGACAGGTGTCCGCCAATTCGTTCCTGAGCGTATTTGGAACCAACTTGACGGATTCCTCGTCGCCCGTCTCCGCGCCGGCTTTCCAGTTCCCGCTGCCGACGACACTCGGGAATTCGCAGGTCAAAGTCAATGGGACGGCCGCACCGCTGTTCTTCGTCTCGCAGCAGCAAATCAATTTTCTGCTGCCCTCGGATGCGACCGGCAGTGCGGTCTCCATCCTGGTTTCGCGCAACAACTCGGATGGCGCGCCGGTCTCGGTTCCTCTGGTTCCCGCCGTCCCCGGCGTGTTCACCAAGAACTCGCAAGGGACAGGAGAGGGCATTATCCTGAAGCCGGACTTCTCATTGATCAGCGCATCCAACCCGGCCGCGCCCGGTTCGGTGATCATCATCTTCGGCGCTGCGATGGGCCCCACCAACCCGAGAGTGCCTTCAGGGTTTGCGTCGCCCACCGATCCGGTGGCGGCCTGCGTCACGACTCCGACGGTTTCTATCGGCGGACTGACGGCTCCGGTCGGCTTCTGCGGGCTGACGCCCGGCCTCTCCGGCCTGTATCAGATCAACGTGACTGTCCCGCCGACCGTCACCCGAGGGCTGACCGTGCCCGTCAGCGTTACCGTGGGAGGCGTCAGCAGCAACCAGATCACCGTCGCGGTGCAGTAATGGTTGCGATTGAGCGTTATTGAATTGGGACCAAGCTCTGCGGCAGGGGATTGAGCTTCTCGAAAGCAAAGCGATTCCCGCGCCGCGGTTGACCGCCGAAGTCCTGTTGATGCACTCGACCGGCGCGGACCGCGCCGCGCTCTTCGCGCATCCCGAGCGCGAGCTCACCGACGTCGAACGCATTCACTACGGCCGTTACCTGCACCAGCGCCTCTCCGGTCTTCCCACGCAATACGTCACCGGCCGCCAGGAATTCCGGGGCCTCGAGTTTCGCGTCGACCCGTCCGTTTTGATCCCGCGCCCGGAGACCGAGCATGTAGTCGAAAGGGTTGTCGCTCTGGCGAAGGCCGGAATGGACATCCTCGATTGCGGCACCGGCTCCGGATGCATAGCGATTTCGGTGGCCAAGGAATTGCCGCACACGACGATTCGGGCTTCGGATCTTTCGGAAGCGGCGCTGCAAATGGCGACGCGGAATGCCGGGCGCCTGGGCTTCGCTGATCGCGTCCATTTCTTTCGCGCCGATCTTCTTGGTTGCGTGGCGGACGCGTCTCTGGACATCGTCGCATCCAATCCGCCATATGTGGCCCTGAGCGACGCCGCGGGACTACAGCGCGAGGTGCGCGACTTTGAGCCGCGCATGGCGCTCTTCGCTGGAGAGGACGGCACGGAAATCTATCGCCGCTTGTCGACGGATGCACGGCGCGTCCTCCGGCCCGGCGGATGGGTGGTTCTCGAGGTCGGCTATAATATGGCCGGGAAGGTGCGCGATCTGTTCCAAGCGGGCTGGGAACAGATCGAAACGACAAGAGACCTGAGCGGTATCGAGCGTGTTTTGTC
The DNA here is from genome assembly GCA_964601345.1 of uncultured Acidobacteriota bacterium. Taxonomy (GTDB): domain Bacteria; phylum Acidobacteriota; class Terriglobia; order JAJPHL01; family JAJPHL01; genus CAZRND01. Next base: position 7,382 of record CAZRND010000034.1, on the reverse strand, counting down.
GGCGCGCCGGCTGTGATTCGCAATGATTCTCCACGTAGACATGGATGCTTTTTTCGTTTCGGTCGAGGAGATCTATGACCCCTCGCTGAAAGGCAAGCCGGTCGTTGTCGGCGCGGCGCTGGAGAACCGCAATGGAAAGCCGGCTGCGCCGCGCGGCGTCGTGGCGGCCGCGTCCTATGAGGCGCGCAAGTTCGGCGTGCATTCGGCCATGCCGCTGGTCACCGCCTACCGCCTCTGTCCACACGCGATCTTCATCCCCGGACACCGCGCCCGCTACACCGAGGCTTCTCACCGTATCCAGGAAATTTTCTCGCGCTTCTCGCCGCGCGTCGAAATGGTCTCGATCGACGAGGGCTACCTCGACCTCACGGGCACCGAGCGGCTCTTCGGATCGCCCTACGCCGCCGCCGCGCGACTGCACGATGAGGTGGCGCGCGAGATGAGCTTGCCGTGCTCGATCGGCATCTCGACTTCGCGCCTCGTCTCGAAGGTGGCCAGCGAGCAGGCCAAGCCGAACGGACTGCTCTGGATCCCGCCGGGATCGGAAGCCGCGTTTCTCGCGCCCCTTCCGGTGCGCAAGATTCCCGGCATCGGCAAGTCCGGCGAGAAGCGACTCCTTGACCGCGGGCTCCGCACCGTTGGCCAAGTCGCCGTAGCGGGACGCGAGCTTCTCGAACAGGTGCTGGGGGCGAACGGCGCGGCGCTCTTCGAAAAGGCGCAGGGGCGCGACGCCGGCGCCTGGTTCGAAAGTCCCGTGCGCGAGACGGGCCGACCCGCCGCGCCCAAGTCCATCAGCCACGAGACGACCTACGCCGAAGACACCGCGGATGCCGCCGTGCTCCACGCCACGCTCTCCGAGCTTTGCCAGATGGTGGCCCTGCGTTTGCGCGAACAGGGCCTGTTCGCGCGCACGCTGCAATTGAAGTTGCGCACCTCGGACTTTCATACCATTACGCGCGCCGAGACGCTGGCCGAGCCGACGCATCTCGACGGCGACTGCTATGCCGTGATCCGCCGGCTCTTCGACGCGGCGTGGAAGAAGGGAAGGACCGTGCGGCTGTTGGGTGTTCATGCGGGCGGCCTGGAGCATGTCCCCGGCCAGCTCGATCTTCTCGCGGGAGAGAAGCGTCAGAAGTGGGAACAGGCGCTGGCCGCCACGGACCGCCTGCGCGAACGCTTCGGATTCAGCGCCGTGCAGCTCGGCGGAGCGCTACGCCCCGACGGGCAACCGGCGATGCCCGTCGAGCGCGTGCACGAGAATCCCGCGGGATTTCGGAAGCCCAAACCATGAGCCGAGCGGCTGCCACGGACGTGGTCCGTCGTCTTCGCGCGGCGGGCTATCAGGCGCTCTTTGCCGGCGGATGCGTGCGCGACCTTGTGCTCGGCCGCGAGCCCAAGGACTTCGACGTGGCCACCGACGCGCTTCCGCGCCAGGTCGCGAGTCTGTTCGCAAACTCGCAGGAAGTCGGCGCGCGCTTCGGCGTGGTCGTAGTCGATGGGCAAGTGGAAGTAGCGACCTTTCGACGGGACGGCGCCTACGTCGACGGCCGGCATCCCGAGGGCGTCACGTACTCGACCGACCCTCAAGAAGACGCGCTGCGCCGCGATTTCACGATCAACGGGATGTTCTACGACCTCGAGCGCGACGCCGTACTCGATTTTGTCGGCGGTCGCGACGACCTGAAGGCCGGCGTCATCCGCGCCATCGGCGACCCTTCCGCGCGCTTTCAAGAGGACAAGCTACGTCTTCTGCGCGCCGTGCGTTTTGCCGCGCGATTCGGTTACCGCGTCGAGGACGTCACGTGGGCGGCGGCCTGCCGCATGGCGCCGGAGATCCATCAGGTCAGCGCCGAGCGATTGCGCGGGGAATTGATGGCGATTCTACGCGAGGGTGCGGCCCGCCGCGGGTTCGAGCTGCTCGACGATTCCGGATTGCTCGCGGCGCTTTTGCCGGAGATGGCCGCGTGCAAGGGCGTCGCGCAGCCGCCGCAATTTCATCCTGAGGGCGACGTGTGGATTCACACCCTGATGATGCTCGACGGACTCCGCCAGCCCACTGCGACCCTAGCCTGGGGCGTGCTTCTGCACGATGTGGGAAAGCCGCCCACTTTCACGCCGCCGCAAACGGAAGGGGACCGCATCCGCTTCAACCAGCACGCGGAAGTAGGAACGCGCATGGCTGAAGAGATCTGCGGGCGCCTGCGCTTCTCACGCCGGGAAACGGACCTGATCGCGGCGCTCGTCGCGCACCATTTGCGTTTCAAGGATGTGCCGCAGATGCGTCCCGCCACGCTGAAGCGATTCCTGCGGATGGAGAATTTCGAAGAACACCTGGAACTGCATCGCCTCGACTGCTTGTCGAGCCACCGGGATCTGACGGTCTATGATTTCGTGCAGAAGAAAATCGCCGAGACGCCGCCCGAGGAAATCCGCCCGCAGCCCCTGCTCAACGGCGACGACTTGATTGCGATGGGATACACCCCCGGCGCCGGCTTCCAGCAGATGCTGCGGTCTGTCGAAGACGCGCAACTGGAAGGCCGCCTTCACAACGCTGGGGAGGCGAGGGAGTGGATCCTCGCCCATTTCCCCGCTAGCCGCTAAACTTGAAAACGTACCAGAGCATCACACCCATGATGCTCAGCACGGCCACAATGGCCCCTCCTTCGAGGATTCTCAGTTTGCGATCGGCTGGATCGGGCTTCTCATCGTTGATGAGCTGGAACATACTCGTTCCTCCTAACCCAAGAGCCTAAAAAGGGAGGCAACAGACTTTGTTCGCGCGTGTGGAAGTACGGTTTTTTCAGCAGGGCGCGAACAGGGGTACCACCAACCTTCAAGCTACTCTCGGCCGGCTGGAATGTCAAGGGGAGGTAAAGGCTATAATGGCCGGGCATGGTTCCGGAGCGCTTCAACGCCGCAGCGTTCTTTGTTGACGGGAATCTGAGCGGGCGGACCGCGTTTCGCTACCAGGGGCGGTCGATTACCTATCAGGAGGTCGCCGAGTCCGTCTCCCGCGCCGCCGCCGCGCTGCTCGATCTGGGTCTGCGGATCGGCGAACGCATCCTCATCGTTCTGCCCGACTCACCCGATTTTGTGGCCGCGTTCATGGGCGCGATCAAGGCGGGCATCGTTCCGATTCCCGTTCACACACTGATCGGTCCGGAAGACTTGCGCTATTACTTGGACGACAGTGGAGCGCGTGCGCTCGTCGTTCACAGCGACTTCCTCCCTCGGCTGCGGCCTGCGGTGCCTGCCGGCGTAGCCGTGGTCGAAGCGCCCAAGGACTTCGCAGCGATGCTGGCTGTGGCCAATCCGCTGCAGTCTCCGGCCCCGACGCATCGCGACGACATGGCCTTTTGGCTTTACACGTCGGGAAGCACGGGCAAGCCCAAGGGCGCGGTCCATCTGCAGCGCGACATGGTCTACGCCGCCGACCTCTACGCTCTCCCCACGCAGCAGCTCACGCCCGATGATCGAATCTTCTCGGCGTCGAAAATGTTCTTCGCCTACGGGCTCGGCAATTCGCTCTACTGCCCGCTACGCGCGGGCGCCTCAAGCGTGCTGGTTCCCGATCGCATCACGCCGGAAATTTGCTTCCGCACGATTCAGGAGGAACGCCCCACCATCTTCTACGGCGTCCCGACGCTTTATGCCGCGCTCCTGAACGTCCCCGATGCCGGGAAGCGCTACGACCTGAGCTCGCTGCGGCTGGCGGTCTCGGCGGGGGAGCCGCTGCCCGCCGAGCTGTATCGCCGCTTCCGCGAGCGCTTCGGCGTCGAGCTGCTCGACGGCATCGGCTCGACCGAGATGCTCCACGTCTTCATCACCAACCGCATTGGGGAAGTCCGGCCCGGATCGAGCGGGCGCGTGGTTCCGGGATACGAAGCGCGCATTGTGGATGAAGAAGGTTTGCCTGTGCCTTCAGGAACCGTCGGAAATCTCTGGATCAAGGGCGGTAGCGCTGCGGCATTTTATTGGCGCAAGGCCGAAAAGACCCGCCAGACAATGCGGGGCGAATGGCTCGTGACCGGCGACAAATATCGCGTCGATGAGGATGGTTTCTACTGGTATTGCGGACGCGCCGACGACATGATGCGCGTGGGCGCGCAATGGGTTTCGCCGACGGAAGTCGAGTCCGCGCTCTTCACCCACCCCACCGTTCTCGAATGCGCCGTGGTCGGCGCGGCGGACAGCAACGGGCTGCTGCAACCCAAGGCGTTCGTGGTGTTGCGCGAGGGCGCCCAGCCTACGTCCGCCTTGGCCGAGGAGCTCAAGACGGCCGTGCGCACACGGCTGGCGCACTTCAAGGCGCCGACGGACGTGGAATTCATCCCCGAATTGCCCAAGACCGCTACGGGAAAGATCCAGCGATTCAAGCTGCGTTAGGTTTTGTTCAAGAATCGATCGACGCCTCGCACGCAATCTTCCGTTGTACGCGCGATGGCGTTAACCTGCACGCCGGCGTCGATGGCGGCTTCGAAGCCCATGGCGTCCATGTGATAGAGCAGGTGTTTCGACAGTGTCACGGCGGATGCGGACTTCGCGGCCAGCGCGGCGACATAGCCGTCCACTTCGGCGTCGAAGCGGTCGTCGGGGTATACGCGGTTGACGAGCCCGATCGCGTGCGCCGTTGTGGCGGAGACGATCTCGCCCGTGGTGATCAGCTCAAAGGCGCGGCGCTCCGAGACGGAACGGCGCAGGATGGCCATCACCATCGCCGGCACGAAGCCGATGCCTACCTCGGGGTATCCAAATTGCGCGGACTCGGACGCCAGCACGATGTCCGTCGCCGTGGCCAAGCCGCATCCCCCCGCCAGCGCCCGTCCACGTACGGCGGCGACAATCGGATGCGGATGGCGGCGCATCGACACGAACAGCTCGGCCATTTCGCGAATGCCGGCCAGGTTTTCCATCGTGCCGGCCTCGCGCGAGCGGCGCAGCACGCTGAGGTCCATGCCGGAACAAAAATCCTTGCCAGCGGCGTCGAGCAGCACCACGTGGACGCGGTCGTCGGCCGAGGCGCGCAACGCGTCCTTGATCTCCCCGACAATCTGATCGTCCAGGGCATTGCGCTTGTCGGCGCGGTTCAGCCGGATGCGCGCGACGCCGTTCTCCTGCTGAAAGAGGATCTTCTGATAATCGCTCAGATCTTTTCCTCCTTGGCGATGATCTCTTTCATGATTTCGGATGTGCCCGCGCCGATGGTCATGAGGCGCACGTCGCGCCACAGCCGGCCGATGGGATATTCGTTCGTGTATCCGAACCCGCCGAAGATCTGCATGCAGTCGTAAACGAGCCTCTGCGAAAGATCGGAGGTGTAGAGCTTGGCCATGGTGATCTCCTTCACCGCCTTCTCGCCGCGATTGAAGAGATCGAGCGCGCGATAGACCAGCCAACGTCCAGCCTCGAGGCTGGTGAGATGCTCGGCGAACTTGTGACGCCAGACCTGGAACTTGCGGATCGGCGATCCGAAGGCCTTGCGTTCCAAGCCGTAGTCCAGCGCCAGTTGAATCGCCCGCGCCATTCCCGCCACCGACTGCACGGCTGCCGCCAGCCGCTCACCCTGGAAGTTGTGCATGACGTAGTAGAAGCCGCGGTTCTTCTCTCCCAGAATGTAGCGTTGGGGAATGCGGCACTCGTCGAAGAATAGCTCGGCCGTGTCGGAAGCGAGGTTGCCGACCTTCTTCAGCTTCTTGCCCACGGAGAATCCCTTGGTCTTGGTGGGGAACAGGACCAGCGAAACGCCTTTGTATCCCGCCTCGCCGGTGCGCACCGCGAGGACGATGAAATCGGCGCGCGTGCCATTCGTAATCCAAAGCTTCTGTCCGGAGATGAGCAGATCGCCGCCGTCCTGTTTGGCGCGGCATTCGAGCGCGGCCACGTCCGAACCGCCGCCCGGCTCGCTGATGCCGAGCGATCCGATCCAGTCACCCTTGATCGCCGGGACCATGAATTCCTGCCGCTGCTCGTCGGTGCCGAGCTCTTCGATCACCGGGATCGTCAAATCGGATTGCACGAGCAGCGCCATGTTGATGCTGCCGCTGTCGGAAAAAGCCATGGCCTCGAGATACGCCGCGGTGGCCCACCAGTCGAGCCCGGCGCCGCCCCACTTGGGATCGGTGCGTATGCCGAAGAGCCCCAGATCGGCCGCCTTCTTGAATAATTCTTTTGGAAAGTGCCCCGCTTCATCCCATTCGGCGGCGAAGGGCGCGATTTCCTCCACGCAAAACCGCTTGACGGTTTGGCGGATGAGATCGTGGTCATCCGTGAAGTACGGATATTTCTCCGGCGCGTCCTTCATGACAGCGGTGCTCATGCGTTCCCGTCCTCCGGCACGCCGATTTCCACCAGCATCTGTCCCGGCGCGACTACTTGTCCAGTTTGTACTAAAACCGCTGCAACGACGCCGTCTATTTTCGAGGCGATGGTCTGCTCCATCTTCATGGCTTCGAGCACAACCAGCGGATCGCCCGCCTTCACGCGATCGCCGGCTGCGACGAGAATGCGCAACACCTGTCCGGGCATCGGCGCGCTGGCCGTCTCGTGGCGAGCGGAGCTTTCGGGCAGCGGGTAGCGCGGGACGCGGTCCACGGTTCGCGAGCCAAGCGTCGAGTGCACGAAGAAGCGGTCACCGGCCTCGACGATCCGGAAAACTCGCGCCACGCCGTCAAACTCAACGTGGATGCGGTCCGCGTCGCGAGAGATCACGGCGGCGTCGGCGCGCCAGTCGCCGCAGCGGAATTCGCGCCCGCGCCGGCTCACGGTGAAATTTCGTCCGCCGATCCGCAGTTTCATCGAAGGATCGCGAAACGGATTGTTGCGATAGTTGGCAGGAACGCCGGGCGAGGGATTCTTCTCCAGATACAACACCAAAGCCGCAAGGGTTTCGAATCCTGCTTCCGCCGCCGCGGGCGGATGCTCTTCCACAAAGCCCGTGTGTGTCTTGCCATCGAGAAAATCCAGCGTGCGCAGAATCTGCAGCAGATACTCCTGATTCGTCTCGACACCCTGCAGGACGAGCGTTTCAAGCGCCGCCGTAAGCCGTCGCGCCGCCGTCGCGCGGTCCGGGCCGTGCGCGACAATTTTGGCCAGCATGGGATCGTAGTTGATGCCGATCTGCTGCCCTGTTTCGATCGCGGAGTCGATTCGCAAACTGACGTTCTCGGTGGGCGGCTGCCAGACGTGAATCGTTCCGGTAGCGGGCAGGAAGCCGTTCGCCGGCGTCTCGGCGTAGAGGCGCGCTTCGATGGCGTGTCCGGAGCGGCGGATGTCGTGCTGCCCTCCCGGGAACGGTTTGCCCTCGGCGATCTCGATTTGCAATTGCACCAGATCGATGCCCGTAGTCATCTCCGTGATGGGATGCTCCACCTGGATGCGCGTAT
>CAZRND010000033.1:0-23447 GCA_964601345.1 uncultured Acidobacteriota bacterium | reverse complement strand
TCCATGTAAGTGCCCCGCAGTTTCGTGAGCTGGCGGTATTCCAGAATCTTCCGCGGGACATCGAACGATCCGGCCAGTTCTTCGAGCACGTCCGCGGCGGTCGAGACGGCCTTCCCTTTGCCGCGCCGCATCGGGGCAGGGAGGTTCAACTTCTCGAAGAGGACCTGCCCCAACTGCTGCGGCGAGTTGATGTTGAACTCCATGCCGCAGAGCTTGTAGATTTCGGCGGTCAGCGCATCGATCTGGCGGCCCGCCTCGGCCGAGAGGCGCTCAAGCATCGGGATATCGAGCAGCACGCCGGTGGTCTCCATGTCCGCCAGGACCGTGGACAGAGGCAGCTCGATTTCGCGATACAGCGTGCCGAGTTTTGCCTCGTCGATACGCGCCGGCAGCCGCGCGGCGAGCTGTCCGATCACGTCGGCGCGCTCGGCCAGCTCGCCCGAGAGGCGCGCTTCAAAATCCCGCTCGGCAAGTTTTTCGAGATCGTAGCTGGTCTGCGTGGGATCGAGCAGGTAGGCATAAAGCATCGTGTCGTGAGCGACGCCCGCTAGCTCCGCGCCGCGGCGGCGAAGCGCGAGCAGCGTCGCCTTGGCGTCATGCACCGCCTTCGGCCGCTGCGGATCTTCGAGGAACGCGCGCAGTTCCGGGAGCCGGTCCGCCGGGATGGTTCGCGCTACCCCCGCGCGTGGCGAAAAAGCAATCGCCGCCTCGGCGTCATATCCGGCCGCGGCCACGGCGACCGTCTCGCCGCCTCCGCCGAGGCCGTCGCCCGCATATGGCGCGTAGTCGCGCGGACCGGATTCGAGCGCCGGCAGGTAGTCCTTCAGCAGGCTGTGGAACTCCATCTTCTGATACAGCGCCCGCATTGCCGCGCGATCCGAATCGCGCAGCCGCAGCGAGTCAAGATCCAGCGGCACGGGCGCTGCGGCGTCGAGCGTCACCAGTTTCTTCGACTGCAGAATCTGCTCGCGGTGATTCTGAAGCGAATCGCGGTACGCCTTGCGCTCGACCTCTCCGGCGCGCTCGAGCGCCGCCTCGACGGTGCCGAATTTCTGGATCAGTTGCAGCGCACCCTTCGCGCCGATGCCCGGCGCGCCGGGGACGTTGTCCACGGCGTCGCCCTGCAGCGCCAGCAGGTCCACCACCTGCTCGGGCCGGACGCCCATCACCTCTTCAACCTTGGCGGCATCGTAGAGCACGTTTTTCATGGGGTCGTAGATCGCGATGCCCGGCCGGACCATCTGCCGCATGTCCTTGTCGCCTGAAACCACCATCGTTTCGACGCTCTGCTTCACTCCCGCCGCGGCCAGCGTGGCGATCACATCGTCCGCTTCGAATCCCGACTTCTCGACCACGGGGATGCGCATGGCTTCGAGCAACTGCCGGATGTAGGGCAACTGCCGCGCGAGATCGTCGGGCATCGCAGCGCGGTTGGCTTTGTACTCCACAAAAAGTTCATCTCGAAACGTTGGCCCCGAAGTGTCGAAGACCGCGGCTAGGTAATCCGGCCGCTTGTCCTCGATCAGTTTCTTCAGCATGTTGTGGAAGACGAGTACGCAGCCGGTCGGCAATCCGTCTTTGGTTTTGAATCCCTGCGTTTGCGGCTGATGATAGGCGCGGAAGATAAAGTTCATCGCGTCGAGCAGGATCAGCCGCTGCTTGGGCATCACCAGATTGTAACATTCTGCGGGAAAGACTCACTTTGTGGCAAAAAAACCACAGTCAAAGTTTGCAACTATCACTATAATAAGGGTTTGTACCTGCGATGAGCTTTCAGCAAACCATCGTCCGGCCAGTCGCGACTTCCGGAACCGGTCTCCACAGCGCAGTTCCCGTCAATCTTCGCATCCTGCCTGCTCCCGCGGGAACTGGAATCGTTTTCCGCCGCACCGATCTCGACAATTTTGAAATCCAGGCGCGATGGCAACACGTGGCGCGCGTCAGCTACGCGACAAGCTTGATGAAGCAAGGCGTGCTGATCTCGACGACCGAGCATCTGCTCTCGGGACTTGTCGGCATGGGCGTGGACAACGCCATTGTCGAGCTCGATGCGCTGGAGCTGCCGATCCTCGATGGTAGCGCTGCTCCATACATGGAAATGCTCGACCGCGCCGGGCTGCGCCGGCAGCGCGCGCGTCGCATATGGGCGCGCATCCTGAAGCCGGTGGAGGTGGTGGAAGGATCGAAGCGCATCGGTATCTATCCCCTGCGGCCGACGCAAACCGGTTTTCACGTGAGTTGCACGATCGACTTCCCACACCCGCTCATCGGCCGCCAGACCTATTCCATTGAACTGACCCCCGAATCCTACGCCCGCCAGATCGCTCCGGCCCGCACCTTTGGATTCCTGAAGGACGAAGAGGCCATGCGCAACATGGGACTCATCCGCGGCGCGACGGTCGAGAACGTCCTGGTGCTCGACGATGCCCGCCTGACGAACGGCGAGCTGCGATATAGGGACGAGTTTTGCCGCCACAAGCTGCTCGACCTGCTCGGGGACCTGGCGCTGCTCGGACACTCGATCATGGGCCGCGTCGTCGCCGAACGCGCCGGACACTACATGCACGTGGCCTTGGTCAACCGCCTGATGCGCGACCGTTCTCTGTGGGAAGAAGTTACCGAAGAATCCCTCGAACACGCCGGCGTCGCCGCTACCGCCTAGCCGATTATTCCTCTCGCAGCACAATGACCGGATCGACGCGCGTCGCGCGCCGCGCCGGAATGGCACAGGCCGCCAGCGCCACCAGAGCCAGCGACAGGATCACGGTCCCAATGACAATAGGATCGAGCGGCTGCACACCATAAATCTCGCTCTGCACGGCCCGGCGCATGGCAGCCGCGCCGGCCAGGCCCAGGAACAGTCCGGCGGCGAGCAGCAATAGTCCCTCGTTCAATACCAGGCGCACGATGCCCGCGCCCGAGCATCCGAGCGCGGCGCGTATGCCGATCTCGCGCCGCCGCTGGGTCACCAGGTAAGCCAGCACGCCGTAGATCCCAATGGCTGAAAGGAACAGCGCCAAGCCTCCGAATCCGGATGCGAGCGTCATGGCGGTGCGACGCGACGCAAGCGAGAGCTCACGACGCTCCTCCATGGTCCGCACGCTGAACAGCGCGAGGCCCGGCGCGGCTCGCGTGAACTCGGTACGCAGCGATCGGGCGAGCGCCGCGGGGTCGCCCGTGGTCTTCACGGCGTACGAGTATCCGCGCTGCACATTTTGCGCGTACGGGAAGTAGTAGGCTCCGGCGGTATTCGAATCGCCGGCCGCGTCTTCCATGCGAATCGACCGTACAACGCCCACGACGGTCAGCCAGTGCGTGTGCTCGTCGACCTTGAAGACATTGTTGATGTCCTGCGGCTGGAACATACGTCGTCCAATGGGATCGCGATCCGGCCAGAAGCGCCGGGCCAGCGTCTCGTCGACAATGGCGACCTGGAGCGAATCAGCCTTGTCGCTGTCGAGGAAGTACCGGCCGCGGATCAGGGCGATGTTCATGGCCTCGAAGAATCCGGGTGAGGCGCTCACAAACCGCGGCGAAATCAGCGACTCACCCGGTTTCAACTGGTAGCCCTCGGGGATGATCACGCTGTCGGAGTTGTCGCCGGAGAGCGGGATCGCCGTGGTTGCTCCCGCTGCCGTGACGCCCGGGATGTGGCGAATTGCTTCCAACGACCGGTCCACCATCGCGCGAACGTCGGCGTCTTCTTTATAGAGAGCGCCGGGCGCCGCGGTGGCGGCGGTCAGCACCCCGCTGGGGTTGAATCCAAGATCAGTACCCAAGAGGGCGCGAAAACTCACCAGCAGTAGGCCCGCGCCCACGAGCAGCACAAACGCGAGCCCGATCTGCGCCACGACCAGGCTTTGCCGCACGCGCCGCGACCTCGAGCTTCCCGCGCCGGAGCGATTTCCCTCTTGGAGTATTTCGCTGAGGCGTCGCTGAAAGACCTGCAGGGCCGGAATCAGGCCGAGCACCACGCCGGTGACGAGCGACATCGCCAGAACCGCGAGGAACACCGGGGCGTCGAGCCGGATTTCCGTGGCGCGCGGGATCTCGTCGAGTCCTTTGCGGGCAATCAGAGAGAGCAGGCCGGCGCCAAGCGCCGCGCCCGCCGCGCCTCCCGCCAGCGCTACTGTGACGTTCTCGACAATCAGCTCGCGCGTCAGCCGCGCGGGACCCGCGCCGAGCGCCAGGCGCGTCGCCAGCTCGCGCCGCCGGAGCGCGGTGCGAGCCAGCACCAGGTTGGCGGCGTTCAGCGCGCCGATCAGCAGCACGAAGAGCGCGCCGCCCCACAGCAAGTAAAGAACACGCTTGACGTCCTTCACCATCATGTCCTGCAGTACTTCCACCTTGGTGTTGAATCCCGCGTTCGTCAGGATTTCTTTCCACTGGGGAAAGCGGTCCATATTGGCGGCGTTGAGCGAGTTCACTTGAGCCTGGGCTTGCTGAAGCGTGGCGCCCGGCTTCAGCCGCCCAACGTGATACCAGTTGTTGCTGTGGCGCTGGTCCTTGTCCTTGGCGGTGAAAGCGGCGGGAATCCACATGCGGACGCCGGGATCCATGAACTGAAAACGGGGCGACATCACGCCGACGATGGGATACGGGACGGCGCTGAGACGCAGCTCGCGTCCCACCGCCGCTTTGGGATCGCCGAAGAGCTGTCGCGCCAGCCCGTCGCTCAGGATCACCTTCTTGTCGTTGCCAACCTCGCCCTCTTCCGCGGTGAACGTGCGGCCCTCTTCCGGCGTGGCGCGCAGCAGTTGGAACAGCGTCGGCGTCACGGCCAGCGCGGTAATTCGCTGCGGCACGCTTTCGATCTCGACGGTTCGGCTGGAGTACCGGTAGAGCGCCTGTTCGTCGAAGGCCGAGACATCCCGGATGCGGTCGTAGTAGTCGGCGACTCCGCTGTTGTGCGTATCCCCGACTCCCGCCTTCGGGTAGTGGTTAGACATCAGCAGCACGGCCTGCGAATCGGGGAAGGGGAGCGGCCGCAACAGAACGCCGTTCACCACGGCGAAGATCGCCGTATTCACGCCGATGCAAACCGCCAGCGTGAGCACGACGGTGAGCGTGAAACTCTTGTCGCTCCAAAGCGCACGAACGCCATACCGAAAGTCGCGAAACATTGATTCCATGATGAGTACTACGGACAAGTCCGGGTTAGGTTCCCGGAACAAAGCGGACTGCATCCTCCGAAAACCCAGGTAGGACGGATGGCGCTTCCAGTTTGTCGCCGGGACGCACGACGCGTTTGTCGGCGCCTTTTTCAAATACATGGATCGCAAACGGCGCCGGCTCCACCACCCAAACCACTTGCACGCCGGCGCGCAGGAAATACTCGGCGGCGCGGAAGAGCCGGGGAAGGGAATCGGACGGCGAAACAATTTCCGCCAGCAACTGCGGGATCACCTCGACGGGGCTACGCTTCCGGTCAATGGCGGCGACGTGACCCGCGTCCCAGTAAGCAAGATCGGGCCGGGCCAGAGTATTGGAGTCGAACTGAATGCCGGTCTCCGCCAACACTTCGCCGCCGAGTCTGGTGCTCATCAAGAAGTTTGCAATACAAACGAGTAACCTGTCCCGAATCCAGTTGTGATCGAAGATAGTTTCGCCCACATCCACCAGTTCTCCTTGCCAGAGCTCGTAGCGCCGCGATTCCTCATCGGGAAGGCGCAGGAACTGCTCCACCGTTATCAAAGTCTTGGCGCCCATAGACTGAGTATACGCCTGCTTGTGCTATATAATCGCCCCTATGTCCACCGTTGCGAATCATGTGGAGACGGAGACCAATCCTTGGGAAGCCCAGCAAGCCCGCTTTGATGAAGCCGCGCGCCGGCTGAATCTTTCCGAAGGCATGTGGAAGGTGCTCAGCCACCCGACGCGCGAGGTCATCGTACACATCCCGGTGAGCATGGACGACGGACGGCTCGAAGTCTTCACCGGCTATCGCGTGCAGCACTCTCTGGCCCGCGGGCCGGGGAAGGGCGGCATCCGCTACGCTCCCGACGTGACGCTCGACGAGGTGCGCGCGCTGGCTTCCTGGATGACATGGAAGTGCGCTGTGGTGAACATCCCCTTCGGAGGGGCGAAGGGCGGCGTGATCTGCGATCCACGCATCCTCAGCACGGCGGAGCTCGAGCGCATTACTCGACGATACACCGCCGAGCTGCTCGGTTTTTTGGGGCCGGAAACCGACGTGCCCGCTCCCGACGTGAACACGAACGAGCAAGTGATGGCCTGGATCATGGACACCTACTCGATGCACGTCCGCCATACGTCCACGGCCGTGGTCACCGGCAAGCCGCTCGATCTCGGTGGATCGCTCGGTCGCCGCGAAGCCACGGGACGCGGATGCATGATCGTGGCCAACGAAGCCTGCCAGAAACTGGGCATCAACCGCGAAGGTGCGCGCGTCATCATCCAGGGATTCGGCAACGTCGGTTCGCAGGCCGCCGCGCACATGGTGCAGCAGGGATACAAGATCGTCGGCGTCTCCGACATGTACGGCGCTATTTACAATCCGAAGGGCTTGGATATCCCAGCGCTGATGAAGCACGCCAAGGAAAACGGCGAGGTGCAGGGATTCCCGGAGGCAGAAGCCGCGGATCGCGCCGGCATTCTCACTTTTCCGTGCGACTTGCTGATTCCCGCGGCCACGGAGAATCAGGTTACGACGGCGAATGCCGCCGATATCAAGGCGCGTGTTCTGGTCGAGGGCGCCAACGGTCCCACCACCGCGCAAGCCGATCAGATCCTGCAGGAAAAGAAGATTCTCGTCGTCCCCGATATTCTCTCGAATGCCGGCGGCGTTACGGTCTCCTATTTCGAATGGGTGCAGGATCGTCAGGGATTCTTCTGGACTCTCGAAGCCGTCAACGAGCGCCTCGACCGCATCATGCGTTCCAGCTTCCAGGACGTGGATCGCTACGCCGAGACGCACCAGGTCAGCATGCGGATCGCCGCATACATGCTGGCGATCGATCGCGTCGCTTTTGCCGTGAACTTGCGCGGAATCTACGCATAGGAGTAGGGCAGGTTTCCAACCTGCCCCATGAGCAGGTTAGAAACCTGCTCTACTAAGTAATCTTCATCTCGAACCGCTCGACGGATCGCGCCCGGCCGGTTTCTTCGTCGGCGTCGATGATCACGCCGGCGATGCGAACGTCGTCCTTGGCCGGCTCGAAGCGGTTGGGCATCTGGCGGATGAACTTACTCAAGGCAATCTCTTTCTCAACGCCGATCACTGAATCGTAGGGACCGGTCATCCCCACATCGGTGATGAACGCTGTGCCTCCCGAGAGAATGCGTTCGTCGGCCGTGGGTACGTGCGTGTGCGTGCCGATTACGGCCGTGGCGCGCCCGTTCAGGTGCCAGCCCATCGCCTGTTTCTCCGAAGTCGCTTCGGCATGGATATCCACCACGCGGATCTTGCAGGACGCCGGCAGTCGCGACAGATCCTCGTCGGCCTTGCGGAACGGGCAGTCGAGAGGATGCCTGAAGACCCGCCCCATCAGGTGGAGCAGGGCATATTCGACGCCTTTTTTCGTGCGTCCCGTGAAAACGCCCCGTCCCGGCGCGCCGGGAGGGAAGTTGGCGGCGCGCACCAAGCGCGGCTCGCGCGCGAAGTACTCGAGGATTTCTTTCTTGTCCCAGACGTGATTTCCCGTGGACATGGCCTCGATGCCCAGGCCGAAGAGTTCGTTCGCGAGACTAGGCGTGATGCCGAAGCCTCCCGCCACGTTCTCGCCGTTCGCGAGAACCAGATCAATCTCACGCCGCTGGACAATGTCCCGCAGGTGGTCCGAGACGGCCTTGCGCCCAGGACTTCCGAAAATGTCCCCGATGAATAGGATGCGCACGGAGAAGGTTCAGCTTGCGTTGCGAATTTCCGCGTCGAGCAGCTTGCCGAGTTCAGCGCTCTTGCGCTCGACGGAAGTGCGCAGAGAGTCGTAGCGCGCCTGCAAGGTGTGATACTCGTCGGCGATCGTCAGAGCCGCAAGCACCGCCAAGCGCAGTGAATCCACGTCGCGGGTCTGCGCCGCGACGGCGCGGATCTTAGCGTCCACCAAGGCCGCCGTGCGCCGCACCTGCGCGGCGTCCGCCTCGTTGTTCACGCGCAGGTGGTAGGCCTGCTCGAAGATCTCGACCTTGACGCCCTGCTTTTCCGCCATGTTATTCGCCGCTCAGAGAATCGATCTGCTTCAACAATCGCTCCATCCGCCGCCGAACCTCGCCGCGCGTCTTTTCGTCGTCGGCGAGCTGCTTGCGCAGGCGGTCGTTGTCGGCCTCGGCGGCCTCCTGCGACTTGCGAACCTGCGCCACAAATTGGCGCACCTTGGTCTCGAGAGCTTCCAGTTGCGTTTCTCCGCTTCCTGCGGCGAGCGCCATAACGATTATTGTACGCTAGCCCGTCAGAGGATAGTTGAGGAATCGCATCAGCGGGATGGCGCGTTCAAAAATCGCGAGCAGCTTGCGATAGAACGCCGGCGACACGGCGTCCTCGGCTGAGAACGTGCAGATCGCCAGGTACTGCTTGTACTTCAGATACTCGGCGGCTCGATGGTCGCAGGGAAA
Organism: uncultured Acidobacteriota bacterium; assembly: GCA_964601345.1. Classification (GTDB taxonomy): domain Bacteria; phylum Acidobacteriota; class Terriglobia; order JAJPHL01; family JAJPHL01; genus CAZRND01. The sequence goes on along the minus strand of CAZRND010000033.1, from coordinate 14,876 downwards.
TCCGCGCGGAACGCGGGTCAGCTTCTGCCCCTCCAATGCGCCAAAGGTCTTGCGAAATGCCGGCGACTCGACGATGCTGCGGAGCGCGAGATAGCGTTCGGCGACATGCGCGCGCACCAGTTGCAGTTGCTGCGGATCGGGCGCGTAGAGGCCGCCGCCGGCGATTCCCCGGCCGGGCTCGATGTGAAAATAGAGTCCCGCTCCGGAGTGTTTCGCGAGGCCTCGGCGCGGGAAGACGGCCGCGGTGTGCGTCTTGTACGGCGACTTGTCCTTGCTGAAGCGCGTGTCCCGGTAGATGCGGTAGAGGCTGACCTTGGGATCGGCTACGAACTCGTCCGGCAAATCCCGCGCGAGGGCCAGGACGAATTCGGCCATCGGCGCGCGCACGTACTGCTCATATTCGCCGCGGTGCTTAAGGAACCATTCGCGATCGTTGTTCCGTTTGAGCGAGCGGAGAAACTTCAGCCCTTCGTGAGGAAAACGGGGGACGGAGGACATAGCCGAAACATTCTACTATGTCCCCATCCCGGAGCCTGGCGTCAGAACGAGAACTTCGCCGCCACCTGCAGAATGCGCGGGGGAACGCGCACCGAAGAGATCACCCCGAACGATGCAGAGGTGCTTGTTGCGGTGGGCTGGCTGAAGTTGATGTTGTTGAACACGTTGAAGGCCTCGCCGCGAACCTCGAATTTGAAGCGCTCCCGGACCGTGACGGTCTTGTGAAGCGAGAAATCAGTCTGGAAGAATCCCGGTCCGGTAAAGATGTTCCGTCCCGAGCCGTACTGTCCCACGCCCGGATTCGAGAACTTGGCTTTGTCCGCGTCGCTGAGGAACGTCACCGTGGAGCCGCTCTTCACCAGGCCGCCCACGGACGTCGGATCGCCGGCGAAGATGGCATTCGTCGTTGGGTTGTCGGGATAAATCATCCGGCGGCCTGTGCTGACGGAGTAGGGATAACCACTCGACCAGTCCACGAGCGAGTTCACATCCCAACCGCCCACGATCTGCGAGAGGATGCCGCTCTTGAGCCAGCGCTTGTTGTGTCCAAAGGGCAGCTCGTAAATCACGCTGCCGCGGAACTGGTGGCGGATGTCGTAATCGCTGCGCCCGCGGTCGAGGCGCCGGTTGTTGGAATCCGCCGGAAGCAGCAGCCCGGTTCCCGCTCCGTTCGTGTCGTCGGAGATGTCGTCGAGGCTCTTGCCCCAGGTGTAGTTGGTCTGGAACATGAGTCCCGACGCGAAGCGACGGTTCACCGAAATCTGCAGCGCGTTGTAGGAGCTGTCGGTGCAGGAGCAAGCCAGGCCCGCCGCGGTGAATTGCGGATTGTTGAAGTATCCCAAGCCCAAACCGGCCTGAATCAGTTTCCCGCCGACCGTGTTCGCGCCGTTCACCGTCACCGCCGCCGTCGTCACCGCGCTGATGAACGCGCCGACGTCGTTGTTGGCGAGGTTCGTAGTGATCGAAGAGGGCAGAGTCGCGCCGTAGGTGTTCAGCAGCGCGCCCACCGGCCCGGTCCGTACGCCGCCTTGGGCTTGGCGGAAGCTGTCGAGGAAGGCCGACGTGACGATCGCCTGGTTGGCGTTCATCATCCGGAACATGTGCTCTCCGTGGCTGCCCACGTAGGCGAGCTCCACAACCAAGCCGCGCGAGACCTCGCGCTGGATGCTGAAATTCCACTGATGCACGAAAGGCGTGCGCTGGTTGGGATCGAATAGCAGGGGGATCGAACTCCGGTCAGAAGCCGGCGTGCGCTGCACATTGTTGCCCACGATGCCATTCGGCAACTGGCCTACGAGCGTCTGCACAGCAGCGTCGCTGGCTCGCACCGAATTAGGGCTGGTCGCCGAGATATTCGAGTTCGGCCGGATAATGTTGGTGACCGTCGTGCCGGGCTGGTTCTGCTCTACGACGTTCAGCGCCCAGTTCACCAGGCGGTTGTAGGCCACCCGGTAGCCGCCGCGCACCGAGGTCTTGTGATCGCCGAATGGCGACCAGGCAAAACCAAGGGCCGGCGCGAAATTGTTCCTGTCGTTGTTGTACCAGGGCCGGCTCGTTCCGGGACCCGCAGGCAGCAAACTGACGTCTCCTGCCGGGCTGTTCAGGGCCTTGTCGTTGACCACTTGCATGCCCGAAAGATCGAAGGGGACGCTGTTGAATTCATAGCGCACACCCAGGTTCAACGTCAGGTTAGGTCGGACGCGCCAGTCGTCTTGGAAGTAGAAATTGTATTCTCGGGCGCGCTGCAGGAATTGCAATTCCTGATTCGCCGAGGGGAACGACTTCCCGTCCGAATAGAAGACCTTCTGCACGGTTCCGACCACACCCATCAAATCGTTGAAGAGACTGTTGAGCCGGGCGAGATCGGTGCTGTTGATGCCCGTCGTGACGTTCGTCCCGGAGGTGAGCAGAACGGTCGGCGCATTGGTCGTGGAGAAGGTCAGACGAGGATAGAAGTTGGTGGCGCGGCGGAACTGGTCGATGCTGTACCAGCGGATGTTTGCGCCGCCTTTGAAGGTGTGGTTGCTCCGAACCCAGGAGTAATTGTCCAGCGCCTGCCAGTTCTTGGGGGTCCGCCCCGTGCCGCCCCAGAACAGGAACGGATCGGATTGGGTGTTGGAAATGATCTCGAACTTGGGATGCGTGGGATCGAGGAAGAGAATGCCGGCCCGCGTATATCCCAGGTTGAATTCGTTCACCTTGCTTGCGCCAAAGACCGACGTCAGCCCGCCGGAGAATCCACGGCTGCCCGATTCGCGCGTTCGTCCCGGAAACGATGCCGGATTCGCCGGATAGCGCGGCAGTCCGGTGTTGATGTAGTCGCCGAGTAGGTCGTTCTCGCCCTCGCTCCAGCGGAAGAAGGTGGTGTGGTTCTGCGTGATGCGATAGTCCAGCTTGCCGGTATAGGAATCCGCCGGCGCCGAAGCCGGGGCGTTAAACCGGAACGTCGCGGTATTGAAGCCGTCTCCCGCCGAGTAGTCGTTCGGAAGGTTGGTCAGGTTGATCTGACCCTGCATGGTTTTGTCGAGACCCTTGCCCATGGGATCGGCGGCCACCAGGTTGAAGGTCCTATAGCAGCCGGTCGTTACCGTTCCGCCGCACGCGGGAACCAGCGGATTGCCCTGCGTATCCACCTGCGCAGGCGCGTTGGCCGCGCCTACCATGAAGCGGAAGATGCCGGTTCGCGTCGACGGCGTCAGCACCGTGCGGGTCTGGGTGAGGCTTTGCGCCATGCGCTGCGACTGCCAGTTGAAAAAGAAAAACAACTTGTCGCGCTTGATGGGTCCGCCGAACGTAGCGCCGTACTGATTGCGGATCAGGATTTCGCGAGAGATGCCGGCGCGGTTGTTAAACCAGTCGTTGGCGTTGTAGGCCGTGTTGCGGTTGAATTCGAAAAGGCTGCCGTGGAGTTGGTTGGTCCCCGACTTCGTCACCACCTGCACCTGCGCGCCGGAGTTGCGGCCGTATTCGGCCTTGGCGACGCTGGTAATCACGCGGTATTCGCTGACCGAATCGGGATTCATCAGCACTTGCGACAGCTCGCCGCGCGGGATCACCGGATCGCTGACGTCCACGCCGTCGAGCGTCGTGTAGACGCCGCGGCCGCGGTCGCCGTTTACGGAAAATGTCACTGTCCCGGTGCTACTGGTGGCCTGCGAGGCATGTCCGGAGACGCCCGGCATCAGAGCCATCAGGTGCAGCGGGTTGCGTCCGTTGAGGGGCAGGTTCTCGATGGGCTTCTGGCCGAGCACGTTGCCGAGCGAAGCTTCCGCCGTCTGCACCGCTACGCCCTGCTCGGTAACGCTGATCTGCTCGGTCAGCGCGCCGGGATTCAGCGTGAAGTCGATGGTCAGCGGCTCGCCCACGCGCAGTTCGTTAGCCGTGCTCGTGACACGTTTGAAGCCGTCCTTGCTCACGCTCACGGTATACGCGCCGAGCGGCATGGCATCGAAGGCGTATTGTCCGGACTCGTTAGTCTGCACGGCGCGCTTTAAGCCGGTGGCTTCGTGAAGGACGCTGACCTCCGCGCCCGGAATCACCGCGCCGGTGGAATCGAGAACGACGCCGCGGATACGTGACGTGTTGGTTTGCGCGCAAACGAGCGCCGTGAAAACAACTGTAAGTAGAAACACTTTTCGAACCATCTCACCCTCCTAAGCCCCTTAGACTTGATGAGTGGAATTATACGCAACTACAGCGGCGGCTTCAAGATTTCCGGCTTTAGCAGAGGCTTGCGTTTCAGGTCTTCACTGAGGGAAATCCTCACTTCATTGGTGCGGTTGGAAACCGTGACATGGTCGAGGTCGAGGAGAAAACCCGGCCCCTTCACCGTGAACCGCTCGGGCTTTTCGGCGAGTCGCTCGAGGGCTTCGGTGACCGCTTCTTCGGGCAGCATGCACCAGAACGCATCCTGCTGCTTGTCGTAGATCACTGGAACAGAGGTGAACTCCATGCGCCAGGTGAACGAGTTGTCTCCGACGCCGCCCTTGAGATCGAGCATTAAGAACGTTTGCGCGACATGTTGAGGAGTGAGCTGAACCGAACCGTTGGGATTGATGCCGCGAAGCTGGACGTTCTCCTTCGCGCCGGCGACTTCGAGAACGACCCGCTTGCCTTTGCTCATCAAGATGCCGATTCGCCGCGATCCCTCTTCCTGACGCTTGTTGAGCTCGGACTGCTGATCGAAGATCTGCGTGCGCAAATTTCGATCGAACTTGGCTGCCGGCACGGCCCTGGCTAGAAGTTCGCCGGGCATCGCCTCGGTCGTTTCATATTCTTGCTTCCACGAGGGACGCACACGGTCGAGCAACAGGCCGACGCCCATTCCGAGCACGTAGAAACGCTCGCGATCGCGCGTGAGGCTACCGACCTTGGCAAGCTCGTCGATGCGCTGCTGGCGCAAGTCCGCCCTCGCCGGGTAGGCGAGCTCCAGCGTGCGGACCTCGATGTAACGACACAGGCCCTCCACGGCTTCCTCACCCGATTCGTATCGCACGGCTTGGGGCGTGAGAGCTTTGCGCCGCTCCGCGCGGATTCCCAGGAACTCGGCCGCGTGGCGCTGCACGTCGTCTGGGCTGGTCGCCAGGATGGCGCTGCGAAGCGCCTCCGATTCGAGTTGCAGCAGAACGCGGTTCGAGGCCGAGAATTCCGGATAGTCGCCCCACAAGACGGCCAGGATGTTTCCGTACTTGTTCGGCGCGATGCGCTGCTCATGGGCGTGAAAGAGCTCGTGCATCCCGAGCGCCACGGCTTCTTCGACGCCCGGTTTGTCCATCACGTCCTGAAATCCGATGAAGCTGGTGACCCGCCCGCCGAAGGAGCGCGCCGTGTTGGCCAGCGGAATGCCGGCCGTGCTGTCGGACATGAATACCGGCGCCGATACGATCGGCGTAGGATACGGCCGGTAGCCCGCAGGCGGCTGTGGATGCCCCACAACAAGGCTGAACTCGTTCGCCTTATGGACCGCGAGAGGCGTGGAGGTCGGGTCCCAACCGGGCCACAACGTGCCGCCGAATTTCTTTTCCACCTGCCGGATCGCTTCCACGCGCGTCAAAAGCTCGGTGGGGATGTCGACGGCGGCCGCAGCCAGCAAGAGAAGGAGACAGGCACGGAACGGCGAGTATAGAATCATGTGGAATCGATACGTGCTCTCATGGATAGTTTAACGCATTTGTTGGTGGCGGGTTCGATCGCTCAGGCCGGGCTCGCTGCCGCTCCGCGCCGGCCCGAGCGGCTGCGACGCTTGGCGCTGCTCGCCGTCGCGTCCCTTGTGCCCGACCTGGAGTTGCTGGTGCGCCCGATCAGCGCGTCATTTTACGTCCGCATCTATCGCGGTCCCCTGCATTCGGTCTTCGGCGCAGTGGTCCTCATTGTCGTCACAGCGTTCCTCTGGTGGCGTTACGCGGCCGAAGATCGCCATGCCGCGGTGCGCGAGCGTCAGGGCGCGATGACCGCGCTCATGCTGGCTGCCGTCGGATGCACGGTGCATCTTTTCTTTGACTTCTTCAACGGCTACGGCATGCAATTGCTCTGGCCCTTGTCCGACAAGCGCTACAGCTATCCGCTGATCGCCGATTACGATTTGCCGACACTCGCATTCCTCGGACTTTCCTTTATTGGCCCAGCGATGCTCAACGCCGTGAATCGGGAGATCGGGGCGTCGAGAGTTCGGAATCCGCGAGCCGCGTGGGTGGTGCTGGCGCTGCTGAGCGTGCTTTTCCCGGCGCGGGCCTGGCTGCGCTACCGCGCGCTTGAGTCGATTCACAATTCGCCGCTCACCGAGGATCCCGAGTCGCAGGCCGTACACGCATCCGCGATCGTTCCGTGGATTTGGACGGTGGTGGAGGAAACGCCGATCGCCTACATGATCTACGAGGTGGATGCGACCAGCGGCACACGGCGCGCCTATTTGATCCGCTTGCCCAAGCCCCAGCCGAACAACCTGCTGGTTGGCGCGCGCGACTCCGCGACGGGCAAGGCCTTCCTGCAACTGGCGCAGTATCCCATCTATTCCATCGAAGAAGGACGCCGCGCCATTCGCGTACGCATTCGCGACTTGGCCTTCTACACGCCCGGCGGCAGCGACCGTCCGTACTCCGTGGAAGTCGAAATCAACAGCACGCTGAAGATCCTCTCCGAAGCGGCGGTGTTTTAGTTGACGGCGTGGCTTCTGCCGGTCGCGCTGCTGGCGACGACGCTGAGCGTCTCGCCGAACCACCGGTTCCTGCAGTATCAAGACGGGCGTCCATTCTTCTGGCTCGGCGATACCGCCTGGATGTTACTCAGCAAGGTCGATCGTGCCGAGACCGAGCGCTATCTCGACGACCGCCGTGCGAAGGGATTCAACGTGATTCAAGTGATGGTCCTCCGGGGCGGCGCGAACGACCGGACGGTGGCCGGCGTCCCGGCGCTGGTCGACGGCCAGCCGGACCAGCCTTACGTCGACACGAAACCGGGCGAATACGGCTATTGGCAACATCTCGATTGGGTCGCCGACCAGGCCGCGCAACGCGGGATATTCCTCGCGCTCGTGGCTTCTTGGGGCTCGCTCGCCAGGAACGCTACGGTGAACGAGCGCAACGTCGTGCCCTACGCCACGTTTCTCGCCCGGCGTTACCGCGACAAGCCGAACATCATATGGATCGTGGGCGGAGATACGCCCGGCGATCAGAACACAGCGGTCTGGAATTTGATGGGCTCGACGCTCAAGAAAGAAGATCCCGGCCACCTCGTCACGTTTCATCCCTTTGGCAGGATGCAATCCGCGACTTGGTTTCACAGCGAGCCGTGGCTCGACTTCAACATGTTTCAGTCCGGCCACCAGCGCTACGATCAGGATACGAAATCGCCGAAGCGCTTCGGCGAGGACAACTGGCGCTACGTGCGCGAGGACTACGCGCGGCGACCGGCCAAACCGGTCCTCGACGGCGAACCCTCCTACGAGAACATCCCGCAGGGCCTGCACGATCCTTCGCAACCCTACTGGGGAGCGGCCGACGTGCGGCGTTACGCCTACTGGTCCGTCTTTGCCGGATCGTTCGGGCATACCTACGGCGATAACGCCGTGATGCAGTTTCACCGTCCGGGCGATCGCGACGGGGCTTACGGCGTGAAGAACCAGTTTTGGTACGACGCGATCTCCGATCCCGGCGCCGGACAACTGCAATATCTCAAGCGTCTGATGCTGTCGCGGCCGTTCTTCGATCGCGTGCCAGACCAGAGTGTGATCGCCGGCGAAAACGGCGTGCGCTACGAATACGCCGTCGCCACTCGCGGCCGTGGATACTGCTTCGTCTACATCTATACGGGACGACCTGTCGAGGTCCGGCCCGGCGGCGGGATGGGCAGCCGCGTTAAAGCCTGGTGGTACAACCCACGCGACGGATCGGCGCAGTCCGCCGGTGAGTTTCCGGCCAAAGGATCGCAACGGTTTGCGCCGCCCGGAACTCCTGCGCCGGGCAACGATTGGGTACTAGTCCTCGACGATGCCGCGAAGAATTTCCCCGCGCCCGGAGCGGCGAACTGATAAAATCGTAGAAATGCATAAGTCTCTTGCGATTCTGCTGGCTATCCCTCTTGTTGCCCAAACTCCGGCGACGCCCGCGAAACCCGCGCCCGCGCAGCCCGCACCCGCTCCACAGGCGACGCAAGGCGCCATCGTCGAGACCATCGTCGTGCGGGTCAACAACGAGATCATCACGCTCTCCGAGTATCAGAAGAGCCGGGAGTCCCTGCGCCAGGAACTGCAGCAGAAATACCAAGGCATGCAACTCACCTCCGAAATGGCCACGCGAGACAAGAACGTCCTGCGCGACCTGATCGACAACCTGCTCCTGCTTCAGAAGGGCAAGGACCTCGGTATCAACGTCGATACGCAGGTGGTGAAACGCATGGACGATTTCCGCAAGCAGATGGGCCTGCCCAACATGGAGGAGTTTGAAAAAGCCGTCGCCGCCCAGGGCTTGAACTTCGAGGATTACAAGGCCAACATCCGCAACAACATGATCACACAGCAGGTGATCGGGCGCGAGGTCGGATCCAAGATTCAGATGAATCCCGAGGACGTCAAGAAGTTCTACGAGGAACACAAGAAAGAGATGGAGCGGCCCGAGCAGGTCCACCTGAGCGAGATTCTGGTTTCGACGGAGGGCAAGGAAGGCGACGCTCTCGCCGCCTCGGAGAAGAAGGCAACCGACGTGGTAGCCCGCGCCCGCAAGGGAGAAAAGTTCGACGAGTTGGCGGCCAAGGAGTCGGAGGGCGAGTCGGGCAAGCGGGGCGGCGATATCGGGCTCTACAAGCGCGGCGACATGGCCAAGGAAATCGAGGCCGTCTCCTTCGGACTTAAGAAGGGCGATGTCAGCGATCCCATCCATATCAAGAACGGGTTCCTGATCCTCAAGCTCAACGAACACTACGAGGCCGGCATCCCGCCGATGAAGGAAGTGGAGAACGAAATCCAGGAGCAGATTTACTACGAACGGCTGCAGCCCAACCTGCGCGACTTTATGACCAAGTTGCGCGACGAAGCGTATCTCGAGATCCGGTCCGGCTTCACCGACTCGGGCGCCCCCGCGGTGCTCAGCGCGGCGCACTTGATTCCGGTGGACGCCGCCGCCGAGGAGATGACCACCACCCTCGCCGGCGCCAAGAAGGGCGGCCGCAAGATTCTCAAGCCCTGGACCTGGCCCAAGGGCAGCAAGAAGTGACGTCCGGCCCGACGACGGCGTCATGAAGGGCACCTTTGTCCGCGACCTGACTCCCGAAAAAGACGTCCTCGATTTTTTCCTCGTCCATCAGAAAGACATGCGCTTCAACAAGACCGGCGAGGGCTATCTCTCCCTGGTCTTGGGCGATCGCACCGGCACGGTCGATGCGCGGATATGGGACAAGCTGGAGCAGGTCCCCAACTTCTCGGTCGACGACGTCGTTTGGGTCAAGGCAGCGGTGCAGGTCCACCGCCAAAAGACGCAACTTACGATCCGCGAGCTTCGCCCCGTCTCGGAACAGGAGGTCGCTCTCGCCGACTACTTCCCGCGCAGCGAGCGCGATCCGGAGGACATGTTTCGCGACCTGCGGATCCTCGTCGCGGGAATGACCGATCCGCATCTGAAGGCGCTGCTTGAAGCGGTGCTCGGCGATCCCGACATCGCCGCGCGGTTCAAGCGCGCGCCTGCCGCCAAGAGCATGCATCACGCTTTTCTCGGCGGTCTGCTCGAGCATGTGCTCTCACTCTGCCGCCTGGCGAATCTTGTCGCGGGACACTACCCGCAAGTGCGGCGCGACCTGCTTCTGGCGGGGTGCGTGCTGCACGACATCGGCAAGATCCACGAGCTCAGCTACGATCGCGCGGTGCGTTATACGACCACAGGACAATTGCTCGGCCACACGCACATCGGTCTCGAGATCATGAGCGAGAAGATCCGCGGCCTCGCCGGTTTTCCCGGCGAGTGGAAGATCCTGCTCGAGCACATGATCATCAGCCATCACGGCGAGTACGAGTTTGGCGCCGCTAAATTGCCGATGTTTCCCGAAGCTGTATTGCTGCATCTCATCGACAACATGGACGCCAAGATGGAGGCGATGCGCGCCTCGCTCGCTTCGAGCGATCCCGCCTCGGCCGGTGAATGGACCGCGCGGTGCGCCGCTCTCGAACGCAGCCTGCTCAGGACCGACCGGTTCCTGACGCGCGGGAAAGAGGAAGAGTGAAAGCGCGCGCCGACCTGCCCGACCTCGAGCTGGCCTGTATCCGGCTTCTTTGGGAGAGGGGCGACCTCACCGTGCGCGACGTGCAAGAGGGGCTGAAGCCGCACCGTCCGCTGGCCTACACCACGGTGATGACGGTGCTCGATCGACTAGCTCGGAAGAAGGCCGTATCGCGGCGCAAACGCGGGAAGGCGCACGTGTACCATGCCGAGGTTCCTCGGGAAGCGGCGCTCGACGGCGCGCTGCGCCGTCTCGTCGAAAACTACTTCGACGGATCGCGGGAACGCCTGCGATCGTATCTCGGCGGAGCGGCGCTTGAGCCGCAGCCCGTGCCGATCGCGCAGCAGGCAGCCCTCGACGATACGCTCCTCTAAAGTGTGCTACAAATCTAGATGATGCTTGGCCTGACGCTCACCTTGATGACCGTCCTACTGGGCCAGACCCCATCGCCTCATCCCGCGTCAGCGCAGTGCGTAGTGCACGTGGCGGTGAACTACGGACCGCAGAAAAATGCCTTCCTGAGCGGCGTCGTCGTCGGTGACGGTCTCACGATCCTGACCGATGGCGGGGCGCTCTCGCAGGCTCGCGAGATTACGGTGGCTTACACCGACGGAGAGATTTCCGATGCGATTCTCTTGCGCGTACGAAGCTACCAGCAAGTGGGCGTTATTCCGCTGGCCGAGAAGCGGGGGCAGGTCGCGCCGATGGCCGTGCCCCGGACGATTCCCGATGGCGAGATCGCCGCGATCGCCGGAGCCGCTCCCAAACCCTTTGAGTATGCCGAGACGCAGGTCCGGCTGCGACCGCAACCCGGCTCGAGCCCGCGGCGGTGGCAAGTCTCGCCGGCCTTACCGGCCTTCTATCGCGGCGGCGCATTGCTCGACAAAGATGGCCGCCTCCTTGGCATCTTGTTGCTCGAGAGCGACGGCCAGACCCTCACAGGTGTGGCGCTCGACTCGGTCGCCGAAATGGTGACGGTCGCGGGCGCGCCACCTGCGAAGCCGCCTGAACCTGTGAGAGCAGAACCGCCAAAGACGGAAGCAGCCAAGCCCGAACCGCCCAAACGAGTTGATTCCGGCGTGCCTTCGGTTCCCGCGATCAACGTTCCGATGCGGATGCCGCTCTCGGACTGGACCTGGGCGACCGTTCCAGCGCCGGTGCAGACCGACGAAGTCGGAGAAGTCATTCGCGCCTGCAACGAGATGATCCACGATCAAAAGTATCCCGATGCGGTGGCGTGCTTCGAAGGCGCGCTACGCAAGCACGCGGATCAAAGTCAACTGCACTACCACGCGGCTTTCGCTTATTGGTATAAGGCGATGTACAACCCGGACGGGAAGCGCCGAAGTTCGATGGAGCGTTCGTCCTACCGGAAAGCGATGACTGAATTCGAGACTTTCCTCGCCAAATCTCCCGACGATCCTCGGGCCGGCGACGCTCGCATGCGCCTGCAATTGCTGCGCAGCGCTCAGTACGGATACCGGCCCAAGTCGCCGTAAGTCTCCTACATCTCTTCTTTTCTCAGAGTCCGGCGGATGATCCCCGCGGGACCATCCTGAATGGTGTAGTCGGAGGGAACTTCGAACAGGCTGTGCGACGGTTCGCTGCGAATGATGTTCGTGAGACGGTACACGGTGTCGCCGAAGCGCGGATCGCTGGTCTTGGTCATGACCACGATTTGCAAATCGGGGGAGTACCAGCTCTCGGTCACCACATCGATGGGCAGGTCGTTGCCGATCTGGCCCGCCGGAATGGTGTGCGTGATGCGCGTGCCTTCCGCGTTCACACCCTCGACGACGCTCTGCCCGAGCGACTCTTTCTTGACAGGACCGGAGGCGTGCTCCGCCGACACCGTTTTGTTGATCGTTACCGTTTGGTTGCCATCACGGTTGCTCTCGGTGCTGGTGAAGACCTGATAGCCCCCGGCTCGAATGGTCACCTTGGCGTTGCCGTCCGTGGAGATGACGGTTACTTTGCGAGCCGTGTGATTCTTGGTGTCGAGGACGTAGCTGGCATTGGCCACCGGATCGTAGATGTTGATGAACTGGATCGGCTCCGCGGCATTGCCGAGCGGGCCGATGGGGCCGAGCGACTGCTCGCGGCGCGTGCGGCCTTCGCCGTCGCGGTAGAGCAGCGTCGAGCTCTGCTTGTGGATGCGATTCCCGTTCGCCAACATCTGCGTGGTTTCGCTGACGGCCTCGGCCGAGTAGGGAGCGTTCTTCACCACTTTGCCGGGGAACATCTCCATGCCGAGGAACTCCATCGTGTTCTGGAATTGCCCGCCGATCGCCGCCGTAATCGCCTTGTGGACGTCGGCGGGGTCCTGCGCCGCGAGCGGGAGAACAAAAGCCAGAGCCAGAATCAATGTGCGCTTTTTCATTTTTGTCCTACCTCCTAAAGTCGACAAATCGAATCGCCCTCGTCAGGCCGTCCTGGCCGACCAGCAGGTCGGCCCTAACTTTTTCCGCCGCGCGTTCTTCGTTCATCGGCAAGCCGAACGAAGCCAGCGCCGAGCGCGGCATCTGCACGCGGACGATGTATCCGCTTTCCATCACGCTGGGATCACGGTAAAGCACCGGGATGAAATCCGTGACCACTTCGCGAGATGCGGGCCTTCGCACGGCTTTCCTGCGGACAGGCGCCGGTGCCGGAGCCGGAGCGGAAGGCGGCGGAACGCTTTTGACAAAAGCGCGAGGCGCGGGCGGAGCCGGCGTCGCGCGCGTGGACCAAACCGCGAGAAGAACGGCCGAGACGACGGCAGCGGCCACCGCCGCGAATGCCCAATAGCGAACGGCGGTCACGCGCGGCGTCGCCGCCTGCTGCCGGAAAGCCGCGAGCAGACTGCCCTCCATCCACTCCGGCGCCGCGGCGTTGTCCGTTTGCGCGGCCAGCGCTTTCAATCCAGTCTTCAGTTCTTCTTCGTTATCCCAAGGCATATTCACCTCGCTCACCCCGATCCCGATGCTGCGCGATCTTTTTTTTCGAGGCCCCCAGCTTGGCCAACAACAAAGCGCGGGCGCGATGCAGCCGCGACCGGATCGACCCGATCCGGCAGCCGAGGACGCGCGCCGCATCGGCGTACGGCATCTCTTCAAGGTCGCACAGCACCACCGCCTCGCGGTAGCGCGGCGGCAGCGCCAGCACGGCGCGCCGCAGCGACTCGATGCTCTCACTGCGGGTCAGCTCGCGGAGCGGGTCGGGGTCCCGTTGCTCGAACTCGTCCGCCAGCGGAACATAGCGGCGGTCGCGCTCCAGGCGCCGCAGCAGGATATGTCGCGCCGTCCCGTAGAGGTAGGAAGAGAGCGTTCCTTTCGATGGATTATAACCGTGCTTCTCTTGGATCAGCGTCAGGAAGACTTCCTGCGTTACCTCTTCGGCGAGCGCCGTCGAACCGCTCATCCGCAAGGCGAAGCGGTAGACGCCGCCCTGGAGCCGGCGGTATAGGAAGAGAAATGCCTCCTCGTCGCCGCTTCTCATGCGTCCAAGCAATTCGTGGTCGGGTAGGTCCACGCTTATGATTGACGGACGAAGGCGAAAAAGTTCCCGAAATTATTCTTGGGCCATCACCAGGAGCGTGGCGTCGTCCTGGAGCTGGCCGCTGGCAAATTCGGAGATCGCCTGCATCACCTGGCTCTCGATTTGCGCGGGGCTGAGGGAGCGGTGAGTCTGAAGCAGTCGGATCAGCCGTTCCTCTCCGAATTCCTCACCCGCGTCGTTGCGGGCCTCGGTCACGCCGTCGGTAAAGAGCGCCAGCCGGTCCCCAGCAGCGAGCGCCACTTCCCCTTGCGCATAGGAGGAATCCGCGAAGACGCCGAGCACCATGCCGCCCGTGTCGAGGCGAAGGGCCTCACCGTCCCGGCGCAGCAGGATCGGATGACTATGTCCCGCGTTGGTGTAGGAGAGCGTGCCGCGAGCGGCGTCGAGAATCGCGTAGAAAAAGGTGATGAACTTTCCCGCGGGCATGTTGCGGAACATGGCCCGGTTCAGCCGCGTGCACAGCTCCGAGGGATTCGGATTCGACTGCGTCTCGGTCCGGACCGCCGCTTGCAGGTTGGACATCAGCAGCGCCGCGGGGATGCCTTTGCCGATCACGTCGGCGATGCACAGGGCGGCGCGGTCTTCGCTGAGGGGCAGCAGGTCGAACAGATCGCCGCCGACGGATCGCGCGGCGAGGCGTGCCGCCGAAAAAGTGCATCCGTGGACTGCGGGGAGCGAGCGCGGCAGCAGGCCGCGATCGACCTCGCGCGCTTCTTCGATCTCGCGCCTCTGTTCTTCCTCGATGCGGATATTTTGGCGGCGCGACTGCCCGCGCTCGATCTGCACGCGGAGCGTTTCGAGCAGCCGGGTGTTCTCCCACGGTTTCTGCACAAAATCGCAGACCCCCATGCGCATCGCCTCGACGGCGAGATCGACGCTGCTCCAGGCCGTCATCGCCACTACGGGCAAGGTTCGGTCGAGCGCTTGCACGCGGGTCAACAGCTCGAGTCCTTCGCGGCCCGACGTGGTGCAGCGGGCATAATTCAGGTCCATCAGCAGGAGGTCGAAGTCCCGGCGCGCCACAGACTCGAGAACCTGTGCAGGCGAATGCGCGGTTTCGACCTGGTGCCCTTCATCCTTCAAAAGCTGGCGCAAGGCCTCGAGCACCCCAACGTGGTCAAGGTGGCGGCGAACGGCCG
>CAZRND010000032.1:0-23472 GCA_964601345.1 uncultured Acidobacteriota bacterium | reverse complement strand
CATGGCCGCTGGTGCGGGTTTTTTAAGGCTCCGTGTGCGTGGCTGGATTCCTGATTCTTTCGGGCGCCATCAATACGGCCATCGTGGGATCGAACGGCGTGCTCAACCGCTTGAGCGAGGACGGCGTGCTCACCGACTGGTTCCGCCTTCCGCACCGCCGGTTCGGAACGACCTATCGCATGATCAACCTGATCGTGATTCTGCAACTGGCCACGATCATCCTGTCCCGCGGGGACGTCGTCACGCTGGGCAACGCCTACGCCTTCGGCGTAGTCTGGTCGTTCGCCTTCAAGGCGCTCTCTGTGCTCGTGCTGCGCTACAAGGACAAGTCACCGCGCGAGTGGAAGGTGCCGGGGAACATCATCGTCAAGGGCGTTGAGGTGCCCATCGGCCTGGGCGCCATCGCGCTGGTCCTTTTCCTCATCGCTGTGGTCAACCTGTTCACGAAGGAAGACGCCACCATCATGGGCGGCTCCTTCACCGCGGTGTTCTTCGTGATCTTCACGGTCTCCGAACGGATCAACGCCAAGCGGCGCGCCGCGCACGGAGCCATGGATCATTTCCAGCTCAACTACCAGGAGACGGTGACGCCGGAAGGCAGCCGCGTTCGTCCGGGGAACATCCTGGTGGCGGTGAGCGACCAGCGCATGCTCGGCCCTCTCCGGCAGGTGCTGGAGCGCACCGACACCGACGAGCATGATGTCGTGGCCATCGCCCCGCGCATGATTCACGGCGGCGACTTCGGCGGCGAATTGGCCGCCGACGACCGTCTCTTCAGCGAGTACGAACAGATGCTCTTCTCGCAAATCGTCTCTGTAGCTGAGAAGGCCGGCAAACCCGTCTCGCTGCTGGTCGTGCCGGGCGTCGATCCCTTCGACGCGATGTTCCTCACGGCGCAAAGACTGCAATCGCTGTCCGTGGTCACGGCGCACTCGCGGGATGTCCCCGATCAGGAGCAGGCGCGCCTCGCCGGCCTGGCCTGGGAGCGGCTGCCCCATCCTCGCCCGCGCGTGAGCCTGGAAGTGATGGGCGAAGGATGCGATTCGCGGGTCTTCTCCATGGGTCCCCACGCTCCTTCGCTGCGTCCCGAGGACGTGGAGACGCTGCACCGGTTGTGGCTCGAGCTCTCCGCCGATCCGGAATTGCGGGGCTTGCATCACGACCAGATCATGACCGTAGCGTTGCGGCGGCTCGCCGCCGGACTTCGCCGGACTTCCGACCGCGACTCCATCAAACAAGAATTGCGGCGCATGAGAAGCCTGGACAAGAATTGACGCCGTGCTCTCGATCGTCCTGGTGACCTACAACTCGGAGCGCTGCCTGGCGGATTGCTTGCGATCGCTCGGAAATCAGGGTGAGCGCATCGTGGTGGATAACGCCTCGACAGACTCCTCGGTAGACGTCGCCCGCCGCGAGGGCGCGCGAGTGATCGCGAATCGCGAGAACCGCGGATTCGCGGCCGCGGCCAACCAGGGCGCGCGCGAGGCATCGAGCGACCTGGTCCTCTTCCTCAATCCCGACACCGTGCTCCTCGAAGGACTCGATGGACTCGAGAGCACGCTGCGGGAACACCCGGAATGGGCCGGCGCGGCGGGCTTGCTCGTCGGCGATGATGGAGCGCCGCAGAGCGGTTTCTCGGTGCGGCGTTTGCCGACGTTCTGGAGCTTGGCCTTCGAGGTGCTTGGCCTGAACAGCCTGTGGCCAGCGAATCCCGTGAATCGGCGATACCGGCACCTTGACCTGTCTCTCGACCAGCTCGTGGAAGTCGAGCAACCGGCAGGCGCTTGCTTGATGGTCAGGAAAGGCGAATGGGAGCGCTTAGGGGGCTTTGACGAAGGTTTTAACCCTCTTTGGTATGAGGATGTTGACTTCTGTTTCCGGCTGAAGCAGGTGGGCGGCCAGCTGATCCTCGATCCCCGTTGCCGATTTCGCCATCAGGGAGGCCATTCCCTTGAAAAGATGAAGTTTGAAGAAAGAATGTTTTTCTGGTACCGTAACATGCTTTATTATATAGAGAAGAATGTGGGCTATGGAGCCGCGCTGGCTATGCGTGTGCTGGTCTTCGCCGGGGCCAGTGCGCGGATGACCGTAGCTCTACTGGACGGGAAACCAATCCAGCTTGGGGCTGCTTTTCGAACGGTGATTTCGCTGGTTTGGTCTCGAGACCGCAAGTAAGCGGGCTCGAAACATTGGTGCGCATGGATCCTTTGCTTAGCGTCATTATCGTCACCTGTAACAGCGGCCGCTACATTGGCGGGTGTCTCGAATCGCTTCACAACCAGGACTACCGTCCCATCGAAATTATCGTCGTAGATAACGCTTCCTCCGACAACACGCTGAAGCTGGTCGGTCCGGCCCGGACTTTGGGCCGCGAGCAGATTTCCCTGCGCGTGGTGCGAAACGGAAAAAACCTGGGCTTCTCGGTGGCCCAGAACCAGGGCATCCGCGCCTCCCATGGGCAGTGGGTGCTGGCACTCAATCCGGATACGACGCTCGAACGCGACTTCCTTTCGCGATTGGTCGCGGCGGCAGAGACAGACGATTCGATCGGCACGCTCTGCGGACGTCTGGCGGCCATGGGAAGCAACGGATCTGGCTCCGGCCTGCTCGACTCGACAGGAATCTACTTCACTCCCACGCTGCGACATTTCGATCGCGGATGCCGTCAAAAGGACAACGGCGATTTCACCGAACGGGAATACGTTTTCGGCTCGACGGCCGCCGCGGCTCTCTACAAGCGGCAGATGATCGAAGACATCAGCCCCGACGGGGAGTTTTTCGACGAAGACTTTTTCTTTTACCGCGAGGATGCGGACGTAGCCTGGCGCGCGCAACTGCTGGGTTGGAAATGCCTGTATGTGCCGGAGGCGCGCGGGTATCATGCCCGCACGGCGCAGCCCGGCAACCGCAGCAAGCTGCCGGCCGCCATCAACATGCACTCGGTGAAGAATCGCTTCCTGATGCGGATCAAGAACATTACCCCGAGCCTGTACTTGCGGCATTTCCTGGCGATTACGATGCGCGATCTTTGCGTCGTGGGATATGTGGTGCTGGTAGAGCACAGCTCGCTCCCGGCCTTCGGCTTGTTGCGCGATGCCTGGAAGCGGGCCTTTGCCAAGCGGCGCTGGATCCAGACGCGCAAGCGGACGAGCGGGCGCGAAGTCGCTCGCTGGTTCCGCTACCATCCGGCGACGCAGCCGGTACCTCAGGCCGTATCTTTGCCGGCAGGAGCGGCCGGGAGCGGGACCGAAGTCTTACCCGCAGGGGAGACTCTGCGTGGCATGGCCACGCACTAGAAGACGTGCGATGAAAATAGCGATTTTGGGGACGCGCGGCATACCCTCAGCCTATGGCGGCTTCGAGACCTTTGCCGAAGAGCTCTCCGCCATCCTTGCTTCCCGCGGTCACCAGGTCACCGTCTACTGCCGTCCCCACAGCGTTTCTTTTCGCCCGGCCAGCGACATGCACCGCGGCGTACGCCTGGTGTTTCTGCCGACCATCCGGCACAAGTACCTCGACACCATCGCGCATACCTTCGTCTCCACGCTGCACGTGCTCGGCGAAGAAGCCGACATCGTGCTGATCTGCAACGCCGCCAACAGCATCTATTCCTGGATCCCGCGAATCGTCGGTAAGAGGACCGTGGTCAACGTCGATGGACTGGAGCGCAAGCGGCGAAAGTGGAACGCCTTGGGCAAAGCGTACTATCGCCTCTCGGAGTGGCTTTCGACCTTCCTGCCCAACGCCATCGTCACCGACGCGCGAACCATCCAGGAATACTACAAGGATTGCTACCGCAAGGACTCCTACTTCATCCCTTATGGCGCTTTCCCGCCGGACGGCGCGGGCGTCAGCGTGGTGAAGAGGCTCGGACTGCGGCCCGAGGAATATGCCCTCTATGTGAGCCGCCTCGAACCGGAGAACAATGCCCTGCTGGTCGTGAAGGCTTTTGAACGAGTCAAAGAGATGGTTCAGCTCGCCGTGGTGGGCGACGCTCCCTACGCTCGGGACTACATCCGGCAGGTGCGCAACACGAACGATCCACGCGTGGTCTTCACGGGCGCCGTCTACGGACCGGGCTACCGCGAGTTGCTGGCCCACGCGCAGTTCTGCATTCACGCCACGGAGGTGGGCGGAACTCACCCGGCCCTGATCGAAGCCATGGCCGCAGGGAAAGCGATTCTCTATCTCGACACGGCGGAGAATCGCGAGGCGGCTGGACCGGCCGGAATCGCGTTCGCAAATTCCGAGGAGGCCCTGGCTCAGCGCATGGCCGGCCTGATCGGATGCCGGCAGGAGCGGCAGAGGCTCGGCGAACTGGCCCGCGCGCGCGCCCGGGAGTTTTTCGACTGGGAACGTGTCGCCGACGAATACGAAAAGCTTTTTGAACAATTGAGCCGCTAACGAGTTCGCGCCCCAGCATGTTAGTTTCCGTGATCACTCCCAATTGGAATCGCTGCGAGCTTCTGCGCGCCTGCCTCCGCTCTCTCGAGGCGCAGACGCTTCAGGACCACGAGGTGATCGTCGTCGACAACGGCTCCTCCGACGGATCGGTCGAAATGCTCCGAACCGGCTTTCCCGCCGTGGCGCTCATCGCCAATCGCGAAAACCGCGGATTCTGCGCGGCGGTGAACCAGGGCATCCGGCAGGCGCGCGGGCAATACGTGGCGCTCCTGAACAATGACGCGGAGGCCGGGCCGGGCTGGCTCGAGGCGCTCGTGACCGCGGCTTCGCAGCAACCCGGCACGGGAATGTGCGCGTCGAAGATTCTGCGGTACGACGATCCCAAGGTCATCGACAAGGTCGGTCACTTGATCTATCCGGACGGCCAGAATCGCGGGCGCGCCTGCGGCGAGACGGATAGCGGACAATTCGATCGTTTGGAGGAAGCGCTGCTCCCGGATGGTTGCGCGGCGCTCTATGATCGCCGCGTCTTCGAAACCGCGGGAATGTTCGACGAGGATTTCTTCGCCTACGGCGACGACGCCGAGCTGGGGCTTCGCGCGCGGCTCGCCGGATGGGGTTGCCTCTACGTACCGTCCGCGGTCGTATATCATCGCCATTCATCGACGCTCGGGAAATACTCGGCAGAACGTCTCGTGCTCGTAGAACGAAATCGCTTGTGGCTGGCCGCCAAGCTGTTTCCCTGGCGTCTGCTGTGGTTGAATCCTTTCTACTGCCTGCTGCGCTGGGCCGCCAATGCGTTGGCCAGTCTCCGCCGCCGTGGGGAAGCAGGCGGCGTTCCGCTCCTGGTGCTGGTGTGGTGCGCGCTGCGCGCCACCGTGGAAGCGCTCGCCGGGCTGCCGCGAATGCTGGCGAAGCGCCGCAGCGTGCTCCGCAAAATCTCTCAAAAGGAATTCCTGGACTTGCTGAACCGTTTCCGGATTTCTCTTCGCGAATTGGCCTTTCAGGCTCCTGGGAGCAGCCTGTGAGGAGCAAGATAGCCTGTCCCAACTGCGGCGTGAAACTCTACCGCTTCCGTTACACGATGACCGACCGCTTGCACGGCACCACAACCGAGGAATTCAAAATCGTGGAATGCCGCGGGTGCGGCCTCTACCGCCTGGAGCCGCAGCCCGACCCGGCGGAAATGCATCGATACTATCCGAAGCTCTATTGGGCCTCGGGAAAGACGCGCCGGGGAATCGCCGGATGGTATCGCCGTTTGGTGATGCAGGATCACGTGCACTTCCTCAGCAAGGCCATCGCGCGGGTGGGCGTCGAGCGCGCGCGGATGCTCGACATCGGTTGCGGCGGCGCCGACCTGATGGCTGCCATGCGCCACTCGAAACACGCTGCGATTGGAATTGACGTTTCGCATGACGCGTTGCGAGCCGCGGGAGAGATGAAGGTCCCTGTGGCGGAAGCCGACTATCGGCAACTGCCCTTCGCCCCGGGCACGTTCCACATTGTTTCGATGTTTCACTTGCTGGAGCACGTCCCTGATCCGGAAGCCGCGGTGCGATCGGCCGGGGAATTGGTGCACCCCAACGGCCGGCTGATCATCCAGATTCCGAACGCCGACTGCTGGCAGTTAATCCTGCTGGGAAAATACTGGCACGGCCTCGATGTACCGCGACATCTCTACGACTATCGCCGGCTGGACCTGGAACTCTTCCTCGAAAAAAACGGCTTCCTCGTCGTCCGGCGCAAGTACTTTTCCTGGCGCGACAACGCGCCCGCCATGGCCACGAGCATCGCTCCGTGGCTCGATCCGATTGCGCGACGCGCGAAGCGCCCGGAGCGGATGGGAATCCTGCGACTGGCCAGGGACTTCGCTTATTTCGGACTCGTGCTGGCCTGCATGCCCTTTTCCATTGTCGAAGCGATTTTTCACCGCGGCGCCACGCTGATGGTGGAAGCGGAGCGCATCCCCGTGAAGCGGGAGACAAACTAAAGTGTTGAACCCGAGCCTGCGCTCCGCCGCGGAATCTGTTCTGCCCGGATTCCTGCTGCGCGCTCTCGACCCTTTCGAGAGCAGGGTCGCCGCCGAGGTGGCGAAATTCGCAGCCTCCCTCCCTGCGAAGATTTCCGTTCTGGACGCCGGCGCGGGCGAGCTGCGCTTCGCTTCCTGCTTCGCGAAGCAGCGCTACGTGGCGATCGACCTGGCCGTGGGCGACGCGGAGTGGGACTATTCGCGTCTGAACGTGATGGCCGACCTCGAACGCTTGCCGATCGCTTCCGCCAGCTTCGATGCGGCGCTGAGCATCGTGACCCTCGAGCATGTGCGCCGGCCGCATCTGGTTGTCGAGGAGATGGCGCGCGTGCTGCGTCCCGGCGGGAGGTTGCTCATCGTCGTGCCGCACGAGTGGGAAGTGCACCAGGCGCCGCACGATTATTTCCGATACACGCGGCACGGCTTGGAACACCTGCTCACGGCGGCGGGTTTCGCCGTTCGACGCCTCGATCCCGTGGGCGGATATTTTTGGCTCATGGCGCGGCGGTCGGTCAACTTTCTGACGTTCTTTCAAGGCGGCGCGAAGTGGCTGCTCTTCGCGCTGTTCGCCCCGTTCTTTGGACTGCTGCTTCCGCTCTTTCTGTATCTCATCGACGGCCTCGATCGCGACCGGGATTTCACTCTCGGATATATTTGCGAGGCGGGAAAACCCGGAGTGTGAAAGTCCTTTTCATTTTCGGCACGCGGCCGGAAGCCATCAAGCTCGCCCCGCTCATTCAGGAACTCGGACGCCGCCCGCAATTCACGGCGCGCTTGTGCGTCACGGCCCAGCACCGCCAACTGCTCGATCAAGTGCTCGACGCCTTTTCGTTGAAGTCCGATCACGACTTGAACTTGATGCGTCCCGGTCAGGACCTGTTTGACTTGACCGCGCGCTGCCTTCCCGCGCTACGGGATGTCCTGCAGGCTGAGAAGCCCGGCTGGGTGATCGTGCAAGGCGACACGACCACCACGCTGGCCGCCGCGCTAGCGTCGTTCTATGCCGGTGTCCGGATCGCGCACGTGGAAGCCGGGCTACGTACTGGCGACAAGCACCGGCCCTTCCCCGAGGAAATCAATCGCCGCCTCGTCACGCATCTGGCCGATCTGCATTTCGCTCCCACAGAGCAGGCTCGTCGCGACCTGCTGTTGGAGGGCGTGCCGGAGCAACGCATCCATGTGACCGGCAACACGGTGGTGGATGCTCTCGTCTATATGCGCGAACGAGTTCGCCGCAGTTGGCCCGTCGATCCCTCGCGCAAGATCATTCTGGTGACAGGACACCGGCGCGAAGGTTTCGGCCACGGATTCGAGCGCATCTGCCGCGCGTTGCAACGGATTGCGAAGCGGAAGGACGTCGAGATCGTCTATCCCGTGCACCTGAATCCGGAAGTGCAAGAGCCAGTGCGCGGCATGCTCGGCGGCCTGGCTAACGTGAAACTGATCGAGCCTCTGCCCTATGCCGCCTTCGTAGGACTGATGGAAGCTTCCTATTTGATCCTGACTGATTCCGGCGGCGTGCAGGAAGAAGGGCCGTCGCTCGGCAAGCCGGTGCTGGTGATGCGAGAGGTTACCGAGCGCCGCGAGGCCATCGAGGCCGGCGGCGCGCGTCTCGTGGGTACGGATGAAGATCGCATCGCCTGGGCCGTCGAAGAGTTGCTCGACGATCCCGAAACTAGCCGCCGGATGGCGCTCTCGCATAATCCCTACGGCGACGGGCGGGCCAGCGTCCGCATCGCCGACGCGCTGGCGGCTTTCTCCTGATTACTTCAATTGCGCGAGGTCGTGGCCGGCGTCGGTGAAGAAGGCGTCGTCCACCTTCGCCAAGACGCGCGCCGCGCCCATGTTGATGGACATCTTCTGATCGTTGGTATGGTCCATCGGCAACTTCACGCCGCCGCCGGCGTCGCCCCAGCGCCAGTCCCATGAGCCCTTCTGCTTGCTCTGCAGCGTGTACTCCCAGTGCTCCATCATGTGAGTTTTCTGGGAGACATAAGCGTTGTACATATCGCCGGGCGTCATTCCGACTTTGCCGAATGTAAGCTCGACTACGTCGTAGGTCTCGCCGCCGCGCGTCTTCGGACCGAGGTATTTCAGCTTCACGCCGTCGTCCATCCACTTCCAGGGCATCGTCAGCCAATACATGTCGTTGATCCAGGCGCCGTAGGCGTTAAGGATCAGCTTGTCGGCCTCGGCGCCCTCGACCTTCCGCCCGTCGCGGTAGGCAGCGCCGCCTTCCTTCTTGTTGATGTTGGAGAAGAGGACCAACTCGCTCTTCCCCTCCTTTTTCGACTCGAGGCGATAACGGCCGCCCCACTTGTCCCAAAGATGGGAGCGCTCGCTTAACGCCTTCCCTTCCTTCGAGACTTTGAAGTCGTAGCGAATGTAGTGAACGGCCTTCCAGGCATTTTCGCCGCCCATGGCCTGCATCATGGCCTTGCCGATTTCTTCCGCCTTCGGATCGCGGTCCGCGGCCCACAATGCTCCGCACGCCAGTATCCCAAGCAACAGACGCAGTGGTTTCATAATAGACTCCTGTGCATATAGTACGGCAGATGGGCCGGCATTTAGCGTAAGATGTTGCGGTGAAACTCCGACCTTTCTTCCTCGCTTCGCTGGCACTAATTCTTCCTCTCGCCCGCGCTCAGGACAAAGTGATGCAAGCCATGAAGGACGAGCTGGCCCGGTCCATGCAAACTCTGAAGAGCCAGCCGACGCCTCCCTACTTCATCAGCTACGAGATCACGGAGACCGGTTTCGCGGCGGTATCCGGCAGCTTCGGCGCGGTGATTTCCAACAATGAAACGCGCCGCCGGCAACTGGCCATTGACCTCCGCGTGGGCGACTACAGCATCGACAACACCCACGAGATTCGCGGCGGCGGCAACCAATTCCAGGACGCGGCCGACCGCTTCTCGTTCATTCCCATGCCGATCGACGACGATCCGGCCGCCATCCGCAGCGTCCTGTGGTTTGAGACCGACCGCAAGTTCAAGCGCGCCGTCGAACGGCTGACTCGCGTGAGGACGAACATCCAGGTGAAGGTGGCAGAAGAGGACAAGTCGGATGATTTCTCGCGCGAAGCGCCCGAGAAATTCTCAGAGAAGCCCGCGCCGATCAAGGCCGACCGCCGCTCGTGGGAAGAGAAAGTCCGCAAGTACACGGCGCCGTTCGCCAAGTACGGAAACATTTACGACGCCGGCGCCTCGATCAGCGCGCAGCAAGAGACGCGCTGGTTCGTGAGCGCCGAGGGAACCGAAATCCAAACCGCCGACACGCGCTACCAGCTCTTCATCTCCGCCTACACCAAGGCCGCCGACGGCATGGAGCTGCCGCGCTACGAGTCGTTTTTCTCCGCGACGCCCGAGGGACTTCCGAGCGATGACGCCGTCCAGAAGATCGTCGCCAAGATGATCCAGGACCTCGAAGCGCTGCGCGTCGCTCCGCTCGTCGATCCCTACGCCGGACCCGCGATCCTCTCGGGGCGCGCCAGCGGCGTCTTCTTCCATGAAGTCTTTGGGCACCGCATCGAAGGGCATCGCCAGAAGAACGCGGAGGAAGGACAGACCTTCAAGAAGAAGATCAACCAGGAAGTGCTGCCGGCGTTCTTCTCCGTCTATTTCGATCCGACGCAGAAGAAGATGGCCAGCACCGACCTGATGGGCTCCTACCGCTTCGACAATCAGGGAGTCAAGGCGCGCCGCGTGACCGTTGTGGAGAAGGGCGTCTTCAAGCAGTTTCTGATGTCCCGCTCGCCGATTGAATCTTTTCCGAAATCGAACGGGCACGGACGGAATCAAGGGGGCTTCGCCGCGGTCTCGCGGCAATCGAACCTGATCGTCGAGACCTCTTCTTCCCTCACCCGGGACGGCTTGAAGAAAATGCTGCTCGAGCAGATTCAAAAAGCCAACAAGCCGTTCGGCCTGCTCTTCGACGACATTCAGGGCGGATTCACTCTAACCGGCCGGACGATTCCGAACGCGTTCAACGTGCTGCCCATCATGGTGTATCGCGTCTACCCCGACGGCCGCGAGGAACTGGTGCGCGGCGTGGACCTGATCGGGACGCCGCTCACCGCCTTCAGCAAGATCGTCGCCGCCGACGATCAGATGGCCGTCTTCAACGGCGTCTGCGGCGCGGAGTCGGGCGGCGTGCCGGTATCCGCCGTCTCACCCGGCATCCTGATTTCGCAGATCGAAGTGCAGAAGAAGGAAAAATCGCAGGACCGACCGCCGATCCTGCCGCCGCCGTTCCCGGAGGACAAATGAAGAGATGCGCAGCAGCACTGGCGTTGCTTTTTGCTTCGTCCCTTCCAGCCGCCGACGATGTACTCATGAAGGCCATGCACGACGAGATGGCTCGGTCGATGGCGCAGTTGCGGCTCGAGAACCTGGACAAGCCCTACTTCATTGCCTATGGCGCGCAAGACACCACAACCACGTCGGCGTCGGCTAGTTTCGGCAGCCTGCTCTCCAGCACCGAGAACCGCACCCGAACGTTCGCCGTCGAGATCCGCGTCGGCGACTACACTCTCGACAACACCAACTTCGTCTCGCCTGGGCCGGGATCGTTCGGCGTGGGGCAAGCTCGCCTGACGCTGGAGGACAACTACAAGGAAATCCGAAGAGACATTTGGCTGGCCACCGACTCCGCCTATAAAAAGGCGGTGGAGGATCTGGGAAAGAAGCGCTCCGCTCTGCAAAACCGGAACCGGACCGACGTGCTTCCCGACTTCAGTAAAGAGCCGGGCTCGAGCGTCGTCGAACCGCCCGCCACTCTCGCCGTGAATCGCGCCGACGCCGAGAAGATGGTCCGCGACCTTTCCGCGCTGTTCCGCAACGCTCCGCAAGTTTCCACGTCCACGGTTTCCTGGAGCGCGGTGACCAGCCGGAGGCTGTACTTGAACAGCGAGGGTACTTCCTATGTGCGAAACAGTCCGCGGGTTTCGCTCATCGCCCTGGCCGGCGCTTATGCGCCGGACGGGATGCCGCTGCAGGATTTTCTCGCCGCCTACGGGCGCTCGATGGACGAGCTTCCCAAGCGAGAAGATTTGGCGGCGTCGATTCGAGAAATGGGCGACCGGCTGGCGAAGCTGCATGACGCGCCGCTGCTCGACCGCTACAACGGGCCGGTGCTTTTCGAAGGACAAGCCGCCGTCGAGATTTTCAGCCAGGGTTTCGCGTCACGTCTGCTGGCCGTGCGCCGGCCCATCTCCGACAACGCGCAGATGGAGCGGGCCGCATCGCAATCGGAGAATCCTTTCCTCGACAAGCTGGGTTCTCGAGTGCTTCCGGACTTCCTCAGCGTCGAGGATAACGCCGGGACCCGAGATTACCAGGGCGTGCGACTGATGGGCGGATTTCCCGTGGACGATGAAGGAACCGCGGCAAAGGACACCAAGCTGATCGAGCAAGGCTTTCTCAAAACGCTTCTCGCCACGCGCAATCCGGTGCGAGGGATCAAAGGGACGAGCGGCAGCCGGCGCGGCATTGGTCCTGCGCCGAGCAATCTCTTTGTGTCCGTCGACAAGGGACTGTCGGCCAAGGAGTTGAAGGACCAGTTCCTCAAGGTCATCACGCAGCGCAACAAGGAATATGGAATCCTCATCCGCCGCCTCGGCAATCCGTCGATGCGGACATTGCGCGAAGCGTCTTTCGCGTCGTCGAGCGGCGAAGGGAGTCCGGTAGAAGGCGCGATTCTGGCTTACAAAGTGTTCCCCGACGGGCGCGAGGAATTGGTACGCAACGTGGTTCTGTCGGGGATCACGCCGACCCTCTTCAAGGATATCCTGGCGGCATCTTCCACACAGACCGTCTACACCGCGCCGTTCTCGGCGCGAAGCGGCTCCGGACCGGTCTTCTTCGACGGCGGCACGTCGATCGTGTCGTTCGCCGTGCCCTCGCTGCTCTTTGAAGATGTCACCATCACGCGGCCCCGCGGCGACGTCGCCAAGCCACCGGTGTCGAAGCACCCGTTTTTCGACAAATAGATCTTAGGCAAGGAATAAGGAAATGTCTGAGTGCTTTGCGTAGCGCCCGAAATCCCGGTCTGTCGTGAAGATCTGCCAGCCTCGCCGAAGGGCCACCGCGCAAATCAGGAAGTCTACGGAAGAACCTATCACTCCGGCGGCGCGACAGCGATTTGACAGACGCGCAGCTTCTTCGTAGTCATCTGTCCTGAGGATCACGTCGTCAAAAGCGCGCAGATACCTGCGCAGTTTCTCAAATTGAGCCTCGTCCCGAATTCCGGAGAGCAACTCCTGTCGAACCGGCCCGAGAATCTCGGATCGATCGTCTTCCATCAAATGCCTGAGCTTGTCGGTAAGTAGTATCTCGGCGGAGCTCAAATTCCTGGCAGCCCGACGCAAAGCCAAAGACCACACTGGCGTGTCTACCAATACCCTCAACGGCGCTTCCTGTGGCGTTCCGTCTTGTAGTCGTAAGAAGGATCGAAATCGATCGTTCCGAAGAGTTCCAGGACCTTTAGACGCTTTCGCCTTTTGACGTACTCATCCAAGGCGGAATTGACGGCTTCCCTTTTGGTCCGGTGTCCTCCCGCGCGGCGTGCCTCTTCTACGAGTCTGTCGTCCAGACCAAGGTTAGTGGCCATCACTCAATCTTACACATTTACGTGTGTAGCGACAAGTGTGGACTTTGTTATGCAATGCCGCCGAAGGGCGGTTTTAGGCGAGTAAATTCGAAGGCCGCGGGATCGTGGCTGGCGGCTTTGAGTTGCTGGATGCATTCCTCGGTCGAGTTCGCGATGGCGGCGATCACTCTCAGCCGCACACCGACTTCCGGCTTTCCGTCCTGCTCGGTAAGCGTCGTGGGCGTGTAGCGTTCGAGCGCGATCCATTTCCCGGCCAGCGCGAAGCGCTCGGTGAGGTTCAAATCTTCCGGTGATTTGCCGATGAAGTTCGTCATGAAGTTTCTATCCTACCTCTGCAAACCCACGCGGCGCAACAGGCTCTCGAACCGCGGGTCGTCGCGCAGCGCATCCAGATTCGGATCGACCTTGGCGAAGGCCAGCAGCGCGTCGCGGCGCAAGTAAGCCCGGTCGAGCCACTCGAAAGCCCGGTCCCGACTTCCCGATGCCGCAAAGCTGGCGGCGACGCTGTACGGAGGAGAATCTTCGCGGATCTTCTCCTGTTTGGGCTTCTTGAAGCAAACGGTCCGCGCCAGGACCGTCTTGCCGCGGGCGGGAAGTCCCTTCTGTTCTTCCGCGAGACGCAGGAATTCCACAGCCGGCGGGAAGCGCGGGTCGCGATCGAGAACGCGCCGGCATTGCAGGATGGCTTGATCGTAGCGCCGCGCGTTGTAATAGATGTAGCCCTCCACTGAGTTGATGATCAGCGAGAGCGGATCGAGGCGCCGCGCGCGCTCGATCTCCTCAATGGCCTGCTCGTGGCGGCCCATCCCGGAGAGCAACTCGGCGTACCATTGATGCGCCGTCGCGTAGCCGGGATTCAGCTCGATGGCCCGCGCGTAGCGCGCCTCGGCCCCGGCCCAATTCCATTCGTACTTGACCATTACAAAGGCCAGCGAAGTGTGCGCCTCCGCGAGTGTGTCGTCGATTTCGAGCGCACGCAGCGCCGCCTCCTTCGCTTTGGGGAACGCGGCTTTCGGAGGAAGCAGGTAGTATTCGCCGAGCAGGTTGTACGTGTCGGCGAGTCCAGCGTAAGCCGGCGCGTAAAGCGGGTCCTCGCGGACGGCGCGCTCAAAACTTTCGCGCGCCTGCTCGAATCCAGCCTCGGTGCGCTCGCTCAGGAAGCGCAGGCCCTTCAAATACGACTCGTAAGCGAGAGAACTGCTGGTTGCCGCACGCGCTTCCAGCGCCTGCCGCGGCACCGGCATCGGCCACTTTGCCGGCCAGGGCTTTTCCGACCTTGCCGGCGCGTCGTCAGCGGCGAACAGACGGCCGGCGAGCGCCCGCGTGATGCGGCGCGCCACGAGCCCCTGCACGTCGAGCGGACCGCCCGGATCGCGTTCGTAACTCTCCGCCCACAGATCGGTCTGGTCGCGCACTTGGATGAGTTGCGCGCTGATGCGCACGTGCGCGCCGTCGGGACGCACCGAGCCTTCCAGCAGGTAATCGACACCCAACTCTCGCCCGATATCGTGAACGCTCTTGCGCGTCTTCTTGTATTGCATCGACGACGTTCGCGCGATGACCGCGAGGCGTGAGGGCTGCAGCCGTCCGAGCTGCGTAATGGTCTCTTCGGTAAGTGCGTCGCTGAAGTATTCCTGGCCGGGATCGGCGCTCAGATTTTCGAAGGGCAGGACGGCCAGCATGATCCGGCCGCTCAGCTTGCGCGGACGGACACCCGTCCACTGCAGCGCCAGCACGCCCGCGAGCAGGCATGCAACGAACACAGCGGCTGCGCGAAAGTCGTTCAGAGGAACGACAGCAGTCTCCGGCGCTACGAACCGGTACCCGCGACGTGGAAGGGTCTCAATGTAAGCGGCGCCGCCCAGGGCAATCCGGATCTGTTTGATGCAGGAGTTGAGTCCGTGCTCGAAGTCGACGAATGTGTCGGGTCCCCAAATCTCGCGGCGGATTTCGTCGCGGGTCATCATCTGGCCGGGACGCGACGCCAGCGATGCCAGAACCTTGGCAGGCTGAGGCGCCAGCTTGACCGGCGCGCCGCCTTTGGTCAACTCCCCAGTCAGGGGGTCAAGCGCAAAGTCCCCGAAGCGAAGCATCGTGAATCGATTATTACAAGAAATCACCTCAAAATCACCTCGCGGTCATTGATCCACGGGCGCGCGGCGGCCATCTTGAGGCATGAACCAACTTCTATTGACCAAACCACTCGCTCAAGTGCAAGCCGAGGCCGCCGAAGCGGGCGAGCACAGCCTGAAGCGCGTGCTCGGGCCGGTCCAACTGCTGGCTCTCGGGATCGGCGCGATCATCGGCACAGGGATCTTCACCCTGACCGGCTCGGCCGCCGCTCAGTACGCCGGACCGGGGATCGTGCTCTCCTTCGTCATCGCCGGCGTGGGATGCATTTTCGCGGGACTCTGCTACTCCGAGTTCGCGGCCATGATCCCGGTTGCAGGCAGCGCCTACACCTATGGATACGCGGCGCTCGGCGAAATCTTTGCCTGGATCATCGGCTGGGATCTGATCCTCGAGTACGCCTTTGGCGCGGCCACCGTCGCATCCGGATGGAGCGCCAACCTCGCCGGACTGCTCGACGATCTCGGCATACACATTCCTCCGCAATGGACCGATACGCCAGGGACCGTGCTGGTGAAGTGCGAGGGGCACTGGATGCCCCTCGCATCCGTGGCGCCCGGAGTCGATCCAGCGTCGTTTCCGCACGCGGTCGCGGACTTCAATCTAGCGGCATTTCTGGCGATCTGCGCCGTGACGATGATCCTCATCCTCGGCGTGCGCGAGTCGGCGAACCTCAACTCCGTCATCGTGGTCGTGAAAGTGTCGACGATTCTGGTCTTTCTCGGTCTCGCCGCAGCGTTTGTCTCGAAGGATTTTTCGGTAGCTACGAAGCACTGGCAGCCCTTCATTCCGCCGAACACCGGAGAATTCGGCAGCTTCGGATGGTCGGGTGTCGCGCGCGGAGCGGCTGTAATTTTCTTCGCCTACATCGGATTCGATGCCGTATCGACGGCCGCGCAGGAAGCAAAGAATCCGCAGCGGGACATGCCCATCGGCATTCTCGGCTCGCTGGCCATTTGCACGGTCCTCTACATCCTGGTATCGGGACTGCTCACCGGCCTGGTCCACTATTCGCAGTTGAACGTGGCCGCGCCCGTCGCGCTGGCCATCGACTCAACGGGCGTCAAGTGGGGCGGATTCCTCGTCCGCCTCGGAACCGTGCTGGGGCTGAGCACGACGATGCTGGTGATGCTGCTCGGCCAGTCGCGCGTCTTCTACTCGATGTCGCGCGACGGCCTGCTGCCGGCGTGGGCGGGCCAGGTGCATCCGCGATGGCGCACACCGTGGGTCTCGACGCTCATCGTCGGCCTGACGGTAGCGTTCTTCGGCGCGACGATCCCGATTGGGACCCTCGGACAGCTCGTCGCCATCGGAACCCTGATGGCCTTCGTGATCGTGTCGGCGGGCGTGTGGGTGCTGCGGATCAAGCGTCCCGACCTGCCGCGGCCGTTCCGCGCTCCGTGGGTGCCGGTGACGCCGATCCTGAGCATCGTCATCTCGCTCGGACTCATGGCCAGCCTCCCGAAAGAAACGTGGATTCGACTGATCGTGTGGCTGGTGATCGGACTCGCGATCTACTTCGGCTACGGGAAAAAGCACAGCAAGGCCGGAACCGCCGATGGACGCCGATGAACGCCGATACGATATAATCCGGCGCATGAAGAAATGCATCTTCGTTTTGCTCTTCTCAGTCGTGGCCCTCGGACAGGCCCTGCCCAGCGGTGTTCAGAAGAAGGCGTCCGTGGGTCCCGTCACCGAGTACGCGTATCCCAATGGATTGCGCGTGCTGTTGCTGCCCGATCCTGCGAACCCGAAGATCACTGTGAACTTGACCATGCTGGTGGGCTCGCGCCATGAAGGCTACGGCGAGACCGGCATGGCTCACCTGCTCGAGCACATGAATTTCATCCTGACCGCGAACGGCCGGGACATCAAGAAGGAGCTGGTGGGACACGGCGCGCAGTGGAATGGCAGCACCAACTACGACCGCACCAACTACTACGAGACCTTCACGGCGAGCGACGATAACCTGCGCTGGGCGCTCTCGCTCGAGGCCGATCGCATGGTGAAGATGCGCATGGAAAAAGGGCTGCTCGACACCGAGATGACCGTGGTGCGAAACGAATTTGAGCGCGGCGAGAACAGCCCGCAGCGCGTGCTCGAAGAGCGCGTGGTTTCGACCGCCTACCTCTGGCACAACTACGGCAAATCGACGATCGGCTCGCGCGAAGATCTGGAGCTCGTCCCGATTGACCGGCTCGCGGCGTTCTATCGGAAATACTACCAGCCGGATAACGCCGTGATGGTGATCGCCGGGCAATTCGACCCGTCGAAGGCGTTGGCGCTCACGTCCGAAACGGTCGGAGCGATCCCGCGCCCGGCGCGCAAGCTCGACCAAACCTACACCGTCGAGCCAACGCAGGACGGCCCTCGCTACGTGGAACTGCGTCGCGTCGGCGACGGCAAGTCGCTGATGCTCGCCTACCACGTTCCGTCGGCCGCGCATCCCGACGCCGCCGCGCTGCAAGTGCTGGCGGGAATCATGTCAGGTGGGGGCGGCGGCGGATTCGGCGGAGGCGGACGCGGCGGTGGTGGCGGCGCGGCGGGGCGCCTGTCGAAGGCGCTGGTCGAGAGTAAGAAAGCCGTCTCGGCGAGCATGGGTTTCCGTCAAACGCACGATCCCGGATTCGTGCTCGTTACGGCGCAACTGGCGAACGACCAATCGCTCGACGAGGCGCGACGGATCGCGACCCAAACCGTCGAGAGCTTCGCCAAGGAGCCGCCCACGGCGGACGAAATCGCTCGCGTGAAGACGCGCCTTGTGCGCGCCGCGGAAACGCGCCTCACAGATTCGCAATCGTTGGCGCTCGGCCTGAGCGAGCCCATCGCGATGGGCGACTGGCGGCTGATGTTCCTGGCGCAGGATCGTCTCAATCAGGTCACGCCCGAGGACGTCGTCCGAGTCGCGCAACACTACCTTAAAGAATCGAATCGCACCGTGGGCGAATTCATCCCTGACGCACAGCCCGATCGCGCGGAGATTCCGGCAACGCCCGACCTGGAGCCGATGTTCAAGAACCTCGGGACGGTCACGGTCACCGCAGGCGAAGCGTTCGATCCCGCGCCGCTGAACATCGAGAAGCGGATGGTGCGATCGCAACTCAGCAACGGACTCAAGATTGCTATGCTGCCGCGGAAGACGTCCGGTGGCACGGTATCCGCCGTGTTGGAATTGCACTTCGGTGACGAAAAGACGCTGGGCGGTAAAAGCGCCGCGGCGCAATTCGCCGGAGCGATGTTGATGCGCGGCACGCGGACGAAGACCCGCCAGCAGATTCAGGATGAGATGGACCGCCTGAACGCGCGCATCACCGTGAGCGGAGGCGGCGGTGGCGGATTCGGCGGAGGCCGCGGCGGGCGTGGAGGCGGCGGGGGCGGAAGCGCCACCGGCGCGAGCGCTACGATCCAGGCGCCGGCGGACAACTTCATCCCGGCGTTGCGACTCGCGGTCGAAATGCTGCGTGAGCCGGTCTTCTCCGAAGCCGATTTTGAGCAGATTCGTCAGCAGCGCATCGCCGCGGTGGAGAGCAACCGCAGCGAGCCCGGCACGCTCGCCGCGCAGGCTTTGCAGCGCCACCTGACGCCGTATCCTGCGGGAGACCCGCGCCACGTCTCGACGACGGAAGAACAGGTCGCCGAGCTCAAGAAGGTGACGCTCGACGAAGCGAAGAAATTTCACGCGCAGTTCTATGGCGCGTCGCACGGCGAGCTGGTTGTGGTCGGCCCGTTCGACCAAGCCGCGGTGCAAAAGGCCGCCGCCGAGTTGCTCGCGACATGGAACGCGTCCGGACCTTTTGCCAACGTCCTTGCGGGATACAAGAAGGTCGAGCCGGTCAACCTGAAGATCGAGACGCCCGACAAGCAGAACGCGACGTTTGAGGCGGGCCTGCGCATCCCGATGACCGAGGACGATCCGGATTATCCGGCGATGGTGCTGGCCAATTACATGTTCGGCGGCTCGCTCGGCTCGCGCATGCCGAACCGCATCCGCAACGTGGAGGGTCTAAGCTACAGCGTGTCGTCGCGCTTCTCGGCGACGCCGCAGGGCGACGGCGCGATGTTCGTCGGCTCGGCGATCAGCAATCCGCAGAACACGCCGAAGGTAGAAGCGAGCTTCAAGGACGAGCTCGCGCGCACGCTCAAGGACGGGTTCACGGCAGAGGAAGTGGCCGCGGCCAAAAAAGCCTTCCATGACCAGCAGGTCGTGCAGCGCTCGCAGGAGCAAGGACTGATCCGCATGCTCGCGTCGCGCGAGCAATACGGCCGCACCATGAAATGGGACGAGCAACTGGAGGCGAAGCTCCAGTCGCTCACGGTGGATCAAATCAACGCCGCCTTCCGGAAGCACATCGACCCATCGGCGCTTTCGATCGTAAAGGCCGGCGACTTCCAGAAGGCAGGCGCCTACAAATAGGCGCCTAGAACAGGACCTTCAGAGCGAATTGCACCTGCCGGGCCGGATACGTGTTCGTAATCTGGCCGAAGGCAGAGCCGGAGACGTTCGGGTTGGGGATGCCCCAATTGGTGTGGTTCAAAATATTGAAAAACTCTGAGCGGAACTGCACTCCCATCCCTTCGCGATACGGAATGCGGAACGTCTTGTTGACGGCGAAATCCCACTGCCAGAAATCGGGACCCGTCAGCGCATTGCGTCCCAGGTTGCCGAAGGGCTTGCTTGCGTCGGTCGGAATCTGGAAAGCGGCGCGCGCAAACCAGAGCGGCGTGCCGGTAGAATCGTTGCCCGCGTTGGCGTAGGGATCGCCGATCAGGTTCGGCCGGATGACCGAGAGTCCGCGGAAGTCGTTGATGCGCCCCGTGGGATCGAAAGCCCCGGTCGGCGTGTACTGGATATTGATCGGCATTCCGCTGTTCGCCGTGTTGATCGTGTTGATCTCCCACCCGCCGAGCGCCGCATCCACCAGCGCGCTCCAGGACGACCCCCACTTGCGGCCCTTGCCGAAGGGCAACTGGTACACGAAGGAGGTTACGTTGATGAACTTCTCATCGAAGCTGGAACGGCCGCGCTCCTGCGCCAAATTGTAGATGTTCTGCACGTTGGCTACCGTATTCCCCGCTCCCGCGTTCTCCAGCGCCTGTTCCGAGTTGCCGATGGACTTGGACCAAGTAAATGAATTCAGGAAATAAAACCCTTGCGAGAAGCGATGCTCGAGGCGAATGGACAGCCCGTTATAGCTCTGCTGCCCGGCGGGATCCACCCAAGTGATGGCGCCGAATTTTGGATTCGGGCGGCGCGCTTGCACGCCGAGCGCGGCGCCTGAGGCGTTCGGCAGGGCCTGGTTGTAGTCGGCAATGATCGGCAGGCGCGTCCCGTGATTTCCGGAGTAACCCACTTCGACGACAGTGTTCTTGAACAGCTCCCGCTGCGCCGAGAGGAACCAGGTCTGCACGCGCGGCCAGTGGGTGTCCCTCGGAATGTAGGCGACGTTCACATTGGTGAGGCTGATGCTGGCCGGATCAAGCAGGTTCGTTGGAAAGTTCGGCGCGGTGATGAAGCCGGCCGGAAGGCTGCTGCTGCCCGCTGGAATGCTTTGGTTGATCACAGCCAGAACCACCTGGGGATAGTTGATGCCTAACTCGTCGGCGCTGCCCAGTCGATTGATGAAAGCGTAGCTGATTCCATATCCGCCGCGCAGCACGGTCTTGGGAGTCAGAGTGTAGGCCAGACCGATGCGCGGTCCCCAGTCGGTGCGATCGGGATTGACGAGCGTGCGCTCGGAGAGGCCGCCGTCTTTAGCCTTGACCATTGCGTTCGACGCAGGATCGAAGTTGGTGAGGACATTGTCGCGCTCCCAGCGGGGCGTAGCAAATTCGTAGCGCATGCCCAGGTTCACGGTGAGCTTGTCGGTGACCCGCCAGTCATCCTGCCCAAAGAAGAAGTGCTGCCGCTGCCGGTAGCTGCCCACCAGATACGGCGCCAGCGAGACTTGCGTCGGCAGACCGAAGTAGAAATCCGCCAGGTTATAGCTGGTCGTGGCCGTCGAATCGGAGGGGATTGTACATCCGGCCGCCTTGCCCAGTTGCGCGCAGGTGGGCTTGCTGAATCCGCTGGTGTACTGGTTCAAGCCGTACGGGGGATTGATATCCATCACCTCGGTGTGGATGATGCCCAGCTCGTATCCGGTCCTGATGGCGTGGCGGCCCATGGTCCGGGAAAAGTTGAACTTGGGATTCCACGTGGTCGGGTTTTGGAATTGCGGATTCGTCGCTTGGCGGCCGAGAGTGTTGAATCCGCTGATGGTCTGCGTGTTCAAACCGCCGGCGAGATAGGGAGCTGTGGGCAGGCCGGTGACTCCATAGATGGCCAGCTCGCTCGGACCGCCGAGCAGCGGTGGAAACTTCCCGCCAAGAAGGTGCGTGAATCCAAGGCGCGCTTCGAAGATCGAGCGCGGCGTAACCGTCCAGGTGTATCCGAGAGCGGCGCTCTGGTCGAGGACGCGCACGTATCCGTTGCCCGCGCCGCCCGAGGGGCCGGCGATGTCAGGCTGAAAATACTGATTGCTCTTGCGCTGGCTGAACCGCAGGAAGGCAGTCATGCGATCGTTGACCATGCCGTCGAGCTTGACGTCGTACTTGTCGTTGTAATCGCGGGTCAACTGCAAGATCTGGTAATTCGAGCTGCGATTGCCGTTGGTCGTCGCGGGGAGATCGTTGAGCACCTTGGCGGCGAACGCCGTCTGCGGAACCTTCGTGCCCGCCAGATAGACCGTGCCCGTGGCGGGATTCACCACGTCGACAGGAAGAATGCCGGCGCGGTCATTGAGCGTGGGAATCGAATCGATGTTCACCACCTTGGCCAGGTTGCGGAATCCTTCGTAGTCGGCGAAATAGAAGATCTTGTTTCTCACCACCGGCCCGCCGACGGTGAGCCCGAATTGATTCCGTTGCAGCGTGGGCTTGCGGAAAGTCGCCGGCGGCGGTCCGAACAGATAGCCCACCGCGTTCAAATCGGTGTTGCGCAGGAAATCGTATGCCGTGCCGTGAATCTGGTTGGTTCCCAAGCGCATCACCACGTTGACCACCGCGCCTCCCACGCGCCCGTACTCGGCGCTGAAGTTGCTGGTGATGACCTTGAATTCCTGCACCGCGTCGGGCGAAGGCTGCGCGACCTGGTTGGAGAATCCCTGATTGCTGGTGGAGTAGGCGTTGTTATCCATGCCGTCGAGCAGAAAATTGTTGTAGGTGCTGCGCATGCCGTTGGCGTTGAATGCGCCTTCGCGCGGAGTGCCGGTGATGGGCGCGGTGCCGAGCACCGACTTGTGGATGTTGGTCGAGAGCAAGGCCAGGTCGGAATAGTTGCGGCCGTTCAGCGGCAGCTCGACCACTTGCTGTGTGTGGATGATCTGGCCGTGCTCGCTGGTGTCGGTTTCGAGCACCGCTACGGCGTCGGTTACCTGCACCGTCTCGGAGACGGCGCCGAGTTTCATCTTCAGGTCCACGCGCTGGCGGGCATTCACATTCACGCGGATGTCGCTCGCGGTGGCCCGCGCAAATCCGTCGCGCTCGACGGCGATGGTGTAGAGTCCGGGTTTCACGGTCAGAAAATCGTAGGAGCCGCCGGCGTCGGTGGTGGTCTTGGCCTGGATGCCGGTCTCCTGGTTGGTGAGCGTAACGTTCGCGCCCGACACCGCTGCGCCCGTCGGATCGGTCACCGTGCCGAGCACTTCGGCCGTTTCGATCTGCGCGGAAAGAAGAGCAGTAACGACAAAAACGCCTGCGAAGAGCAGAATGATTGTCTTTGATTTCATCAAGCAATCATTGGCCCGCCGCAGGCGGATGTCAAGCAAGCGCGTGTGAAAGCTGTGTTAAACCTTTTCCGGCACCTCGTATCCCTTGCGGTACGTGCCGCGCAGCATGGCGGCGGCTTCGCTGTCGCCGACGACCTGTTGCGTGTTGGGATTGAACTTGATCGTCCGGCCCAATCGGTAGGACGCGTTGGCCAGGTGGATCAGCGTGCTCGACTTGTGCCCTTCTTCGATCGGCGCCAAAACTTCCTCGACCTTGCGGCCGCGCACGGCGTCGATGAACATGGCCCAGTTGTTTCCACCCGCCCTGCGGTTGGGACCCGGCTGCTGCTCGGGACCGAGCCACGTCTTGTAGGAATCGTAGACGGAGATGGCCAGATATCCCTTCGAGCCGTAATAGATATTGCCGATGGAATTCTGCGGCTGCGGTCTTCCGCCGTTCCGGGCAACGCCGGCAGCGCCGGGCCCCGCGACTTCCTCGCCGAAGCCGGGCGTACCCATGTCCTCTTCGTGATTCGAAATCCATTGGCGCCC
>CAZRND010000031.1:11465-24230 GCA_964601345.1 uncultured Acidobacteriota bacterium | reverse complement strand
CCCCGGCCGGGCCCCCGGAGTCCGTCCCCCCCGAGGAGGAAGGGGGAAGGGAGGGGAAATGGGGAATCTTAATGGGTTGGGAGACGCGAGGGCCGCACGATGCGTTTAAAGGCTTTGGAGAGGAACAACTCCAGCCAGACCGAGGCGGGCATCGGCAACGCGCCAGGGATGGGTCAATGAAGGTTGCCACTTAGTTCTAACAGAGGATTCTATGAACTTACAATCTGAGAAGCGCCTCCTCGAAGAAACGGACCATATCCCCACTAGGCTGGAGCGGTCCGCAGAGGCACGGCAAAAAGCGATCTCCGAACAAGACGAAGTAACCGAACGCGTCAACAAACATGAAGGAGACAAGGAAGCGAATCCGATGGATAGCCTCAAGAAGATGCAGAGGCTCTACGGCCCGCTCTTGTTCTTGTGTATCGTGCTCTTCGCTGCGGATGTTCCAATCCAGTGTGCCCTCAATACGGTCGCCTTTCCGCACCTCTACTGGGTGGCTCTCATCATCGTGGCCGCCGTGATTGCTGCCGGCATCGGAGCGGTCGTAGAGGTGTCCGCCTTTGCTTTACTCTTTGATCCTTACCGATTGTTGCGCACCTTCCGGCTCTGTCTCACATATGCAGGCTTAGCCGGCATCCTTGCGGCCGCATCGGGAACCATCCTCCTTTTCTCACGCACTGCGAGCGGCAATATTGTTGACTTCCTGGTCCAGGCCGTGCCGATTGCGTTTTGGACGCTGGGCGAAAGTCTACCGATCGCGGCAGGTTTCCTCTCGGCCGCAGTTTGGACACTTGGGTATCCGAAACGCCGGGATAGACACATTCAGAGACTAAAGGGCCGGCTCTCGGAACTGGGCCGGTTTCTGGACTGGCTGGAACAAGACGTAAAAAAGTACGCCAGCAGCGTGGTCACAGTAATGTTGCTCTGCTGCTTGCTCACATTGCCAGCATTCTCGCAGGGGGGCTCCGCGCCCCCCGCCGACGCAGGGCCGACAGCGGAATCTAAGGCGATCAATGCTACCTCCCGCAACGGCAGTGCGGTTGCGGCCATTGCGCCTTCCTCGGCCAGGATCCGTTGCATGGCCGTCTCGGATATGACCGAATCTGTCGATCCAGAGTATCGACGCACTGCCGTTTCGCTTTTCACTCAATCGGTATCTAGATTCGTGAAGGCCTTTCGGTGTGCCGTCCTGTCGGTCGGAACCTTTGCTGACGAAGGCCCGTACAGTCCACTCACCGAACTTCAGGTTCCGATAGGGCCGCCCAGCGAGGACTGCTCGAAGGTCAACTTCGTCGTGAATGGCATGGAGAAGATCATCCAAGGCATCAGTGGCTTTGAGAAGTACTACCATCGTCGAGCCGAAGACATTTGCCGGACGGCGGCCAAATCCCGGCTCGCAGACTTCAACCAAAGGAACTTGGATTTGACAAAGCAGGTCGGGACAATCCTAAATCCCGATCTTCCTACCCGCGGCCAGTGTACAGCAATCTCTAGCTTGATTGCTTGGGCAGGAAGGAACAACAGCGTACTCGTCCTTCTGAGCGACGGAATTGAAACCTGCGAGCGGTCCAGGCCGATAGTTCACCTGCCCGCGGAAACACACGTAATCCTAATTCTGTTGCCATCGCGTTCTTCGATGCGTAAAACTGCCGGTTCCGCACTTCAAGTCGCCGAAGGGTGGGAGCGGGCCGTCCCGGGCCTGAAAGTCGTAATGCCATCCGAGGTCACGCCAGACGTTTGGAGTGACCTCGCTGCTCGACCACGTTGGTAGGACCCGATTCGACTTCAAGGAGCAGATCATGCTTAAGACAAATCAGAGGCTTTCGGCGGTTGTTCTCGCCTGCATCGCAATTCTCTTGGTGGGATGCGCTTCCCTGAGACTGACATCCACGATCAATGTGGAGTTTCAGGAATCGGTCCAAGGCCTACGCGAAGGCGACCGAGTGTACCTGTTGGGCTTGCCTATCGGTGAGGTCGATAACACATTGGTTGTTAATAACCACGCGGTTGTTCCGGTTGTGCTGCAAGATACACGCACATTTGACCCGAACAGCCAAGTCCTCTTTCTGGTTGCGCCCGATAACACGAGGCCGGGGCACTACTGCCTTGTGGCCTTCGTTCATCCCTTGCCAGCCGAGGCCGGTCAGCCAAGGTTCAGAGGATTCACCTCCAAAGTGAAATTAGATCTGCAAATGGGACGCGAAAGAATTGAGTCATGGTGGAGGAGCATCGCTCCTTGACCGGGCCATGGGGCAGGGCGATCATCTCCAGTTCGGATGTGCCGCCGCGTGAAACCAACGGAACGCTTGATCAGGTTGATTCGGAGGGAAGAATCCCAGTGTTGCCTTGGTTGCAATCGTGAGTCCGCAGGGACCAACTAGAAAGAACCTTTCACCCGCTTTGGAGAAACTGAAAGTTTCTTTCAATCTTCACGCCTCGCTGTTGAGCTGTACCTTCGGGCAATGCCTTCCGAATGAATCGGTTAGTGATCTTGTTGCAGTTTGGCAGCCGATTTGCACTAGAGAATGTCGGAGTAGGATCGCTCAACGGAGGTCAACTATGGACATGTACACTGCTCGCGGAACCTGGACGATCGTTCTCGCCCTTCTTCTCGCGCTTAGCTCTACAGCTTGCACTTCAAGGAAGGAACCTGGCAACGTCACCAAGCCCATTACCATCGCAACCGTCGGCCCGCAGTCGGGCGACGATGCTCAAATTGGCCAGGACATGATTCGTGGGGTCGAGCTCGCGGTCGATGACCTAAATGCGCGCGGTGGCGTCCTCGGCCGACCGGTAAAGCTCGTCGCGCTTGATGATCGCGGTGATCCAAAGGACGCGACTTCTACGGCATCGCGGCTCGCCGCAACCGAAGACGTAGTCGCCGTTGTCGGCCACCTGAATAGTGGGTGCTCTATTCCGGCCTCTGTGATCTATCATCGAGCTTCCATGGCGATGATTACGCCGGTAAGTACTCAGGATGATCTCACCGCTCAGGGATTTGACGAAGTTTTTAGGGTCGTCTTGAGGAATTCAGATCAAGGCCCTGCCGCAGCCAAGTTCGCGAAGGAGAAATTGGGTGCCCGGCGAGTAGCCATCCTTGATGACAAGAGCGCATATGGACGCGGGATCGTCGCGGCTTTTAGGAAAGAAGCATCAGCCCTCGGTCTGGACATAGTTGCGGAGGACTCTTTTAATAGGGGCGACAAGGATTTCTCGACCCTGGTCACCAAGCTGATCGCCGCCAAGCCGGATGTCGTTTACGCGGGGACCATGTACACGGAGGGGGCACTACTGATGCAGCAGGCCCGCCCCCGCGGTCTAAAAGCAAGGTTCCTCAGTGGGGATGGCTTCTTTGCCCCTAAACTGATGGAACTGGGTGGGAAGGCGGTTGAAGGCACCGTTGTCACCTTCCTGGCGCCTCCTTGGCAAGAAACAGCAGGTGCCGAAGCAGTTCTAAAGCGTTTTCGGGAAAAGTATGGAGAGGATGTAAAGACGTATGCGCCGCTCGCCTATGACGCGACGATGATCGTCGCTGAGGGAGTCCGCCATGCCGGTGTTGTCGAGCGTCAGGCGTTGGTCAAAGCCCTTCACTCGAGTAGCTTCAGCTGGAACGGAGTTGGTGGCGCGTACCATTTTGACAAGAACGGCGACGTCATGGGCAAGACACCGTATTTCTTTGTCGTTCGTGGTGATAAGTTTGACGCGTATCGATGAGGCGTGCTGACCATGCTGGACACGAGTCCATAGGGCTGAGCTTAGTCGTTGCGGCCTTAAGTGAACCAGCGCGGAGAGGTGAACGTCAGGAGCAACCCGAGGAGGATCGCAGATGGACGCTCAAACCCGACGATCGCCGCAACAGGCGCACGGAGACCAAGCGCAGCAGATTCAAAATCGGCTCAGGTCAAAGCTGCTGGAGTCGACTACCTTGGACGAGGCCCTGGACGACATCGCTGGCGACGTAATCCGACTCACTGGGTGTGCCATGTTCTCCGCCGGCTGGCTTTCCAAGGCAGACGGCTGCGTTTTTCCTGAAGATTCGCTCACAGCCGCTGGGCAGGCCGGGTGCCGCCGGCTTATGGAATCCGTCCCCCATAATATCCTCTGGCCCGTTCGTCAGAATCAATTGGATGATTTGGGTCTTTGGAGACATAACAGCGCTCAATCTGGCGCCTTCTATCAATTCCCATCGCTCGCTTACCCTGACTCCCAGATCTTCATGCTGGTTCTTAATGTTGAGGAAGAGCCTCACGCGCTTTCCGGAGCTTCGATGGGGGGGCGTCTGTTCTGGACAGAGTTCGTCGGCGATCTGGCCCGACTGGATGCGCAGCAGGCAAAGGGAACGCCATTCTTCGGATCGTCCCACCAGGGGAGTGATCTACGGAGGCGGGCCAGACTACTTGCCCAGAACACCGACATCGAGGCGATTCTTCTCGAAGGCGAATCGGGGACAGGAAAGACGAC
Source organism: uncultured Acidobacteriota bacterium (assembly GCA_964601345.1). Taxonomy (GTDB): domain Bacteria; phylum Acidobacteriota; class Terriglobia; order JAJPHL01; family JAJPHL01; genus CAZRND01. The sequence continues at coordinate 19,769 of CAZRND010000031.1, read as the reverse complement.
CTTAGCGCAATGGCTTCACGAACAGTTCAGGCCCGCGAGGCGGGTTTTCATGCCTTACAAGTGCCGTACTGCCGGAGATCCCGACAACTTTTACCGGGACATGGTGGGCGTTAAAGGAGGTGCATTCACCCAGGTGTCTGGCCGGCCAGGTTTGCTCGAGATTACTGCCGGGGGCACTCTGTTTCTGGACAATATACACGTCCTTGACAAGGCAAGCCAGAGCTCGCTGCTGGGCTTTCTTGAACCAGGAGCGTTTTACAGTCCAAGCGGAAGCGATGCGCAACGGCGCATTAGGAGCCGATTCATTTTCGGTGTAGCAGGAGACCTAAATCTGCTGGAGAAGCAAGAACTTGTCCTGCCCGATTTCGTCTCTCGGCTAGGGAACTTTAGGCTTGGTTTGCCGCCCGTTCGCGTATATTCGAAGGCAGACCTTTCAGAGCTCCTTGATCGGCTATGGCGCATCGCCTGGCGTCGCCAGGCACATGAGCCGCCTCCGTTTCCAGAATTGCTCCTGTCTGCGCTTGACGGACTCCGAGTCAAGGGCAATCTAAGACAAGTGGACGGCGCAGTTAGAAATCTTGTCATGGAACTCACATCGGGCGACGTGATTCTGTCAGAAGTTGCGCCTGAATTCATCGCGGCGCTGTTCCGAACCTTTCTTCAGGTGCGGGAGCTAGGCAGCGAAGTGCTTCTTGACATACCGGGAATCCCCACGACAAGTGTCATAACGCTTGATGACCTTGAAAGGCGGTACGCGCGCTGGGCATTTGCGTTTTTCAGGGGCCATAGGGAACGGACTGCAAATGCGCTCGGCATTTCATTACCAACTTTGCGTGGTCTTCTGAAAGGCGGCATCGAATGATGGACGCAGCACTGCGCTTCCGTCGCCTGCTTGAAGTCCCGACCTTCGCGCGGTTCTGCGAACGCGTCTGCGAACAGGCGGCCGACTTCACCCGGTGTTCAATCGCTATTTGGGACTCTGCTGGCACACAGCGCACCAAGCGCTGGATGTACCACAAGGTCTGCGAGTCCTTCTACGGTGACGATCACATACGCGCGACACGGTGTGACCGAGACGACGCCCGAACGGTAGGCGTGGTGCTCCGTACCGGTGTCAAGCAGTCCTATGTTTGCTGGGCTGGCTTCAATTGCGAGATGGTGCCCATTCTCGCCTGGGACCAGCCAGTCGGATTAGTGTCAATCGGCGAGTTTTTTACACCCAATTGTAACACTCTAAGGGACCCTGCCATTCAGATAGCAACCGCCAACAAGCTGTTTCCGATTCTTGGCGATAGGCAGTCGCGGCAAATCCCAGTCTTACGGGAAGAGCAATTGGAAGGCGTTCTTACAGCCGTACAGCATCTCGCTCGAATAATGGGCGATTTGGTAATGGCTCGAATCAATCCAGACACCCTACCTGAATACTTGAACAATGTAGCTGACCAAATCGCCAGGAGTTGGGCTGGAACGGTAAATGAGAGCGGACGATTGGCCGCTGCTCTTGAAGGGTTCGCACTGGTTTCTCTTGCCAACCTATTTTTTGAAGACGTTCACGGTTTCCTTCAGCGGCACAGCGATCGCGCTCTGCACGAAGTCCTCAGCCCATTAAGCACGATCTTCATTCAGGCCGAGTCTTTGCCAGACACGTGCCAGCAGCGCCAACGCATAACGGAAGCCGCCCGCATTATCGATCGTGATGCACGCGCCCTGCTGGCAGAGACGGACGTTCTGACGGGGAGTTGGTGGAAACTCACGCCAAGACCGATGAAGCCCAAGACCCTCGCGGACCAAGTCTTTGGGGAGTTTCATGGTCGCTGCGAGAACGGCGACCACTTCTCGCTGGAGGGGACCTCTCAGCCTGCATGGGCGGATGTCTCGCTGGCGAGGTTCGCATTGCGCGAGCTGGTTACGAATGCCTTCAAAGCAACGACGGCCGGCCAGCGCAGCATTACGGGTTTCCTCGAACTGGTTGGTGGAGATCTTGTGATCGACGTATCCGACAACGGATGCGGCATCCCGGAGGATCAGATCGGCAGGATATTTGAGCGTGGCGTTCGCCTCGAACAAACCGGGTATGGTGCCGGTTCAGGACATGGGCTCTTCAAGCTGAGAGAAAACGTTGTTTTTGTGGGGGGACGGATAGACGCTTATTCCAGTGCTGCCTCCGGAAGTCGCTTGCGTGTGATTCTACCAGGGTTTCCGCCAAAGAGGAGTGACGAAGATGAACAGGGTTCGAGTTCTTTTTGCAGATGATCGACCCGCTGAGCGGGATGATATCGTCGAATGCCTGAATCGCGATGAGCGATTCAGCGCCGAAGGCTGTTTCCTCTCGCGGGCTGACATTCTAAACGCGATCAACACTGCAGGCTATGATCTCTTACTGCTGGATGTTGAACTGTGGAGCGGCGATAACGCATCTGGCCAAACTGACCAGATGTATGGATTGAGCCTGCTAGGTGAACTGCGCCCTTTGCTTCGCGAACGAAGTATAAAAGCCGTCCTGTTAACGATTCATGATGTGGCCGTGCCCGGATCAAGAGTTGGGGCGGCTATTGAGAGGCTGATGGACGAGGGCGTTGCTCAAGGTTACCTCCGCAAACCATTCATCCCCTCCCAACAAGCGCCCTTGCTGCTCCGATTCGCGACCGAACCCACTGAAAAGAAAGAGGACCATTTATGAGCAAAAAGAATGCTCAACTGCGGGGCGTATATCTTGACTGGGCTGCCGATCTAAATCCTCAGCGGGCTCGCGGACTCGCGGAACGCAAATGGCTGGAGCGTCAGCAGAGATTCACCAGTGACAACGGCAGAGGCTGGCAGGAGCTTCGGAGCAATATTGAGAAGACGAGAGTGGCTGTCGCAAAACTGCTTCACACGCGGGCAGTCAACAATGTCGTCTTCTCAACCGGAACGCTCGCTGCTCTTCAACTGCTAACGCAGACCTTTGGCATGACTCGGAACGAAAGCATCCTCTACCCAGGTGATGAGATCGTCGTGACCGATTGCGAGTTTCCGATTTTGTACGAGTTGCTCCACTATCGCTATAAGTTGAAGATCGCGCCGATCCGCAATTGCTCAAACCCAATGGAGATAAGAGACGCAGTGATAAACACCATGAGCGACAGCACCAGACTGGTGTTCTTCAGTCATGTGCTCTATCGGACCGGTCTCCTCCTACCGCTCGGTGAAATCTCTGATGCCGTGAAGACCACGAACCCGGATGTGCTGGTTGCTGTGGACGGATCACAGGCTCTTGGCCAAGTCGATGTCAACCTTGCACGTGAACATTGCGATTTCTACATGGGCGACACCCATAAATGGTTACAAGGGCCTAACAACGTCGGGTTTTTGTTCGCATCAAAGGCGGAACATGTTGAGAAGTTGCTACCTCTCACGCTCAATCCGCTCGCGACAGCCCAGGAGTACGCTAGGGAGCGTCATTCATGCACGAAGTCGGGAATCGTTGCGTTCGCCGTTGCAGCTGCGCATGGAGCCCTCTTTGATTGGTTCGGGACCCGTCAACAAGACGCCCTAAAAAACCGGAATTCGCAGTTGTCCGGTGCTTTCTTGAAGCTTGTGCAGAACCACAGCCACGTCTGCCGTTTTCTTGTTTCGACGTCCACTAGTGACTATCGGACGGGCATCGTTGCTTTCGATTTTGGGCCTTCGAATCATCTGATCCATCGGCGTCTGAAGAGCCGACACGTGAACTGCACCGTACACGAGCCCATCATCCCGGCAGCGCTCATCGCCCAGGTGCCTGCGCAGACTGTGCTCCGTCTGGCCTTTTCGGATAGATGGAATACCCAGGCTGACGTGGACTTCGCGATTGAGGCGCTCTCCGCCTCTGTCGCCGAATCGGTAGCCGAGTCGTTCTCCGCGGGTGCTTGAATCTCAAAATCCAGGAAACTATGACTGCGCAATACATCGTGGATGGGTTGGCCCTGGGTGCTGTCTATGCATTGCTCGCGCTCAGCTATTCACTTATCTTCGGCGTCATACGTATCGTTAACTTCGCGCAGGGAGAACTCATCACACTTGGTTGTATGGGGGCACTGGGCGGTTGGACCCTTAGCGCAGGCTTGCCGAGCAACTCTCGCATTCTGGCGATGCTCGTCGGAGCGGCATTGGCTAGCTGTGCTGGTGGGCTAGCCCTTGAGCGCCTTCTCTTCCGGCCATTGCTCAGGCGGAATTCACCTGCTTTGCTGGGCCTTATCGCGTCTCTCGGCGTATCGATTCTGATACAAAACACGCTCCGATTGTTGGTATCGTCATCCGATGTTGTGTTTCCACGTCTCATACCCGTTGACCCGCTCGGGTTGTTTGGTTTGCAAATCGCTCCGGTTCAGCTTGTTCTTCTCACAACGATCGCGGTCTTGGGAACGGCCACGGTGTTGTTCGTTGAGAGAACTCGACTCGGGTTGACTATCATCGCTGTGCGGGACAATAGAGAATTGGCGGAAGCTAATGGGATTGCGGTCGCAACCGTTCTGCGTGCGGTTTTCGTAGCCGCTTCGCTGCTGGCTGCCTCTGCTGGAGTCATGATGGGCATCTACTATGGGGTTGCCCGATACGACATGGGATTTCTGCCAGGGATCAAGGGTTTTACCGCCTGCATCATGGGCGGCTTAGGGAATGTCCGAGGCGCAGTCGTCGCTGGCTTGTTGCTTGGTCTTGCTGAGAGCTTAGGTTCCGGCTATATTTCGTCTGCTTACAAGGACGGCTACGCATTTCTTCTCCTAATCGCCGTGCTGCTCGTGCGCCCGCATGGCCTACTCGGTGATGGGGATACACAATGAAGAGGCTCAGGCGTTTAGTAGGTGTAGTGACCGATAAGGGATGGCCCAGCGCTGCGCCTTTCTTTCTCTTGGCGGCCGTTTGTCTGCCGCTAGTGGACGCAAGTTCGTATCATCTCCACGTGATCACTCTGGTGTTTATGTACATGGCTTTGAGCATGGGACTCAACCTGATGACTGGTCTCGCTGGACTCGTGGACCTGGGCTACATTGCGTTCTTCGCTATTGGTGCATACGGTTATGCCCTCTTGGCAAGATACGCCGGACTTCCGTTCCTCCTTCAGATCCCCCTCTTGATTCTCCTCGCAACCTGTTGCGGAATTCTACTGGGCTTACCAACACTACGGGTTCGGGGTGACTATCTCGCCGTCGTGACGCTCGGTTTCGGCGAGATTGTGAGGCTGATAGCCATCAATTGGTCCTCGCTCACAAACGGTCCAGAGGGCATTCGTAATATCCCAGGTCCCTGGCTCGGCAAGACTCTATCGACGCCGATCGAGATGTATTTCTTGGGACTGGTCCTCCTCGCCACAGTGGTGTGGTTTTGCCATCGCGTTGCTACGAGTCGAATTGGTTGGGCTTGGTGCGCGTTGCGTACTGACGAAGACTTGGCTCGGGCACTGGGTCACGACGTGGTTCTTTTGAAATTGCTGGCATTTTGCCTGGGAGCAAACATCGCGGTTATCTGTGGTGCTTTTTTCGCTTCGTTACAGAGCTTCGTGTCGCCGGAGAGTTTCGTGTTCTTCGAGTCTGTAATCATTCTCTCGATGGTGACTCTCGGCGGTGGGATTCGGGGGAATTTGGCTGGGGTATTACTCGGTGCCTGCGCTCTGTCTGCCCTCCCCGAGGTCTTTCGAGACTTGCAGGAACTGCGCTTTCCGATTTACGGATTGGCGATGGCAGTCGTCGTCCTCATGCGTGAGCAGGGGCTGGTGTCGGGCAATTGGCTTCGCTTCGCGACACCTGTTCCCCCTGCTGAGGGCCACCCGCTTGCCAACGTCGATACGGCTCAGCTCGGTGTCACTGTCTCAAATGTCAGTCGGAAGTTTGGAGGCCTCAGCGCGCTCGACCAATTCAGCTTCAGGTTCGAGCCGAGCATCATCTACGGCCTCATCGGGCACAATGGAGCTGGCAAGACCACTTTGATCAACGTCTTGTCTGGGGTTCTGGGAGTGACCTCTGGAGGGATCGCGCCCTTGGCCAAGAGCGAACGGTCCCTGGGACGTCAATGGCGTTGGAGGGTTGCCCGTACTTTTCAACGCGTAAAGTTGGTGGATGACCTCAACGCATTTCAGAACGTAGTGCTAGCGCTCTATCCGCAGGACTCGAAAGCCCTCATTGCCGAGATACTCGCACTTCCACGCTCTCGCAGGCGTCAGCACGACGAAAGTGGTCATGCTGCTGTTGCGGCTCTCGACCAAGTCCGATTTCCGCGTGACATGTGGACCACGAAAGCGGCAGCCTTGCCCTTCGGACTCAAACGGAAGGTTGAATTGGCAAGGGCGCTGGTCCGGAATCCATCGATCCTCCTTCTCGATGAGCCTTTGTCAGGACTAGCCAAGGATGAGTCTGACGAGATTTATGAGTTGTTGAGAGGGTTCCGGGCGACTAGCGCTCGGACAATGATTATCGTCGAGCATCAGTTCCGATTCATGGAGGGCCTTTGTGACGAAGTGTTGTTTATGCAGTCTGGCACCATCGCACGCGACTTCGACGACCGACCGATTGTAGGCCCCTATAGGAAGGTCATCGGCAGTACCAAGGTTCACGCTTCTTACTTCGGAAACGGTGTGCCTGCAATGGCAGTCAGAGAGACCCGCGCGCACGGGCAAGTCGAGCTAGTAGCGTCTCTTGAGAAACTCGGTGTGGACTACCAAGCGCGCGGCCAGGTTCTCTTTGATGTCGATCTCGACATCCCGAAAAACTCCATCGTGCTCGTGACAGGTCTTAACGGGGCCGGAAAGACGACTCTTCTAAGGGCTATCTCCGGCATTGGCGAATCCCGCGTTTTATCGGGATCGGTGCGGTACGGAGGTGGTGACATCACGAAGTTTCAGGGGGTTGATCGGGCGCGCCTTGGGATCGTATACATGCCGCAGGAGGACCCGGCCTTCCTTTCAATGAGGGTTTCGGATCACTTTAGACTGATTTCCGGCTCTTCGGATAAGCAACAACTGACTGACCCGGTGACGGAGATCCTAAAAACCTTCCCGGCCTTGGAGGGGAAATGGACTTCGCGGGCACGCGTTCTAAGTGGAGGACAACGGCAAATGCTCGCTATCGTTTTAACGTTGACTCGCGGATTGAATGGGAACCACGCTCACGCGCCGTTGCTGCTTTTTGACGAGCCAACGAGCGGTCTGCAACCGGACCTCGTCGAAGAGACATTCGACCAAATCCATCGGATCAGCCAGAGACCCGGAGCGGCAGTCGTGCTCACTGAGCAACACCCGGGAGCGGAGCGAATTGCCACGCATCACTACCACATCGAGAGGGGGCACCTGAGCTAGGTTCGCGCGATAAACACCTGGTCTTGGTGGTTAAAATCACGTCCTTAAGACGGCGTTGAAATTCTTCTCGAGCGCAGCGACGATCGTCGCGGCGCTTTGATTCACCTCGGCGTCCGCGAGCGTCCGCTCGTTGCTCTGGAAGCGGACGCGCAACAGCAGGCTGTACCTTCCTTCGGGCACTTGCCCGCCGCGGAAAATCTCTACCGCCGTGATCTCGCGCAAATCGGCCAGTCCCAGGGCGCGGATGGCCACTTCGATCTGGCCGAAAACTGTGCCTTCCGGAAGGAGCAGCGAGAAATCGCGGTCGACCGCCGGGAAGCGCGGTAATGCCTCGAACGCGGGACGCCGCAGACCCTTCGCAAACAGACGGCCGAGTTGGATCTCCGCCGCCAGAATCGGGCGCCGAGCGTCCTTCTGCAATTCCCCGAAGGCTCCGACCGGCTCGCCGTCCATCACGGCGCGCGCCGCGCGTCCGGATTGGAAATAGCCGAGGCCGGTCTCAGCCTCAAAGGTCAGCGTCTTGTGAACGAAGAGATCGAGGATCGTCTCTACATCCCCCTTGAGATCCAGAAAATCGATGCCGCTCGCGGCCATGCCGAGCATCACCGGTTCCTCAAACCCGCTCTCGGCCGCGCGGTAGACGCTTCCCACTTCGAAGATTCGCGCGTCTTCCACGCCGCGGTTCAAATTCCACTCGATCGACGACGCGACGCCCGGCACGAGCGAGTTGCGCAGGACGGCGGCTTCCTCGCCCAGAGGATTTGTCAGCGCCACCGGCGGCGCGGACGAGTAGGGCGCGGCAACCGCGGCGGAGGTCAGCGTGATGGAAATGTTCTCGTCGTAGCCGAGGGCCCGCGCCGTTTCGCGCGCGGCGCGCTCCATCGTCCATGACGGCGTTCGCACGGCCTTGCCGGCCCAGGCGAGCAGCCGGTCGGGAAATTTCTCCAGGCCATAGTGTCGTCCGACTTCTTCGATCAGGTCGATCTCGCGCTCGACAT
>CAZRND010000031.1:0-11455 GCA_964601345.1 uncultured Acidobacteriota bacterium | reverse complement strand
GCACGACATCGGCGTCTCCGTCTTCGCGAGCTGAGCCGGGCCGAGCGAGGTGGGCGTCATCCCGTCGATCGGCGCGAAGACGGAGACGCCGATGTCGTGCGCGAGCCGCGCCGCCTCCGCGCGGTAGCTCCACCGGCATTCCGTTCGTGCCGATTCCGGAGGAACTGCCGGTCGTGGTCGGCGGCGTGCCCGTCGGCCACGGGTCCTCGCGATGTGGGGAAATTGTTCCGGGCCTGAGTGGCGTCCGCTTCTTTCGATCAGGTCGATCTCGCGCTCGACATCCAGCCGGTAGGTGGGCGGAACCATGCTCCAGCGTCCGTAACCCAACTCATCGGCGCGGAAGCCAAGGCGCCGCAGGATTCGCAGGACGTCGGCGGCGGGCGCCGCCAGTCCAAGAATGCGATCGAGCTCGTAGCGCCGCAACTCGATGGCGGCACGCTGGCGCGGATTCGGGTAATCGTCGAGCACGCCGGCGAGAACCTCGCCGCCGGCCAGCTCCCGGACGAGCTCCGCGGCGCGATCGGCGGCGGTCGGGGTGAGGGCAATGTCGGTGCCGCGCTCGAAGCGGTGGCTCGCTTCCGTGCGCATGCCGAAGTGGCGCGCCGTGCGGCGCACCGAGCGCGGATCGAACCAGGCGCTCTCGATCAGCACGCGCGTGGTGCGCTCGCTGATGCCGCTGTCGAGGCCGCCCATCACGCCGGCGATCGCCACCGGCTTTTCCGCGTCGCAGATCACCAGGTGTTCCGCCGCGAAGGCGTGTTCGGCTCCGTCGAGCATTTTCAGGCGCTCGCCCGGACGGGCGGTCCGGACCACGATCTTGTGACCGGCGAGCTTGTCGAGATCGAAGGCGTGCAGCGGCTGTCCCATCTCGAGCATCACGTAGTTGGTGACATCCGCGACGTTGTTGACGGAACGCGATCCGGAGGCCTCGAGCCGCCGGACCATCCAATCCGGGGATGGCCCGATCTTCACGCCTTCCACGACGCGGGCCGAGTAGCGCGGGCATAAATCGGCGTCGACAATTTCGATCGTCGCCGCGCTCGAGGCGCGCCTGGAGATCTCTTTCACGCCGGGACGGTAGGGTTGCAGATCGCGGTCGTAGATCACGGAGAGTTCCCGCGCCACGCCGTAGTGATTCATCGCATCGGGGCGGTTGCCGCCGATGTCGCCGTCGAAGACCGTCTCGCCGTTCGCCGCCGTCTCCACGGCGTCGATGGCCAGCCCGGCCATGGTCAGGTCGCGGGCCATCTGCCGGTTGTCGGCAGGTACGTCGACGAACTCGCGCAGCCATTGCGTCAGGATCTTCATGCGAACTGCCGGAGGAACCGCGTGTCCCCTTGAAAGAGCAGGTGAATATCGTCGATGCCGTATTTCATCATCGTCAGGCGATCGAGGCCCACGCCGAATGCGAATCCGGAAAATTTCGAGGCGTCATAGTTGACGAAGCCGTAGAGCTTCGGATCGATCATGCCGCTGCCGAGCAGCTCCACCCATCCGGTGCGTTTGCAGACCGGACAGCCCGAGCCGCCGCAGATCAGGCAACTGATGTCCAGCTCGACGCTCGGCTCGGTGAACGGAAAAAAGCTCGGACGAAAGCGCGTCTTCACCTTGGGACCGAAGAAGCGGTGAATGAACTCGTTCAGCGTGCCCTTCAAGTCGCAGAGCGTCACGTTGGTATCGACGGCAAAGCACTCCATCTGATGGAACATCGGCGAGTGCGAGGCGTCGAATGCATCGCGGCGATAGACTTTGCCGAGCACGACCGCGCGGAGCGGCGGCCGGCGCTTCTCCATGGTGCGGATCTGCACAGGTGACGTGTGCGTCCGCAGCAAGTAGTCGCCCGTGCCGATGAAGAATGTGTCCTGCGTGTCGCGCGAAGGATGGTCCTTCGGAAATCCCAGCGCTTCGAAATTGTAATAGTCCGTCTCGATCTCGGGTCCGGTTTCGACCGAGTAGCCCATGGAGAAGAAGATCTCTTCGATCTCGTCATGGACCATCCGTATGGGATGGCGCGCCCCGATCTTGCGGCGCTTGCCGGGAAGCGTGACGTCCAGAGCCTGGGTCGCGGTCGGCGCGAGCTGGACCACGGAGTAGCCTTCGGCGCGCGCGCGAAGTTCGTTGAGCAGGCGACCGATCGAACGCTTGAGCGGGCCGGGAGAGGACTTCAGCCAATGATCGTTGGCCGCGCCCAGCAGTCCCTGCTTGCGTCCCAGCCAACGGACGCGAAACTGCTCGGCGGCTTCCGCATTATGGATTGTCGCGAGGTCGGCCTCCAGGTCGGCGCGCAACTCGCCGACCAGAGCCTCGACTGCGGCTTCATCGCCGATGCCCAGTTCCTGGAAGGTTTGCTGCGTTTTGGCCTGGGCCGGCACGGCCTAGGCCTTGGCGCCGGCCAGTGCGGTGCGGGCCTGTCCGGCGAGCGCCGCAAACCCCGCCGCATCTTTGACGGCCACGTCGGCCAGCATCTTGCGGTCGAGCTCGACGCCGGCCAGTTTCAGACCGTGGACGAACTGGTTGTAGCTCAGGTTGTTCAGGCGGCAAGCCGCGCCAATGCGGACGATCCACATGGAGCGGAATTGGCGCTTCTTGAGACGGCGGCCCTTGTAGGCATAACGTCCCGCCTTCTGGACCGCCTGTTGCGCGGCTTTGTAGAGCTTCGACTTATTGAGAAAATATCCCGATGCGCCGGCCAGTATTTTCTTGCGCCGCTGGCGGCGCTTGGTCCCTCGTTTTACGCGTGGCACGTTCTTTTCTCCTAAACTTGGATAGCTACCGCGGCAGCATCTGGTCGAGACGCTTGGCTTCTCCGCCGGTCACCACCGCGGACTTGCGCAGGCCGCGTTTCCGCCCCTTGCTCTTGTGGGTCAGAATGTGGCGGGTGAAGGCGTGATGTCGCGTGATCTTTCCGCCGCCGGTTCGTTTGAAGCGCTTGGCTGCGCCCCGATGCGATTTCATCTTGGGCATAAATGAACTCTTCCTAGGTTGTTTTCGGCGGCGGAGCCGCGTGCCCGCCGGATTTCTTCCGGATGGGGGCCAGAATCACGGTAAAAATATTCCCTTCCATGTGCGGCCGATTTTCCACCGCGCCGACTTCCGTCAAATCCTGGATCAGCCGCTGCATCACCTGACGGCCGATCTCCTGGTGGGTCATTTCGCGGCCTCGGAACTGAACCACCGCCTTGACCTTGTCCCCTTGCGTCAAGAAGCGAACGGCGTTGTTCTTCTTGAAATCGTAGTCGTGCTCGTCCACGTTGGGACGAAACTTCACTTCCTTGACGACCACGCTCCGCTGATGCTTGCGCGCCTCATGCTGCTGCTTGCTTTGCTGGTAGAGGAATTTGCCGTAATCCATGATCTTGCACACGGGCGGTTGCGCCGTGGGCGAGATCTCCACCAAATCGAGCCCCCGTTCCCGCGCCAGCTTCAGCGCTTCGAACGGCGGCAGGATTCCAAGCTGCGATCCGTCATCCCCAATCACCCTTAGTTCCCGGGCACGGATACGTTCATTGATGCGCGTAAATCGATCAGCGATAAACCGTTTCCTCCTCGGGTGTCGGGGAACTCAAAAGGCTTTGCAAGTATATCATGGCTTCAGTTCTCGTCCGTGCAAACGCGGCGCTCCACGAGATCGCGGGCTTTGGCCAGGAATTCCGCCACCGGCTGCGGGCCGAGATCGCCTTTCTTTCTGTGGCGGACGCTTACGGTTCCGTTCTGCGCCTCGCGATCCCCAACGACAAGCATGTACGGGACTTTTTGGAGCTGGTGATCGCGAATCTTCAGGTTCACCTTCTCGTTGCGGTCGTCCAGGCGGACGCGCAAGCCGCCATCTTTCAACTGCTTGGTCACGGCGCGGGCCGTTTCGTTGTGCTTCTCGCTGATCGGCAACACGACGGCCTGCAACGGCGCGAGCCACAACGGGAAGGCGCCCGCGTAATGCTCGATCAGGACGCCGAAAAAGCGCTCTTCCGATCCGTAGAGCGCGCGATGGACCATCAAAGGCTGGTGCTTGTGACCGTCCTCGCCGACGTATTCGAGGCCGAAGCGTCGCGGCAGCGTAAAGTCGAACTGGACGGTGCTCAACTGCCAGAGCCGCCCGATCGCGTCCACGAGTTTCACGTCAATCTTCGGTCCATAGAAGGCCGCTTCGTCCGGCATCTCCTTGTAGGGAAGACCGCGTTCATCGAGCGCTTCCTTCAGCGCGGACTGAGCAAGGTCCCATTGTTCCGCGGTACCGTCATACTTGCCGGATGCACCGCCGTCCCACGCGGAGAGCTCGACCATCTGCTTCTCGAATCCGTAGGTCCTGAGGACACTGAGCGCGAAGTCGATGCATCCGAGCACTTCGCCCTTGATCTGCTCGGGCGTGCAGAAGATGTGCGCATCGTCCTGCGTAAATCCGCGCACGCGCAGCAGGCCGTGCATCACGCCGCTCCGCTCGTAGCGATAGACCGTTCCGAGCTCGCCGAGTCGCACCGGAAGGTCGCGATAGCTGCGCAGCTTATCCTTGTAAATCAGGATGTGGCCGGGGCAGTTCATCGGCTTGAGCTGGTACTCCACGTCTTCGAGCTTGCACGTGGGGAACATCCCTTGCCGGAAGAAGTTGGTGTGTCCCGACGTGTTCCACAGATCGATCTTGGCCACGTGCGGTGTGAAGACCAGGTCGTAGCCGCGGCGCAGGTACTCGTCGCGCATCCAATCTTCCATGATCTTGCGGATCAAGCCGCCCTTCGGATGCCAGAAGATCAGGCCGGGCCCGGCCTCTTCCTGGATGCTGAACAGGTCCAGCTCCTTGCCGAGCTTGCGATGGTCGCGCTGGCGCGCTTCTTCCAACCGCGTCAGGTTCTCATCGAGTTCCTTGCGCGTGAAGAAGCTGGTTCCGTAGATGCGCTGCATCTGCTACTGGTGCTCGTCGCCCTTCCATTAGGCGCCGGCAATGTCCCGCCGCTTAACGTGCTTGATGCGCCCGCTCGACGGGACATGCGGGCCGCGGCAAAAATCGATCCACTTCGGATCGGCGGCCGGGCCGATGGTGTAACACTGCATCGGGTCGCCGGACTTCTCGTCGATCAGCTCGCACTTCATGCTCTCGCCCATGGCGGCGAACTTTTTCAGTCCTTCGCTCTTGGGGATGAGAACGCGCTCGTAAGGCAGATCGCGCTCGGCGATCTCCTGCATCTTCTTCTCGATCTTCGGCAAATCCTCGGGAGTGAAGCGCGTGGGCCGTTCGAAATCGTAGAAGAAGCCTTCCTCGGTCGGCGGGCCGATGCCCAGCTTCGTCTCGGGATACAGCTCCTGCACCGCCATCGCGAGCAAGTGCGCGGTCGAGTGGCGATAGACTTCGAGCGTCTCGGGATCGCGCGAGGTCAGCACGCGCAGGGAGCAGTCTTCGTTGAGCGGCCGGCTGACCTCGGCCAGTGTGCCGTTGAGGCTGACGACGACCGCGGCATCGGCCAGTCGCGTCCCGATCGCACGAACTACTTCGAGCGCGGGCGTCCCTTGCGCGACGTCGCGGCTGCTTCCATCGGGGAGCGTTACTTTGACCGTAGCCATAAGTCGGAACCTGATATTCTATCTCAGATCATCAACTTCAGGAGGGGACTATGCGTGCACGTTTCTTATCAGGTCTAGTTGTGTTTGCCATCTCCGCGGCCGCCCAAACCGCGCCCGCGCCTCCCGCGAATCCGCAGGTGGGTAGCGCGAAGGCCTTCTATGGCATGATGAAAGATAGCGTTCTCAAAACGGCCGAAAAGGTCCCCGAAGATAAGTATGCGTATCGGGCCACGGACGAAGTACGCAGCATGGGGCAGATCCTGGCGCACATCGCCGACGCGCAGAACTTCTTTTGCGGAACGGTGAAGGACGGCAAGGGTGTCAGCAAGGATGTCGAGAAGACGGCCACGACCAAAGCCGCAATAACGGCGGCTCTGAACGAGTCTTTTGCTCTCTGCGATGCGGCGTATGCCGGCCTGACCGATGCGAATTCCACCGACATCGTCCAGTTCCGCGGACCGAAGACGAAGCTCGGACTGATCAGCTTCAATACGGCGCACGGCATGGAGCACTACGGGAACCTGGTGACCTACATGCGGCTGAACAAGATCGTCCCGCCGAGCAGCGAGACGCCCCCCGCGCCCACCGCACCGGCAAAGAAGAAGTAGGAAGCAACGATCTACTGTTGACACATAATACGTGTACACGTATTATGTGTGTATGAATATCACGCTATCCGTTAATGATGCGGTAGTGAAGCGTGCACGCCGCCACGCCGAGGCCATAGGAACGAGCGTCAACCAGCTAGTCCGGGAGTACTTGGAGCAGCTAGCCGGAATGCGCAAGCCGGAGGCCGACGCGGAGGAGTGGGAAAGGTTGTCGCGCGAGGCGAAGGGCAACTCGCGCGGGTGGAAATTCAATCGCGACGAGATCCACGAGCGCCGCTAAGTTGAGATGAGCGAACTCGCGTTCTTCGATACCAATGTCCTCGTATACTGCGACGATGCCGCCGCGCCGGACAAACAGAATGCGGCAATTTCCGTGTTCCAGGAGCACCAGCGGCTGAATACGGCCGTCCTTTCCCTCCAAGTACTGCAAGAATACTTTGTTACGGTGACGCGGAAACTCGGCCTTGCGGCGGACCTTGCTCAACGGAAGGTTGAGCTTCTCTCTCATTGTCGCTTGGTCTATTTCACCGCGAAAGACGTCATCGCGGCGATTGAGTTGCACCGGCTCAATCGCCTTTCTTTCTGGGACGCTATGATCGTGCACGCCGCCCGTGTGGCTGGTTGCGCGGTGCTCTATAGCGAAGACCTACACGACGGCTCGGTGATCGGCGGCGTTCGGGTCATCAACCCGTTCGCGACAAAATGAGCCTGGCCTTACTTCGAAGTCTTCCTTTTTAGCTCGTCGAAGAAATTCAGGAGCAGCGTGAGGTGCGTCATGGGCTTTTGTACTTCCCCTTCCGGGACGGCCACTGCTACGACCCTTTTGCCGTCGGGAGACACGTCGAAGGCGGTGTTGATCCCTTGGTCGGCGCCGTGCACTTCCGTCCAAGGGCGAGGCGTGTCGGAGACGAATGTATCGCCCTTAACCGTGTAGCCGGCGAACATGATGCGATGGTCCCCCGGCGTAATGTAGAACAGCGCCTGCCCCTTCGCCGGCCAGACCGGCCAACGCCCGCCGCCATTCGATATCTGGCGCCTGCCGCCGGGGCCGGGAAAGGGGCGGACATAAATTTCCTGCGCGCCCGATTCGTCGGAAGAGTAGGCCAGCCAGCGACCATCGGGCGAAAAGACGGGCGAAACTTCCGTGAACGGAGTACCGAGGAACGGCTCCAGTTTTCCCATGCGCGGGTGTTGAGAGTCTCCCTCAATTGCGGCAGTGAAGAGATCGTTATTGCTGCCGCCGCCGAAGAATGCCAGCCTCTTGCCGTCGGGCGAGACGGAAGAGGGGAGATTGGCGACCTTGTCGTCGATAAGGCGCACTGCCTCGCCGGAACCATCGGCGCGAATCCAATAAATGCCCGGCGCTCCAGGGTTCGAGGACTCGAAGATAATGTTCTTGCCATCCGGAGTCCAGACGGGATACCGGTTCGCCCCGGGAAGGAAAGTGAGCCGAGACGGGGCCGCGTCCCGATCCAAATCTTTGACCCAGATATCGTTTCCCTGGCCGGCGCCACGAGTCACAAAGGCCACGCGTTTGCCGTCGGGCGAAAAGCGCGGATGCAAATAGAACCCGGTGGGTGTCAAGGGATTTCGCTTGCCGCCGCTTTCAATGACGCAGATTTGAAATGGACTCGAGGTAGCTCCACCGGTTTGGTATAAAAATGCGCCGCCTTGCGAGAAAGCGAACTCGCCGCCGGCCGTCGTGTTGCTGGCCACGTCTTCGAGAACGGGAACAGGCGGCGCTGTCGTTGTCAAGGGAGCGGCGAAGAGCGTGCTTTGGTGCAGATAGACGAGATAGCCATTAGGGAGATAACGGCCGTTGAAGCCGCCCTGTTGGATGACCTTTCGTTCGCCGGTCTTCACCATGACAACTTCGATGTCGGATTCGCTGTAACCGCCTGTTGCCGCCGGAATGCCTTGGGTGAAAAGAACGGCTTCGCTTCCGGGCAGGACCTGAGGCCAACGATGGGATCGCTCCCCTGGCTTGAATTTTGTGAGAGGAGCAGGCACGCCACCAGCCGATGAAACGCGAACGAGCGTTCCGGTGGGGCCGGCACTGAAAACGATATTGCCGTCATCCCCCCAGCTCGCGCCGCGCGTGGCAGACGACTCGCAGATTGTCACCGCAGCCCCGCCTTCCACCGAAATCTTCTTGAGCTTACCCTCGGCCGAAAAAGCGATCCATTGGCCGTCGGCTGAAAAGAAGGGATCCGACGCCGAATCGGTGCGCGGCAGCGGCGTGATTGCGCTTTGGCTTAACAAGCGAGTCCCGAGAATCACTTTGTTGTCGGCGGTTCGAAAGGTCACCGCGATCCGCGTTCCATCGGGAGAAATCGCCAGCATGCCCCCTTGACGATTTCGGCCCAGCGTCGCTTCTGTTCCCACTTCTATGTTTAAGTGCATCAGAGGACGCGGAGCGGCGGGACGCGTCGCGCGATACCACCCGATGGCAAGGATGACGGCAACGATCGAGAGTGCCGCGACCGCCAAGCCAGGTACGCGACTCGCAGACGGAGACGGCGATATGGCCGGTGCGGCTTTCATCTCCGAAGTGACAAACACAGAATCGCCGATGTGGCGGAGGCGCAGCTTGGGATCTTTTTGCAGACAGAGTCGCAGCAATTCGACCGGACTGCCGGGAGGAAGCAGCGACCACTCCGGCTCCCGGCTGATGATCGCGGCCATCGCCTCCACGGCGGTTTCGCCGGGAAACGCAAGCTTGCCCGTCAACAGCTCGAACAAAACGCAACCGTAGGCCCAGATGTCGGCGCGTCCGTCCACCGGCTTGCCCTTAGCCTGCTCCGGCGACATGTACGACGCCGTCCCCAGGATCACGCCGGCGCGCGTCGCGGCGATCGAGAGCGTCGGCGAGTTGGAGATGTCGGTGTTGGTCTCATCCATCGCCTTGGCCAAGCCGAAGTCGAGGACTTTGACTTGACCGGCAGGTGTGACCTTGATGTTGGCCGGCTTCAGATCGCGATGAACGATGCCCTTTTCGTGTGCGGCCTCGAGCGCATCGGCGATCTGCCGCGCGATAGCCATGGCATCGTCCACGGCCAGCGGTCCTTTGACCGCGTCGCCGGGCACGAACTCCATGACCAGGGCCGAGCCTTCCATGCCGTAAATCTGCGCGATGTTGGGATGATTCAGCGCGGCGAGCACCTGCGCTTCGCGCTGGAAGCGCGCCATGCGTTCGGCATCCTGCGCGAACGCCGGCGGCAGGACTTTGATGGCGACGTCGCGATTCAGTTTCGGATCGCGGGCACGATACACCTCGCCCATCCCGCCCGCGCCGATCGCGCCCGTGATTTCGTAAGGTCCGATCTTTGTGCCGGGGGTCATCCGTGTTTATCTGTGTCCATCTGTGGTTGCTTTTCGCTGCAGCTCGTCGAAAAAGTTCAGCAGAAAGACAATCTTCAAGGCGGTTTGCTCGCCCGGCGTTTCCGGCGCGGCGGATACGGCGATGCGTTTGCCGTCCGGCAAGGGATCGAAGTTTGCCGCGACCCCGGCTCCAAATTGTTTGCTGGACCAAAGGCGAGGCTTATCGGCCAGAAACGCATCGCCCTTGGCCGTGTAAGAGGCAGCCATGATCCGGTTGCCCAAGGTTCGGAACAGCAATTCGCGCCCGTTTCGCAACCAGGCCGGCGACAACCCGCTTTCCGTTGAGACTTGCCATTTGCCGCCCGGTCCTGGAAACGGTCGCACGTATACTTGAAAGGCCCCCGATTCATTTGACTGGTAGGCAAGCCAGCGCCCGTCGGGCGAGAAGGCCGGAGCACTCTCGTTGAAGGCCGTGCGGAGGAAGACTTCCGGCTTTCCAGGCTTGGGATGATCGGGGTCGCTCAGGTCCAGGGTCATGATCCAAATCTCGTTGCGGCCTTCCGAGCCTTGCTCCACGAAGGCGACGTGTTTGCCATCCGGCGAGAAGGAAGGGAGCGTCTGGTTGTTCTTGCTCTCCGTCAGCCGTTGCGCCTCGCCCGATCCGTCGGACCGAATCCAATAGAGGTTCCCGATGCCGCCCGCGCGGTTCGATGTGAAGGCGATCTGCTTGCCGTCCGGCGTCCAGGCGGGCCACTGATTGATGCCCGGCGTGAAGGTCAAGCGTTGCATGGTATCCCGCGCCCACTCGTAGGAATAGACGTCAGCGTTATTGCCGTCAAACACAGCCATTGCGACGCGCTTTCCGTCGGGAGAAATGCGCGGTCCGATATATGTTGCGAGCGCGGCGCGTAGCGGTTCTGTCTTGCCTGCGCTGTCCAACCAGACCAGCATCCGCTGTTGAGTAGCCGTCCCTCCACCCATGAAGACGAGCGTACCGTTTTGAGAGAAGGCGTAATCGGCGCCGCCTCCAGCGGAGAAATTCCGCACACCCTCAAGAATGGGCACGCCCTGTCCGGTCAACTCCAGGCGGGTGAGATTCATGGGCGCGGCGAACAGCGTCGCTTGATGGATATAGAGCAAGTGGCCGGAGGCCGAGCCAGAGCCGCTGGGCACATACCGGGCATAGTAGCCGCCGCGCTGCAGCGTTTTTCGCTGGCCGGTTTTGAGAGAGAGAACTTCGATATTCGCTTGATCGAAATTAGACGAGGTCGCGTTGCTCGAAAACAGAACTGCTTGACCGCCGGGCAGGAACTGCGGATAGCGATGCGCGAGCTCGCCGTTTTCCAGCTTCGTCAATTGCCGGGGTGCGCCGCCCGCCGAAGGCACGCGAGATAGGAACGTCCCAGAGAGCGAGGCGACGATTTCACCGTCCTCGCCCCAACTTGCGCCGAAGGCGTTGGGAGCATCGCAAAGCGTGACCGCGGCACCGCCCTGAACGGAAATCTTTTTCAGCTTGCGGTCGCTCAGGCTGTAGAAGCCAATCCACTGTCCATCGGGGGAAAAGAAAGCATCCCAGGCGCCCTCGGTGCCGGAGAGAGGCACGGCCTGAGCTTGATCGAGAAGGCGTGTGTAAAGGCACTGCCGCCCACCCGGCTTCTGACCCAATGTCACGAGACGCGTTCCGTCGGGCGACAAAAGCACCATGGAGCCGGGCCTGTTGATGACGAGTTCCTCGCCGCGCGGTTCCACTTCAAAACGTTCGAGCGGCTTCAGCACTGGATGCGACGGCCACCAATGAATCGCCGAGACGGCGGCGAGAACCACCGCAAGTACGCCGGCAGTGGTCCAAGCGGGCCAAGCGCGCACCGGCTTGGCCGGCTCAATGTCCGGCGCCTTGAG
Organism: uncultured Acidobacteriota bacterium; assembly: GCA_964601345.1. Taxonomy (GTDB): domain Bacteria; phylum Acidobacteriota; class Terriglobia; order JAJPHL01; family JAJPHL01; genus CAZRND01. The sequence goes on along the minus strand of CAZRND010000031.1, from coordinate 77 downwards.
TGTTGTCGAGGAGACCAGCGTGGAATCGCCGATGTGGCGGAGGCGCAGCTTGGGATCTTTTTGCAGACAGAGTCGCA
>CAZRND010000030.1:0-24312 GCA_964601345.1 uncultured Acidobacteriota bacterium | reverse complement strand
CCTTATGGACCAGGAGCACATGGCGGGGGAGGAAATTCTCGAGTTCCCGCAGATTGCCGGGCGAAGAGTACTTCACCAGGCGCTGCATAGTGGCGGGAGAAATGACCACCTGTCCTCCCGGCGCATAGCGGTTCAGGAAGTAATCCACGAACACCGGAATCTCTTCGCGGCGCTCGCGCAGCGGCGGCAGAGCGATGGAGAAGACGTTCAGCCGGTAGTAGAGATCCTGCCGGAACTTGCCCTCGGCCAGCGCCTGCTGCACCTTGACGTTGGTGGCCGCCACAATGCGGACGTCCACCTGCGTGGGAGCCACAGCGCCGAGCCGGAAATAGCGTCCGTCCTGGAGCACGTGCAAGAGCTTGGCCTGCAGGAAGGGCTGCATCTCGGCGATTTCATCGAGGAAGAGAGTCCCTTTGTCGGCCAGCTCGAACTTGCCGGGCTTCGATCCGGCGGCTCCGGTGAAGGCGCCCCGCTCGTAGCCGAACAACTCGCTTTCGAGGAGGTCGGAAGGAAGAGCCGCGCAATTCACCTTGACGAATTTTTGAGCCGAACGCGTCGAAGCGTGATGCAGATACCGCGCCACCACTTCCTTGCCCGCTCCGCTCTCGCCGACAATCAGCACAGGGACGTCGGAGGGCGCCACGCGCGTGGCGTTCTCGCGAATCTTTTCCATCACCGGGCTGTAGCAGAGGAAGGGAAGGGGACCCGTGCCCGACGCCTTGTCGGCTCCGGTCTCGGCATCCTCGGCGGCGGTGCATTTGGCCAGGGCGTCCTCGAGAGCCACGTTGGTGAACGGCTTCACCAGGTAGTTGGCTGCGCCCAGTTTCACCGCGGCGACGATCTTCTCGGCGTCCGAGGTGCAGGAGATCATGACGACCTTTTGCGCCGGCGCAACCTCCAAAATCCGGCGCAACGTATCGAGGCCGCCCATGCCGGGCAAATTCAAGTCCAGCAGCACGACGGTAGGCGCCTGGTTGCGTAGAAGATGCTCGACCGCAGCTTCTCCGGTGGCGACGGCCAGGGCCTGGAAGCCCATCGCCGTCAGGGTCGCCCGCAAGACGGTGCGAATATCGTCTTCGTCGTCAACAATCAGAGCGCTTTTGCTCAGCTCTGCGCCGGCCAGCGGCATGATGAGTCCTTGTCCTCTCTCTTTACTGCGGGATCACGAAGCTGAATCGCGTTCCGTGTCCCAATCTGCTCTCCACCCAAATCTTGCCTTTGTGGGCGGCGATAATCTTGCGGGCGATCGACAATCCGAGGCCCATGCCGCCGGACGGCCCGCCCGAAACCTGGAAGTACTCTTCGAAAATCTCCTGATGAAACTCGGCGGCGATTCCCGGTCCCGTATCGTTCAGCGAGAAGCACACGGCATTGAGCTTCTCGTTTTCGCGCTCGCGGCGTTCCGAGTTGACGGGAACCATCGCCAGGCGCCGCTCCCAGAAGTGCAGGTCGGCGGAGAGCGTGATTTGCCCGCCCGCAGGAGTGAACTTCAGAGCGTTGTCGCAAAGTCCGTTCAGCACATTCTGCAGCTTGGCCCGGTCGGCGTGGACGTTCGGAAGCGACTTCGCTACGCGGCTTTCGAATGTCACGCCGCGGGTCTGAGCCAGGCGCTTCCAATAGCTGGCTGTGTCGGTCAGCAGATCGGCGACATCCACTTCGGCCAGCCGCAGAGCGAGTTTCCCTTGCTCCACCGCCGAATAATCCAGGAAGGAATTGACGACGTTCAGAAGCCGCTTGCAATTCTGATGCGACAGGGCCACGATTTCGCGCTGCTGTGGATCGAGAGGTCCCAGCCCGCCGCCCAGCAGAAGCTCGCAAGCGCCGCTGATGACCGCGAGCGGCGTTTTCAACTCGTGCGTTGCCGCCGCGACCATCGCGGTTTTCTGCTTGTTGATCTCCTGCAGCTCGAGATAGGCCTGGAAGAGCGCTTCGAAAGCCGCGCGCCGCGCTCCGGGGTCGCCATCCTCGGGACGAGGCGGACCTTCGCGCCGCTCGTGAACGACCCAACTGGCCTCCACCGAACAATTCGGGCCCGAAACTTGCAACCGGATGCGCAATTGGACCGAAGCTGCGGGAGCGCTCTTGAGCCGAGCTGCGCATCGCACCGCGCTGCCCCGCAAAGCCCGGCTGAGATAGCTCTGCAAACGTGCCGGAGCGGGCTTTTCAAAGATGCTGGATAGCTGCTTGCCAAGAACCTCTGTCTCTGCCGAACCCATGGCTCCCAACGCGGCGGCGTTGGCGCTGACAACCACGCCTTCCAGGTCCAAGAGCAGGAGAGCCGTTGAAGTGGCAACGGAGTCCTTGCCTCTACTCCTTGGCTCATGAGCTTGTGCTGGAGACGACATTATTATGGCGGCACTCAACGCGTTCGAGACCTCATGGTGAAATGGAATGCACTATTGGGTCAATGATACGAAAGTACCTCGATGACCCGTATTAATGTACTAGATTCGCCACCCTGGCTCCCGCTCTTTAGAGCTCTATCATACACTAGAAAAGGCGCTTAGCGCAAAGCAAGGACTTACATCAGTAATCCCTGGTCCGGCCGCGGGTCCGCGCTTGCGGCTTCAGAGGCGTGGGCCGCAAGGGAAAAATCTGGGATTTATTGAGAAGTTTTCTTCCCATCTCGGCTACCTTGCCATAGTTCGCCTTTAGTAACATATTTAGAATGAGTTGCTTAACGGTTGTATCCGTTTTGGTCTTTGGCTTGCTCCTATGGGTCCAGAGGAGTAGTGTGAATGGCTAGTTTACAGCAGGTAGTGCCGCCTGACGTAGGAAACGGGGTCGGCCGCTTCCTCTTCGGAAGCACGCCGGCCATCCTGGAGTTGATGAAGAAAGTCAACCTGGTGGCGGCTACGGACGTTCCTGTATTGATCACCGGGGAGAGCGGGACGGGCAAGGAGACGCTGGCGCTTGAAATCCATCGCCTGTCCACGCGGCGGGACAACGCCTTTGTGAAGGTGAATTGCGCGGCCATCCCGGCCGCCCTCATGGAATCGGAACTTTTCGGATTCGAGCGCGGAGCGTTCACTGGCGCGGTAGCGCGGCGCGTCGGGAAATTTGAGATGGCCAACCACGGGACGATCTTCCTGAATGAGATCGCCGACGTGGAGCTTTCGCTGCAAGCCAAGCTGCTGCACGTCCTGCAGGACGGCAACATGGCGCTGATTGGCGGCAGCGAGGATCTGACTCTGGATACGCGCGTGATTTGCGCCACGAACCACGACATGAACGCCTCGGTGCAATCGGGACAATTCCGCCGCGACCTGTTTTACCGGATCAACGTCGTTCACCTGGAGTTGCCGCCGCTGCGCGAGCGCCGCGGCGACATCCCCGAACTCGTCCCGCATTTCCTGCATTCCTACCAGAAGGCCTACGGGCAGCCGGTGACCCGGCCCTCGGCGGCGCTGATGGATATGTTCGTCGCCTACCACTGGCCCGGAAACGTGCGCGAGCTGGAGAACATCCTGAAGCAACTGGTGATTCTGAAGAACGAAGGCGACCTGATCCGCACCATGGGCGCGCGTCTGCGCGAAGAGATGGAGCAGATGGTCGACGACGACGGCGCCGTGCCGCTCAAGAAATACGTGAAATCCGCTGTTCAAAAAGTCGAGCGCGACCTGATCATGAAGGTTCTGCGCCACAATCGTTGGAACCGCAAGCGCACGGCTCAAATGCTGAAGATCAGCTACCGGGCCTTGTTGTATAAATTGAAAGAGTGCGGCTTGGACCAGCGCATGAGCATTGCCTCGGGAGAGACAACGTCTTGAAACGCATTCTTCTCTTTTCGGCCCTCCTCGTGATGGGGACCCTCTGCCTGGCGCAGTCAGGCCGCGGCCCAGAGGAAAAAAAGGTCAAGAACGACAAGGCCGCCAAGCCGGCGGCCCAAGCGACGGCGCCGCAAATGGAACCCGCGCCGGCTGCGGAGAAGATGGCGGCGTATCGCGTCGGTCCAGGCGACCAGTTGCACATCAACGTATGGAACGAAGCGGCGGTCAGCAGCCCGGTCGTGGTCCGGCCCGACTGCCGAATCTCGCTTCCTCTGGTGAAGGAAATGGAAGTGTGCGGAATGACGCCGCTCGAGATTCAATCGTCTCTTTCGACGCAGTTCGCCAAGTTCATCACCGCGCCTGACGTCACCGTGGTGGTGAGCCAGATTGTCAGCCGCAAAATCTACCTGCACGGGGAAGTGCGCCGTCCCGGGCCGATGCCCTTGCTCGGGCCCATGACGATCGCGCAGGCTCTCAGCGAAGCGGGAGGAATCACCGAGTACGCCAGCGGAAAGAATATTCTGATTCTTCGCACCGAGGACGGTAAGCAGGTCCGCTTTACGTTCAATTACAAGGCCTTCCTGAAGGGGGAGGACAAAGGCAACATCCCGCTCAAACCGGGTGATACGATCGTCGTGAAATAGGAGAAACCATGAGAACCTACATCTTCGCCGCGTTCTTGTTGATCGTTCTGGCGCTGCCGGCCCTGGCGCAGTTCCCGATCGAGCCGCCCCAGAATCCGGATCCCAACGCCAATGCCAACGCCAACGTGGCCGCGCCGCTTCCGAAGACCCAGGAGAACAATTCCCGCGCCTTGGGATCGCGGGATTTCGCGACGCCGATGTCGAGCGTGCGGTGGGGACGCTGGTCTCTCTATTCCGCGTCCTTGACGTCGAGCTACTCCAATCAGCCCTTGAGCGGCCAGGACCAGTTCTCGGCCACGCCCGGGTTCGGAATGAACCAGGGCCCGTCTGTGATGTTGAATGGATCGGCGACGATGGGAGCGACGATCCCGATGAGCCGCGGTTTCCTCTCGTTCCGCTATACGCCGATGTTCGAGCGTCAGTCCGCCTACAGCTTTACCGAAGTAAATCACCGAGTGAATCTGGCCTGGGACCACGAATTCGGCGGCAAAGCCTGGCGGATGAGCTTTGGGATCGACGGCGGCACCTACAACCGTTTCTCGACATTCTTCGACCAGGGACGCCTAACCTCCCTCGTGCAGCAGCAGACGCGCTTGAATACCGCCGACCTGCAGAACATCCTCAGTGAACCGCAGGGGCTTCAGCCCATGGCCCAGGATCTCGTGGTTTTGGCCAACCGTTACTTCCAGGGCCAGGCCTCTTTTACTTTGACGCGCAGCCTCACGCCGCGCGACAGCCTGTCGTTCAACACCGGCTACTTCCTGCATCGCACACTCGACCACGCGGATTCCACCCAGACCACTCTGCTGCAGGACGTCAACACGAACGGCCGCAGCTTCGGAGCCTCCTACAATCACACGATTACGTCGCGTCAGCATGTGGGAATGTACTTCAGCGATCAAGAGAGCGAAGGGGCCGGCATCACGACGGAGAGCCGCAGCGCGGGTCTTAGTTACTCGTGGGCGCCCTCGCCCCACTGGGAGTTCGGCATCGGTGCGGGCCCGTCCCTGATGAGCAGCAACTGGAATCGCACCCGGCTGAGCACTGCCGTGCACGGTTCGGTGGGATTCAATCTCCAGTCGAGCATGATCCACTTCGGATACTCGCGGGATTTCTACGCCGGCGGTCTGCCCGGAGCTCAGCAGGGCGACTCCGTGATGCTCGAATGGGCGCCGCGTCCGCATGGGCATCGTTGGCGCTACTCTCTCTCCGGCGGCTACCAGTGGCTGAACTCTCTGGATGGACTCCAGGTCGCCGCGGGCTGGTCGATCCGTCCCACGTTCATGATCCCGATCACCCGGAGTCTCCTCGTTCAGACTTCCTACGGCTATTTCCATCAGGACCAGGGGATTGGCCAGCGCACGGTTGCCGGCGCTCCCAGTCTGCTCAGCTACCAGCGCAACCTGGTGACCATCGGCTTGGTTTGGAACTTCACTCGTCAGGGTGACGCTGGACAAAACAAGTAGTTCTCAGCGAGTTCGGCGAACGGATCGCGCGCTCCGGCATGGACCTTTTGGGGGGTTGACAGGTTCGCCTCGAGGCCGAGAAAATGGGTCTGCCCTAATCTGGTATTGTTGGTATTGTGTGATCTGAGTCCATGTTAAAGGTTTTCAGCCGCTACATTCCTCTCAAGACCATCGTGTTGATGGTGACCGAGAACCTTTGGATCACCGCCACCATGACGCTGGTGTCGTGGGTCCGTTCGAGATACATCCTGCAGGAAGCCGACTCCGATATCCAGACACTGCTTTGGAAAGTGGCGTTGATCACCATCATCTTCCAGATCAGCCTGTTCTACTACGACCTTTACGATCTTTCGGTCGTGGACTCGCGTCTGGGCCTCACGCTTCGCGCGGTGCAGAGCTTCGGCAGCGCATCCGTGGCTCTGGGCCTGCTCTTCTTCGTTCTCCCCGACCTGATGATCGGAGCGGGGAATTACGTGGTCGTGGCGTCCGTAATCCTCGGCGTGATCGTGCTGCTGGCTTGGCGCACGTTGGTGGGATTTGCCTCGAGCCTTTACGAGGTGCCGCGGCGCCTGCTGGTGGTCGGCACCGGCGAGATGGCCGTCGACCTGGTGCAGGCGCTTCATGAGCGTCCGGATCTGAATCTGAAAGTCATCGGATTCCTGGGAGAATCGCCGGAAGAAGTGGGAACGTCCCTGGTGAATCCGAAGGTCCTCGGCATCACCGATCAACTCGAGGAGATGGTCGACCAGTACCAGATCACGCGAGTCGTGGTGGCGCTCTCCGACCGCCGCAAAAAGCTGCCGGTCAAGGCTCTGCTGAAACTCAAGCTGCACGGCGCGACCATCGACGATGCCCATTCTCTCTACGAGCGGGTGACGGGAAAAATCCGTACCACGGCGCTGCCTCCGAGCTGGCTGGTCTTTTCCGACGGCTTCCACGAAATCGCCCGCAAGGTGCGGCACAAGAGATTTCTGGATTTCCCGCTGGCTCTCTTCGGCGCAATCGTGTCCCTGCCCGTCTCGATTCTGGTGGCCATCGCCATCAAGCTGGACTCGGCCGGCCCCGTGCTCTTCCGGCAGGAGCGCGTGGGATACCGCGGGGACCTCTTCAACGTCATCAAGTTCCGCACCATGCGCCAGGACGCCGAAGCGCTCAGCGGGCCGAAGTGGGCCACCGAGGATGATCCGCGGATCACGCGGGTCGGGCGGTTTCTTCGCAAGAGCCGGCTCGATGAAATTCCGCAGATCTGGAATGTGCTGCGCGGAGACATGAGCTTCGTCGGCCCGCGTCCCGAGCGTCCCCACTTTGTCGACATGCTGACCGAGCAACTCAACTATTATGCGGAGCGCCAAAGTGTTCCCCCCGGCCTTACCGGCTGGGCGCAGATCCGCTATCACTACGGTTCTTCGGTGAAGGACGCCCTCGAGAAGCTGCAGTACGATCTTTTTTACATCAAAAACCTATCGATCTTTCTGGACATCTATATCCTCTTTGAGACGGGCAAGATAGTGCTTTTTGGGCGTGGGCGGTAGGCCACAACAAATTGTTGCAAAACTTCTAACTTGTTGATAGAGTAGAACTAGAGGAAGGCACTCGATCATGATTCCAAACACGAACCCGAATCTTCTCCCTGGAGCAAGTCCATCGAACGACATGGAGCTGTTCAGCCCCTACGACCTGATCGCCATGCTGGCGCGCCGGTATCACTGGATTATCATCTGCATCGTCCTCGCGGTCGCGTCAACCACGGTCTTCGTCCGCGGATGGCCCGACGAGTACCGCGCTGAAACGCTGATCCAGGTGGATCCCCAGAAGGTGCCCGAAAGATTCGTCAGTACAACCGTCACGATGGACGTCAGCGGGCGCTTGAGCACCATCAACCAACAGCTCATGAGCGCCACGCGACTACAGAAGATCATCGATACCTTCGAGCTGTATAAAAGCCTGAAGCGCTCCAAGACCTCGGAAGAAATCATCGAACAGATGCGCAAGGACATCAAGATCGAGGTCGTTCACAACCTGGAGTCGGCCGGACGCAACATGAGCCTGGGCGCCTTCCGGATTTACTACACGGGCCGCGACCCAAAAGTGATTGCGAACGTGTGCAACCAGATCGCGGCGATGTTCATCGACGAGAACCTCAAAGTGCGCGAAGCTCAGGCCGAAGGCACGAGTGAATTCATCGACTCGCGGCTGGAAATCGCCAAGCAACAGCTCGACACGGTCGAGGGCAAGCTGCGCGAGTTCAAACAGAGGAATATGGGGTCTCTGCCGCAACAGGAGTCTACGCTGATGTCGAACATCACGCGCCTGGACCAGAACTTGCGCGCCGAGACCGAAGCGCTGAACCACTACCGTCAGCAAGCGCTTCTTCTGGAGGCGCAGTTGGTACAGATGGGCGGGACGATCAAGACCTCCGGAGCACCTGTCGATAACGGCGTGCAGGTCGGCGTGGCGCCGTTGCCGGGTTCCGATTTGCTGACCCGTTTGAAGACGCAAAAGACTCTGACCGAAAGCAATCTCGATCAACTGCGGTTGCGGTACAGCGACAGCTATCCCGAGGTGATTCGCGTCAAGGCGCAACTCGAATCGGTGAACAAGCAGATCAACGCAGAAGAAGCTCGTCTCGCGGCGCAGCCTCCCCAGGCCGTGGTGCAGACCCCCGGCAAGGACAACTCGATGGCGCTCGACCCGAGGGATCCGTCTTCGGTGGTTCGCAGCCAGTTGGCTCTGCTTCGCGAGGACATCAAGGTGCGCACGCAGAGGCAGGCTGCGATCGCGAAGGACCTGCAGGGCTTCCAGGCCCGGCTTGATGCCGTGCCGGCCCGCGAGCAGGAGATGTCGCAGACGGTGCGCGACTCCAACATCCTTCGCGATAACTACCGGACGTTGCAGGAGAAGAAGATCGCGGCCGACATGTTCACCGATCTCGAAAAGCGCCAGAAGAGCGAGCGCTTCACGATTCTCGACCAGGCCCACGCGCCCGAGAGGCCGTTTCGTCCGAATCGCAGAATCTACCAGGTCGGGAGCTTCGGCGTCGGATTGATGTTGGGCCTGGTGATGGTCTTTCTGATGGAATGGCGCGACCAGTCCGTCAAGAAAGAAGAAGAAGTGGGCAAACTGGGTCTGCGCGTCCTGGGCCGGATTCCGCTGGTGGTGACCGCGGAAGAATCCCAATTGCGCCGCCGAAACCTGCTCCGGAACTGGGCCTATGGAGCGTTGGCAACTTCGGCTGTCCTGGTGGTCTTGTGCGGCGTGGCGTTTGTGGCCACGCGCATCATCTTTGCGGGTTGATCCAAGGCTTCTTGCATGTATGAATCGTTCTTCCAACTGAGCGAGAACCCCTTCCGTCTAACGCCGGACCCGAGGTTTCTCTACTTCACGCCCAAGCACCGCGAGAGTCTCTCGGCGCTGGTGTACGGCGTGCTCGCGCACAAGGGATTCCTGATGGTCACCGGCGACGCGGGCACGGGGAAGACCACGCTCATTCATGCCTTGCTCGGCATGCTCACGGAACGGAAGGTCTCCTGTGCTTTCGTTTTTCATCCTCTGCTCGAGCCCGCCGAGTTCCTGGAACATGTGCTGATCGACCTGGGCGTCACGCCGCCTTCGCGCCAGAAAGGCGAGATGCTGCGCGTCCTGCATGCCTTCCTGCTGAAGCGGCACAACGAGGGTTCCACTACCGCCCTCATCATCGACGAAGCGCATAAACTGTCGCCGGCCCTGCTCGAGGAGGTGCGGCTCTTCTCGAACCTGGAGACGTCGCGCGACAAGCTCCTGCAGATTCTTCTGGCCGGCCAAAGCGAGCTCGATGCCCTCTTCCGCAACGAGGACATGCGGCAATTGAAGCAGCGGATCAGTATTCGCTCGCGGCTGGGCGCGTTCACCGTGTCGCAGACGGTCGAATACATCGACCATCGCCTCTCGGCGTGCGGCCGAAGAGGCGCGGACCTGTTTCCGGCCGACACGGCGGCACTGATTTTCCGGCTCAGCCGCGGCATTCCGCGCTTGATCAACAGCATTTGCGACAACGCCCTGCTGATTGCCTTTGCCCAGCAGGCTCCGGCCGTGACCCAGTCCATGCTGCTCGAAGTCAGCGGCGACCTGGACTTGATGTCGGACACGCCGGCGCCTCCCAAAGTCTCGCCGGCGCAGCCGGTGACGGCCGTGGCGGGCGGACCGAGGGCCGTAGTCGAGCCGCCGTCCTTCAAGGTTTTGGACTCCTATGGGGAACGCAGAAGCACTTTGAATATCCTTTCCCGCTGGGCGGAGCGATTCCGCCAGTAGGAAGGGAAGGAAAACTATGAGCAAGATTTTTGAAGCGTTACAGAGAGCGGAGAAGCTGATGCCGGAGACTCCCGCGCCGGCGCACACTCCGACGCATAGCGCGGCGAGTTCCGCGATCCCAATGCCGCCGGTCGGCGCGCCGCGCGAACCGGAAGCCGTTGAGCCGGAAACCGCGGCAGAGCAGCCCGCTGCCGCTTCTGCCGGCCAGGTCACCGTGATACCCCGTGGGGATCGAGAGATCATTCACCCCGAACAATGGGCCGTGAAGCCGATGCCGGTTTCGTTTTCTCCGCGATCGAAAGCGGTGGTGGCCCAGAATCCGACTTCCCTCGCTGCCGAGCAGTACCGCGTGCTGCGCACCAACATCATCAAGTTGAGCCAGACCCAGGTGCTCAAGGCGGTCCTGGTCACCAGTCCCGGACCGGGAGACGGGAAGACGCTCACCGCGTTGAATCTGGCGCTGAGTTTCTGCCAAAGGCCGAACACCCGCGTTCTCCTGCTCGAGGCCGATCTTCGAAAGCCGTCGTTGGGCGCGCTGGTCGTGGTGGAAGAAGGTTCCGGAGTGTCGGAGTATCTCGATGGGACGGCGTCGATTGACGATGTGATCCGCTCCACGAATATTCCCAACTTCTTTATCGCCAACTGCGGCAAGGTCTCGAAGAATCCCGCCGACCTGTTGAATAACGGCCGCCTGGGCCGTTTGATGGAAGCGGCCCGCTCCCATTTCGACTGGGTCATCCTCGACGGTCCGCCGATCAATCCGGTGGCCGACCACGAATTGCTCACCGGATACAGCGACGGTGTGCTGCTGGTGGTGCGGCCCTTCTACACCCAGCGAGACCTGCTCCGTCTGACGGCTGAGAACCTGCGCGGCAAGAAGATTCTCGGCGTATGCGTGAACGGTTCGAAGCACTTTGAGCGCTATGGAAGCGCGTACGGATATGGATACGGTTATGGGCCCGACAACGAAGCGGAGCCGCGCGTGAAAGGGTCCAGGAGAAAGAAACGTTTTCCGCGCGCGGAAGAAGAGTAACGAGCCGCCTATGTACGTGAACCTCAAGCTTTGCATCTGGCAGTCGGGCCTCCGGCAGAACCGGCTGGCTCAGGCGTTGCATCTCGACGAAGCGCTGTTGAGCCGCATCATCAACGGTTATCGTCCGCCCACCGCCGAGCAGCGCGCTCAGATCGCCCAGTTCCTGCAAAAGGACGAGGCTTGGCTATTCGCCTCCGAAGCCGGCGCGGAACCGAAACCCGCCGACTCGCCCGTCCGCGATCCCGAGCACAACACAGTATGATCTGGGTGTTCTGGGTTTCCGCGGGGCTCGCGATTTACACTTACGCGGTTTATCCCGTACTCCTCGTCATCCTGGCCAGCTTGTACCAATTGTGGGGAGACCTGCGATTCGCGGCCGGCCGTGGGAACCGGCGGCGCGTTCACTCTGAAGCACATCCCAAGATATCGATGATCTTCGCGGCGTACAACGAGCAAGCCGTCATCGCCCAGAAGATGGAAAACTGCCGGGCCATCGAGTACGACCGGTCGAAATTCGAAATCCTGGTCGGCTGCGATGGATGCTCGGACCGGACGGCGGAAATCGCCCGCGCCGCCGCGGTGCCCGGCGTCCGCGTCTTCGATCAAGGCGCCTTTGCGCAGCGGTCGGGCAAGCCCGAGGTTTTGAACCGCCTGGTCAAGGAGGCGAGCGGCGACCTGGTTGTCTTTTCCGACGCGAATACGATGCTGAATGCCGACGCCGCGACTCTGCTGGCGCGACACTTCAACGACCCGAAGATTGGATGCGTCTGCGGCGAGCTGCGGCTGGTCTCGCCCGACGGGACACCCAAGTCCGAGGGACTCTACTGGCGCTACGAAGTCTTCCTCAAGTTTCTGGAGAGCCGGCTGAATCTGCTGCTCGGGGCCAACGGAGGGGTGTACGCGATCCGGCGCGAGTTGTTTACGCCGCTCCCGAAGCAAGCCATCATCGACGATTTCATCGTGGCCATGCGGATCCGTGACGGCGGTCATTGCGTGGTCTACGATCCGGAGGCAGTGGCGTATGAAGAAGCGGCCGCCGGAGTCCCGGAAGAATTCCGCAGGCGCATCCGCATCGGCGCGGGGAACTATCACGCCCTGCGTTTTACCGCGCGACTGCTGAGTCCTACCGCCGGCGGCGTGTTCTTCTCCTACTGGTCGCACAAAGTGATTCGCTGGCTGGTGCCTTTCGCCTTGCCGTTCGCCTTCCTCTCTTCGGTGGTCCTGGCTTTCCAGGCGGAGGGCGGCGACAGTCTCTTCTATGCAGGGTGCGCTCTCGGCGGCGCGCTGCTGGCGGGCCTCGGCTGGATCGGTTACCGGCTCGAGCTGAAAAACGTCCACCGCACTCTCTTCAGCGTGCCGTATTATTTCCTCTCGATGAATCTGGCCTTGTTCCTCGGATTCGTGCGCTTCGTCAGCGGCAGCCAGACCGCGATCTGGCTGCGCACTCCGAGGGAGAAGCAAGCGCCATGAGCCTGCTCGACCGGCTTCCGGGCGCCGGCCGGAACATGCATCTCTGGATGCCGGGCTTTCGCGAAGCGAGCCGCGGCCGTCGTGGTGGGCCAAAGCCCGCGCGCGTCTGGCTGACGATTGCCGATCATTACGAGCCTTGCTGGCTGAAACCCACCGACGAGGTCGCACGACAGCGGGTTGAAATCTGGCGAAAGATGTGGCCGGAGATCGCCGCGCGCCATCGCGATTCTGCGGGACACTCGCCGCGTTACACGTTTTTCTATCCGCAGGAAGAATACCAGCCTTACCTGCTTGCGCCGCTCGCGGAGATGAAGGCCGCGGGCATTGCCGACGTGGAAGTGCATATCCATCACGACGGCGACGGTGAGCGAAGCTTTCTCGACCGCATGAACGGATTCCTGCAGACGCTCTTTCGAGATCACGGCCTCCTGCGCAAACGCGACGGGAAGATCGCTTTTTCCTTCATCCACGGGAACTGGGCGCTCGACAATTCCCGGCCCGACGGGCGATGGTGCGGTCTGAACAACGAGATTACGCTGTTGCGCGACTTGGGATGCTATGCCGACTATACCTTGCCCTCCGCTCCGGAACCGACGCAGACTCCGATCGTCAACACCATCTACTGGGCTACCGACGATCCCGCGCGCCCACGGTCGCACGAGCGCGGCGTCCCGCTTGTTCCCGGCGGAGGCGTCGAGGGCGATTTGCTGCTCATTCCAGGACCGTTGTGCTTGAACTGGCAGGACCGGAGGCGCGTTGTCTTCCCGCGTCTCGAGGTCGGAGAGTTGGCCGGATACGACCGGCCGTCGCGCCACCGGGCGAAGCTCTGGATCGAGCACGCGCCGCGCGTCGGCAGCGACATCTTCATCAAGCTCTTCACGCACGGCGCGCAGGAACGGAACTACAAGACGCTTCTCTACGGCGACCTGGACCAGATTTTCCGCGACCTGGCGGCGGAATGCTCGGAGCGCGGGCTCTCATTCTATTTCGCGACGGCGTGGGAGATGTGGCGGGCCGTCGACGCGCTGCGCCGCAAGGCCGACCCTTTGACCGAAGCATTCGCCTGATCTCGACTATACTCATCTCGTGTCCCGCTGGAAGTCCGAACGAGCGCGCAAGAAGCAAGGCGGTCCGGCCAGTCACGGGCGCCTGTTCGGCTGCGCCGTTCTGCTCTTTGGCGGGCTGCTGCTTTTCTTCTTGCTCTTTTCTGCTATGCTACGCAGGTAAATCTCTGAAGGGGGGACTGACATGAAGAAGATCGCGATCGCATTGCTCTTAATGACGGTGTGCGCGTGGGCTCAGGCGCCGAGCTGGCAGGCACGGCTGCGTTACATTGAAGCTTGTTCCTGCGACTTATTCTGCCCCTGCTACTTCAATGACCACGCTTCTCACCAGGGTACGGGCGAGCATTCCTGCACGTTCAACATGGCGACGCGCGTGGAAGCCGGCAAATACGGCGACCTGGATTTGACCGGACTGAAATTCTGGCTCTCGGGCGACCTCGGACCGGAATGGGGAACGAAGGGACAAGCCGATTGGCTGGTCGCTACTTTCGAGCCTTCCATCACGCCGCAGCAGAAGGATGCCATGATGGCCGTCCTGACCAAGGTCTATCCCGTGAAGTGGAAGTCCGTGCAGTTCGATTCCTCTGCGATTACCTGGAAAATGTCTCCGGACGGCAAGACCGCCGAGGCCAAGCTGGCCAACGGCAAGGCCGACATGAAGCTCACTCGTTTTGGCGGAGGCGACGCGGAGAAGCCGTCCCAAGTGACCAACGTGAAATACTTCGGGGCGACCTGGAACAGCCCGTTTAACCTCTACTACTCGGATCACCGTTACGACGGCTTCGGCAAGAAATACTCGTTGAAGCACGCCAACGGCTTCACGGTCGTGGTCGAGATGACCTCCGACGGCAAGCCGATGGAGAAGAAGGCGCCAGCTCCCAAGAAGGGCGCCAGCGATTAATCTTTGCCGGCGGGTTTGCCCCAGCCGCCGCCTCCGGGGCTCTCGATGCGAATGCGAGAGCCCGGCGGCACACGTAAGTTGCATTTGCCCGGCAGTCTTTCGACGCGGCCATCGGGGTATATGACGGACGTTTTTCCGCAGGCTCCCGGTTCGCCGCTCTCGAGTCCATAGGGCGGGAACCGGCGCCGGTCGGCGAGAACGGTCACCTGCGAATCCACCAGCATCTCGATCTCCCGAACAATTCCGTTTCCGCCCGTGAATTTTCCGCGGCCGCCCGATCCCGCGCGGTAAGCGTACTTCCGCACGCGGAACGGATAGAAGTACTCGAGCGCCTCGACCGGCGTGTTGAGCGAGTTGGTCATGTGCGTGTGGATGCCGGAGACGCCGTCGCGATCCGGCCGCGCGCCCATGCCGCCGGCGATGGTTTCGTAGTAGGCGAACATCGAACCGCTGCGCGGATCGAGTCCGCCGATGGTGAGATTGTTCATGGTGCCGGCGCTGGCCGCGGGAACGCGCTGCGGCGCTGCCGCGGACAGCGCGCGCAACAGGACGTCGGTGATGCGCTGCGAGCATTCCACGTTACCGCCCGCCACCGCCGCGGGCGGCCGCGCGTTGACCACCGTGCCTTCCGGCGCGATCACCTCGATGGGCTTCATCAGTCCCGCGGCGGCCGGCGCGCCCTCCTCGAGCAGGCAGCGGAACACGTAGAACACCGCCGACCAGGTGATCGCGTGCACGGCGTTGATGCTGCCCGCGACTTGCGGATCGGTTCCGCGGAAATCCACCTTCGCGCTCCGGCGCTTAGGATCGAATCGCAGCGTCACGCGAATCTTGACGGGATCGCCGGTGATCCCGTCATCATCGATAAAATCCTCCGCCGTGAAATCGCCTTTGGGCAGGCGCGCGAGCTCGGCGCGCATCAGCGCTTCCGAATAGGCCAGCAGCGCGCGCATTCGGGCGACGACCTTCGTCCGTCCGTATTTTGCCGCCATCTCTTCGAGGCGCTGCTCGCCGATGCGGCACGCGCCCATTTGCGCCGTGAGATCGCCTTCGCGCTCCGCGGGCGTGCGGACGTTCGCCAGAATCAGCGACAGCGTTTCGGAATCGACGCGTCCGCGGCGGATGATCTTCACGGGCGGGATGCGCACTCCCTCCTGATAGATCTCGCGGCAGAGGCCCATCGATCCGGCGTACGTCCCGCCGACATCGGCGTGATGCGCGCGGTTGGCGACGTAGAAGGTGAGCTTTCCGCCGACGAAGACCGGCGCGACCATCGTGATGTCCGGCAGGTGCGTGCCGCCGCGGTAGGGATCGTTGAGGATGGCGACGTCCCGCGGCTCGAGGCGCAGGGTATCGACCGCCGCGCGCACCGACATCGGCATCGAGCCCAGGTGCACCGGCATGTGGTCGCCCATCGCGACCACCTCGCCCTCGGCGGTGAAAACGGCGCAGGAGTAGTCGCGACGTTCCTTAATGTTCGGAGAAAACGCCGTCCTCCGCAACGCCGCGCCCATCTCCTCGGCAATGGAATGGAAGGCGCTCTTGAAAATGCCCAGCTCGATTGGATCAGTGCGGGGATCAGACATTCCCAACCTCGATGACGATGTTGCCGTAGGCGTCCACGCGGGCGCGCGTCTTGGGCGGCAAGAGCGTTGTCGCGCTGTACTCGGCGATGATGGCAGGCCCTGCGAACCGCTCGCCCGGACGCAGCAGGTCGCGGTCGTAAACCGGCGTCGCGACCGCGCCGCGTTCGAAGACGGCGCGGCGGCGGCGCAGGATCGCCGGGCTGGCGTTGCCGTGTCGCAGCGGATATTTCGGCAAGTCCACTTTTCCCGTCTCCGCCGTGATTCGCACGCGCACGTTCACGACCTCCACGGGACGTTTCTCGTCAGCGTAGCCGTAACGCTGCCTGTGCGCCTGGTGGAATCGCCGCAGGGATCCGGCGCCGGCCGCCACGTTCAGCTCGTAACCCTGTCCGACGTAGCGCAAGTCGAGCGAACGCTCGGCCAAGCCGCGAAGTTTCTCCGCGCGGAGGGCGGCCTGTCCACGCCGTTCGAGCTCGCGAAAGTGTTTTTCGATGGCCGGAGAATCGGGCGGCAGCATGACCGTGCGGGAGTAATCCTTCACCACGTCGGAAATCAGGATGCCCAGAGCGGAAAGCGCGCCGGGGAAAACCGGCGCGAGCACGCGAGGAATCCGAAGGGCGCGGGCCAGCGCGCAGGCGTGCAAGCCGCCTGCGCCGCCGAAACTCACCAGAGTAAAATCGCGCGGATCGCGGCCGCGCTCGACCGAGATCAGGCGGATCGCCTTCTCCATCGTGGCTTCCGCCAGCCGCACGATGCCGAGGGCGAACTCTTCCACGGAAGCCAGCGCGCCTTTCTCCGTCTCAAAAAACTTTCTTGCTCTCGCTTCGTCGAGCGGAACTTCGCCGCCGAGAAAGCGCTCCGGGTCGAGGCGGCCGAGCAGCAGATTGGCGTCGGTGACGGTGGGCCGCGTCCCGCGTCCGTAGCGGAGGGGCCCGGGTTCGGCGCCCGCCGATTGCGGGCCGACGCGCAGCGCGCCGCCCGAATCGAAGCTCGCGAGCGACCCGCCGCCCGCGCCGACGGTGTGGATGTCGAGCATCGGTACGCCGACCGGCAGTCCCGCGACCTGCGATTCGTTCGTGGTCCGCAGCGCGCCCTCGACGAGCGCCACGTCGGTCGAAGTGCCGCCCATATCGAAGCCGATGATTCGCTCGAAACCCGCCAGTCGCCCCACCGCGCTCGCACCGACCACGCCTCCGGCAGGCCCGGAAAGGATCGTGCGTACCGGCTCGCGTCCGGCCACTCCTGCCGAGACGATTCCGCCCGACGATTGCATCACCGCGACACGGCGTCCTGGCAGCTTGGCCTCGAGATCGCCGATGTAGCGTCCCATTCTGGGCGCGAGGTAAGCATTCACGAGAACGGTCGACGCGCGCTCATACTCGCGAAACTCCGGCAAAATCTCGTGCGACGCCGAGATGGGGACGTCGAGTTCGTCCAGTGCCTGTACGATGGCGCGCTCGTTCTCCGCGTTGGCAAAAGAGAAGAGGAGCGATACGGCCACGGACTCGGGACGCGCCGCGCGAACGGCCTCTCGCAGTCTCGCGAGCTCGGCCGCGTCGGGCGCCTGCAGGATCGCTCCGTCATGCAGCGTTCGCTCGGCCGCGCCGAATCGCAGTTCCGCCGGCGCGAGCGGCGGAGCGGGCGAGGCAAACCAATCATAAAGGCTGGGGCGATGCTGCCGTCCGATCGAGACGGCGTCCTCGAAGCCCGCGGTGGTAAGAAACGCGACCCGCGCGCCGCTCCGTTCGAGCAACGTGTTCGTGCCGACGGTGGTGCCGTGGCGAATCTCGGACTTCGCTCCTGCGCCGATGCGCGCCAGCGCGCCGAGGATGGCTTCGGCGGGATTGCGCGGCGTCGAAAACACCTTGAGCACGCGCAATGCGCCGTCTTTCACGTAGACGCAGTCGGTAAAAGTGCCGCCCGTATCGATGGCGATGCGCATGCCGGAGAATCAGAATACACCAGCGCCGTACCACACGCCGCCGCCAAAGGTCGTGATGTAAATCTTACCGGCGTGATCCGGATCGGGGATCACGCGATGCCCCCACTTGAAGTCGTAGCCCGGGATGCGCTTCCACGTTTGGCCCTGATCCGCCGATCGCCAGGCGGAGGATTCGAACCCGCAGGCATATAGGATTTTGGAATCGCGCGGATCGATGGTCACATCGTAGATGTGTTGATCCTTGGAGAGAACGTTTCGCCACGTGCCGCCGCGATCGGTCGAAAGAAAAATCCCGCCTTGCAAATCCGCCTGTCCCGGCGGACCCTTGCGTCCCCACGCGGCGAGATAGAGCCGCCGCGGATTCTTTGGATCGATGGCCAGACCGACCGGCCCATTCAGCCCCGTAGGTAGCGGCACCGGCTCCCAATGTTCCGCGCCGTCCGTCGAACGGAACAGCGCACCGTCACTGGCGTTGCCGAAGGATCCGTCTTCAGATTTCCTCGCTACGATCAGGTAAAGCGTCCCTTCGCCGTCGCGGACCAACCGCCAGGCAAGCGGCTGCGGGACTTCGATGCCCTCGTTTTTCTTGACCCAGGTCTTGCCGCCATCCTGCGATTTGAAGACGCCCGTCCCCATTCCCGCGACGTAGAGGACGCGCGTCGCGGGCGGACTCTTTGGATCGAGCAGCAGGTGGGTTGCGGCCATCGAGGGGAGATTCGAAAGATGCGTTGTCCAGTTGCGGCCGCCGTCTTCGCTATAAACCACTCCGCCGCGAAAATTCGCGGGACTATTCTTGCGCCACATCTTCGGGCGCGGCAGGTCGTGCGTGCCGCTCATGACGGCCCATACGCGGTCTTTCACCGTGGGATCGAACTCCATCCAATAAGTGGTGTTCACCCATGAATTCGGGGCGCCCTTCGACGAGCTGATCCAGCTTGCGCCGCCATCTTCGCTGCGGAACAGGCCGATGTCAGTGTAGGAGACAAACATTCGCTGGTGGTCGAACGGGTCGAAATGGACGCCGTAGCCGGTCGTCACATCGAGACCCGTGGTGGCGTTGCGGCCGGAAACCGCGCGGGAATAGACGCCTTCCCAGGTCTCGCCACCGTTGACGGTGCGCATGGTGCGCCCGTCATCGGTGCCGAAGACGATGTTCGGATCGCCCGGCGCGACAACCAGGCTTTGCGGCTGTCCGCCCCACCGATAACCGAAGCGGGCGGTGATCCACGGGTCCTTGATATTCGGCGCGCCGTCCCGAGGCTCGTCCCAAACAAAGGTCCAGTTCCGTCCTCCGTCGGTGGTTCGCGCGACTCCCAGATAGTTTTGCTGGCCTTTCCTTCTGAGACTGTAGCGGAAGTTGGTGTAGGAGACATAAGCGACGTCGGGACGATTCGGCGCCACAGCCACTGTATACACATCGGGCTTGGGCCATTCCATCGTTCCCCATCCAAAGAGACCCGAAATCATGCCGATCGGTTTCCACTTCAAGCCGCCGTCCGTCGAGGTGTGAAGGCCGGTTTGTCCTGTGGCGTAGAGGACGAGCCTTCCTCCGGACGGCGGAAAGGCTCCCGAGAAACTCCGGACGGGTCCGCCGCCTTCGGGATTCGTTCCGGTGGTCCAGCGTCCCTTTTCCCGGAAGGCGATGGCGTTCGATCCCACGACGTAGATCGTTCTGTCGGCCTTCGGGGATTTTGCGTCCACGTAGAGTCTGCGGCCTCCGCCGGGCAGCTCGGCGTCCTTTTTCCAGGTCTTTCCCCAGTCGGAGGACATATAGAGCGCCGCGGCGCGATTCTCGATAATCGTCGCGTAAAGAATCTTCGAGTCCGCCGGGTCTACCTCGAGCGCTCTCATCTGCCGATCGACGACCTCTTCGGCGTGATCGTCTTTCAGCACGCCGGGGTTCGTGGTATCGGGGAAAATCCGGTTCCAGCTTCGCGCCAAGTCCGTCGTGCGAAACAGGGCGCCGCTTCTTCCGGCGTAGATCGTCTTCGTATCGAGCGGATCGAAGGTGAAGAAATCGACGCCGCCGCCCAGGTTGAACATGCGCCAGGAATTGCCGCCGTCGAGGGAAATGTACGCGCCCGTCATGTCGCAGCTCACCAGCACGACTTTGGAATCGTGAGGGCTGATGGTCGGATGAAACATCGCGCCGCCGCCGCCCGGACCGATAATTCTCCAGGCGTCGAAGCGCGGCGCCTGCGCGGCTGCGCTCAGTACAGCTACGAGTATGAAAATGATCCGCGTCATAACGCGGCCCTCTTTACTTGGCGCGGCCTTCCGCGATCAAGCGGTCAAACTCCGGATGGCCGTGCAGGCAGGCCAGATCCGTGTCGCGCTCGAGCCAGTTGAAGTTGCTGTAGCCGGAGTCGATCGCCTTTCGGACCATGTCCAGCGCTTCCTGCTTCCGCTCGAAAAGGCCGTAGACGCACGCGGCGTTATACAGAATGTTGGAATCCTTGGGACGCAGCGCCACGGCGATTTGCAATTCCCGGATGGCCGCGCCTTCGTCCTGGAAAAAGGCGTGATTCGTGGCCAGCAGGATGCGGGCGCGAACGTCCTCCGGCACACGCTCGAGATGCAGTTCCAGGGCTCGCACCCAGCGCCGCCGCATCTCGCGGGCCGTGTCGTCTTGGCGGAGGCGTTCGAGGGACTTGTGCAGCGGGATATAGAGGTTGTAATCGTCCCCGTTCACCTCGATGGCCCGGTCAACCAGCGCAGCGCATTCCTGCCAGCGGTCCGCCGTGTAGTAGGCTCGCGCCAGAACGTTGTAGACGCCCGGGCAGTCCGGCTTTCGCTCGATCGCCCGGCGGGCATCCTGGATGGCTTCGTCATACTTCTTCTGCACGTAATTGAGCCGCGCCCGCGCTGCCAGCGCCTCGGGAAGCTGCGGCTCGATTTCAAACGCCCGTTCGCACGCCGCCTGCCCGCGCGCTACCCAGCGGGCGTTCTGCTCGTGCCACTCGTGCATCGTGGCGCAGGCGTTGGCGATAGCGGCATGGGCCAGCGCGAAGTTCGTGTCGAGCGCGATGGCCTGCTCGTACATCTGCAGGGCGAATTCCATGTCCACGCGCGTCTCGCGACGGGCGTGTCCACGGCCTTTCAACAGATAGTCGTAGGCTTGCGTGTTTTCCGTCGGCTTGCTGGCCAGATCTTTTTCTTCCTGGGGCGTGAGCGTGATGCGCAGCGCCTGCGTGATGTTGCGCGCGATTTCGTCCTGCACCTCAAAGACGTCTTTCATCTCGCGGTCGTACCGCTCGGCCCAGACCCCGTGACCGGTGCGCGTCTCGACCAGTTGCGCGGTAATGCGCAACCGGTTGCCGGACCTCCGCAGGCTGCCTTCGAGGACGTAGGCGGCGTTGAGCTGGCGGCCGGCTTCCGGCGCGGTGATCTGCTTGTCGCGCCACGCCAGCATCACCGAGCGCGGAAAGACGCGAAGTTCCTTGATCTTAAGCAACTCGGTGATCAGATCTTCGGTGATGCCGTCGCGGAAGTATTCGTCCTCCTTGGCGCCGCTCAGATTTTCGAAATAGAGCACGGCCACAGACTTCTCGGCGCGCGGCGCGGCCGCGCCTCGCTTCTCCCGTTCGAGATCGGCGCGCAGGTCCGCCGCGCTCTGATAGCGCATGCGGCGATCCTTTTCGAGCGCCTTTCCGAGAATGCGGCTCAGCCCGGCGGGCAGTTGCGGAGGCAGGCTCGGCGCTTTGTTCAGGATGGCTTCGTGCACAACGGCCGACGTGCTGCCGGAGAAGGCCTGCCGTCCCGTGGCCATTTCATAGAGAACGACGCCGAAGCTGAACAGGTCGCTGCGCGCATCGAGCTCTTCTCCGCGCGCCTGCTCGGGCGACATATAGGCGACCGTACCGATGGTCGTGCCCGGATCGGTCAGCAGATCGTCGCGCGTCGCCGAGACAGAGTCAACGGCCTTCGGACCGAGCTTGGCCAATCCGAAATCGAGCACCTTGATCTGCCGGCTGGGCGTCACGAAGATGTTGGCCGGTTTGATGTCTCGGTGGACGACGCCCTTGGCGTGGGCTGCTTCGAGCGCCTCGGCGATCTGCACGCCCAGATCGAAGAACGCCTCGAGAGCCAGGGCCTGTCCGGAAATGTGCTGCTTGAGGGTCTCGCCTTCGAGCAATTCCATGGCGATGAATTGCCGGCCGCCATGCTCATTGATTTCGTAAATGGTGCAGATGTGCGGATGGTTGAGCGACGAGGCCGTCCGCGCCTCGCGCCGGAATCGTTCGAGCGCCACCGGATCTTTGGACAGCTCGTCGGGCAGGAACTTGAGCGCCACGTTGCGGCCCAGCTTGGTGTCCTCGGCCTTGTAGACCAGGCCCATGCCTCCCCCGCCAAGCTTTTCGATGATCCGGTAATGGGAGACGTTCTGTTCCATCTTTATTTTCCGGCCCGGCCTTCGGCGATCATGCGCTGGAATTCCGCGTCGCCGTGGAGACAAGCGAGGTCTGAGTCGCGCTCCAGCCAGTCGAAGTTACTGTAGCCCGCTTCGATAGCCTTGCGGATCATGTCCAGAGCTTCCTTCTTGCGCTGAAAGAGCCCGTGGACGCAGGCGGCGTTGTAGAGGATGTTCGAATCCTTGGGACGTAGAGTGATCGCGATCTGCAATTCGCGCACGGCCGCGGTCTCATCCTGAAAGAATGCGTGATTGGATGCCAGCAGGATACGGGCGCGCACGTCCTCGGGAACCCGCTCGAGGTGCTGTTCGAGCGTGCGCACCCAACGCTTGCGGACGTCCCTGGACGCCGCGCTCTGTCCCATGCGGTCGAGCGCGTTATAGAGCGGGATGTAGACGCTGTAGTCGTCGCCATTCACTTCGATGGCGCGTTCGACCAGCGCCGCGGTCTCCGCGAAGCGGTCCGCGGCGAAGTAGGCCCGCGCCAGCACGTTATAGACACCCGGGCAATCAGGCTTGCGCTCGAGGGCGCGCCGCGCGAACTCTATCGCTTCGTCGTACTTCTTCTGGACGTAGGAAATCCTGGACCGCGCCGCGTGAGCCTCGGCAAGCTCCGGCTCGAGACGGAAGGCTTGTTCGCAGGCGGCCAATCCGCGCTCGATCCAATTGGCCTTTTGCTCGTGCCACTCGTGCATCGTGGCGCAGGCGTTGGCGATGCCGGCGTGAGCCAGCGCGAACTTCGGATCGAGCTCGATGGCACGCTCGTACATCTGCAGGGCGAACTCGATATCCAGACGCGTCTCGCGCCGCGCGTGTCCCCGCCCGCGCAGCAGGTAATCGTAGGCCTGCGTGTTCTCGGTGGGCTTGACGGCAATAGCTTTTTCTTCCTGCGGCGTGAGCGTGATGCGCAGAGCCTGCGTAATGCTGCGCGCGATCTCATCCTGCACTTCGAAGACGTCTTTCAGCTCGCGGTCGTAGCGCTCCGCCCATACCGAGCGGCCGGTGCGGGCTTCTACCAGTTGCGTCGTGATCCGCAGCCGGTTGCTGGCGCGCCGCAAGCTGCCGCCGAGCACAAACGCCGCGCCCAGTTGCTGGCCGACCTCGGGCGCCGTTACCGGCCGGTCGCGGTAGACCATCACGGCGGGGCGGGGAAAGACGCTCAGGCCCTCGATCTTCGAGAGCTCGGTGATGATGTCCTCGGTCATGCCGTCGCGGAAATACTCGTCTTCCTTCGAGCCGCTCAGGTTCTCGAAATAGAGAACGGCCACCGATTTCTGCGCCGGCGCGGAAGCTTGTTTACCGGCGCCGGAATCCGTGTCGCGCTTCAGACGCTGCAAGTCGGCGCGCAGATCGCCGGCGTTCTGATAGCGCATTCGCCGTTCTTTCTCGAGCGCCTTGGTGAGGATGCGCTTCATCTCGCCGGGTAGTTCCGGCTGCTGCGGCAGCGTAAAGGGCCGGTTCAGGATAGCGTCATGGATCACGGCCGACGTGTTTCCGGAAAACGCCTGGCGGCCTGTCGACATCTCGAAGAGCACCGCGCCGAAGCTGAACAGATCGCTGCGGGCGTCGAGATCCTCGCCGCGCGCCTGCTCCGGCGACATGTAAGCAGCCGTCCCGATGGCCGCGCCGGGATTGGTGAGCAGATCGTCGCTCGTCACCGAGACGGAATCGGTCCGGCGCGCCACGGCGAGCTTCGCCAGGCCGAAGTCGAGCACCTTGGCCTGGCTCCGGGGCGTGA